>NZ_JBWLUY010000002.1:0-522740 GCF_057784295.1 Mesorhizobium sp. CNPSo 4688
CAGGCCGACGAGCTTGGTGAAGCGAGCTGAAAACGCCGAGCGGCCGAGCCCCACGCGCTGCCCCAGTTCGCCAAGGGTCCAGGGTTGATCCGGCCGTTCGTGGATCAGCTGAAGTGCGGGTCCTATATGCGGGTCCGCCATAGCCCCCAGCCACCCGCCTTCTCCAGAATCGAGAGACTTGATCCAGCTTCGCAGCACTTCGACGAAGAGCACTTCCGTCAGTCGTGAGAGGGCGACGTCCTGGCCGGGGCGCGCCAGCGCCGACTCGCTCACCATGCGTTGCAGGATCGCCTCGAGCCATCCGCCGTCTTCCGTCGGCCTGAGCAGAAGCAGGGGCGGAAGCAGTTCCAGCACGCTGCCGCGCGAGGGCCGCTCCACAGTGAAATTGCCACAGATCATCGTCGAGACCGGCTCTCCGTTGCCGCCATGACGAACGACGCCAAGACGTCCGGCCGGTCGATCGAGGTCCACAATCAATAGCGGCGTCGACCGGCGATCGGAATAAATCACGTGAGGCTCGCCGCGTGTGATGACGACAAAGTCGCCCTCGGCCATGTGGAGTTCCTGTCCCTGGTCGAGCGCGAGGGTCGCCGAGCCCCGGCTGAGATAATGGAACAGGGCGTAGGGGCGCGCCGGCAATGCCAGGTTCCATGGATGGCCGAGCTCGAAGTGGAACAGCAGGGTTCCACCGAGGCGAACGCGATCCAGCACTTGGGCGAGGATGTCCATCCTCCCGATGCTAATACGACGGACGGTCAGACACAATATTCGGACGATTGAGGCCTAACGTCCAAATGCTCCCCGTACTACTTGGTCGCAGGTCGAGCCAACGGGTCGCGCGGCAAACCATCACGCAAACGGCGGATGGGAAAACCCAAGACTTTTGCCGACACGCCTGCCCTCCCCGGACCCCCCGTCGTCCGTCATCCCAACAGGAGCAATGAATGCGAAATCTTCTACTCTCAGTCGCCGCTGTCCTCATGGCCGGAGCAACGTTTGCCGCCCCCGCCCAATCAGCTCAACTGCCCAAGGGGGCGGCGCACAATATCGTGCTCGTCCATGGCGCTTTCATCGACCAGACGAGTTGGCAGCCGGTTGCCGATATCCTCACGAAGAAGGGCTACAACGTAACGCTGGTCGAAAACCCGCTCACCTCGCTCGCAGCGGACGTCGATGCCACCAAACAGGCGCTGGCGAAACAGAACGGCAAGACCGTTCTCGTTGGCCACTCCTGGGGCGGTGTGGTCATCACGCAGGCAGGTGACGATCCAAAGGTCTCGGCGCTCGTCTACGTCTCCGCATTCGCGCCCGACGTGGGAGAATCTCTGGCGAGCCTGGCCAAGAGCGGTCCGGCAACCGAAGGCGGCGCGGCTATTCATCCCGACGAAAAGGGCAACCTCTACATCGATCCAAAAGTGTTTCCTTCGGCTGTCGCGGCTGACCTTCCCAAGGAGATCGCCGAATCCCTGGCAAACCATCAGCTCCCGTTGAACCACACAGCGTTCGAGGCTCCGGTCGACACGGCAGCCTGGCACGACAAGCCGACGTTCTATGTGATCAGCACGAAGGACAAGGTCATCGCACCCGAGGTCCAGAAGATCTTCGCCGGCAGGATGAAGGCCCAGACGACGGAGGTCGCCGGCAGCCATGCCTCCCTCGTCGTCCACGCCAAGGAAGTCGCCGCGGTGATTGAAAAAGCCGCACTCGTGAAGTGACGATACCGCTCCCGGCACTTTGTGCCGGGAGCCCCACGCGTGCTCGGCGGACTTCTTAAGTCACCACCGAAAGGCTCGCCGGCTGCAACACGCCGGGGAACGGGCCGATCCTGGCCGGGCGGTGCCCGGACTGGAAGAGGTTGCTGTGCAGGTTGGCGACCCACTGCTTGCCTTCGGTCGTCAGCTCCAGATAGCGGATCGCGTCGCCAATATAGGGCTCGACCTTCAGCGTGAAGAAATCGCTGAAGATGGCGCCGAGATCGGCGGCGGTCTTGCAGCCGAGCTTTTCCACCATCCCGGTCTCGGAGAACTCGGCAAACAGCGCCGGCAGCTTGCGGTGGTAGAAGGGATCAGCGAGCTGGCCGATCAGATCCGCGGCCCTGACCAGCGCCGGCTCGGTGTCGGTAGCCTGGTAGGCCGGATCGTCCGGTACCGGAAAGCGCGTCATCTCGATGGCCGCGACAATGCGCTCCTCATCGACGAACTTCGAGGACCCAAAGCGTTGGCGCGCATAGATCTTGGCGCGCTCGATATGATAGGGCGCAAGCACCGCGTCGGAGGCGCCGCGTGGTGGCGTATGGCGCTCGCCGGCCTCGTTGATGACGAAGCTGTCGTCGCTGTCGCCCGGGCATATGCCGTGCACCATGCCAATGTCGTGGACAAGCAGCGCGCAGGTATAGTGCAGCCAGTCATCGGGGGTCAGGGACTCCGAAAGCAGCCGGCCGCGGATGATCTGCTGGCCGGCGAGCGTAACCATCAGCGTGTGCTCGATGTTGTGATAAAGCGCGTTCGAATTGCCGATACGCTCCAGGACAAGGCGGGCCGCCCCTCCTATGTAGGCCGCATACTCGGGATTGCGATGCGAGAAATACTGGAGATAGAGTTCCGACAGATGGTCGCCGAGCCGGTCGGCCATGATGGAAATCGGATTGAGCATGACAATCGTTCCTGGCCAATTTGAAGCACGCCAAGTCGCGTGCGCCACGCATCCTAGCACGGTTCCGGCGTGGATTTTATCACAGCGTTGGTGATGCACATCGCGGCGGCAGCAAGCACCTTTGCGCTTGCCTTGAAGCCATCCTATTCTGCAGGGTAGTGGGCGCTTGTGGGAATAGAATGTCGGTACTGCCTTTCCTGAGAATTTACGCGCCGCTGAACGCGGCACTGGCTGCGCCCGGGCTCCTGGCGGTGGCTGCGCTCACGTCACCAAATATTTCCGGACGAACCAGACTGGCTCTGGTTGCCCTGCTCGCAGTCATTTGGGGCGCCTATCTCCTGCAAATGGCCGCGACGCTGCTCAAGCGCCGGGCGGGAGACCTTCGGGACAGGACGCCGGCAATCGCCATCGATGTGCTCGCGGTCATGGTTCCACTCGCCGCATTTCTGCTCATCGGCACGCCCGACTGGAGCCTCTACTGTGCTGTCTGGCTGCTGAAGCCGCTGCGCGACTCGACCTTCTTCCCGGTGCTGGGCAGGGTGCTGGCCAACGAAGCGCGCAACCTGATCGGTGTCACCACGCTGTTCGGCGTCGTTCTGTTCGGTGTCGCGCTCGCGGGCTATGTCATCGAGCGCGACATCCAGCCGGAAAAGTTCGGCAGCATCCCCCAGTCCATGTGGTGGGCGGTGGTCACGCTGTCCACGACCGGCTATGGCGACGCCATTCCGCAAAGCTTCGCCGGCCGCGTCCTGGCCGGGGCGGTCATGATGAGCGGCATCGGCATCTTCGCGCTCTGGGCCGGCATTCTTGCCACGGGCTTCTATCAGGAAGTTCGTCGCGGGGAATTCGTCCGCAATTGGCAATTGGTTGCAGGCGTGCCGTTGTTTCAGAAGCTCGGCCCGGCCGTGCTGGTCGAGATCGTGGCCGCGTTAAGACCTCGCACGGTGCCGGCGGGCGCTGTGATCTGCCGCGTTGGCGAGCCCGGCGACCGGATGTTCTTCGTCGTGGAGGGGCGCGTCACCGTCGCGACGCCGAAGCCGGTGGAGCTTGGCCCTGGCGCCTTCTTCGGCGAGATGGCGCTGATCAGCGGCGAACCGCGTGTGGCGACCGTCAGCGCCGCAACGGCGGTCTCACTCCTGTCGCTGCACGCGGTGGATTTCCAGATGCTGTGCAGCAGCAGCCCGGAGATCGCGGAAATCATCCGCAAGACCGCGCTCGAGCGGCGCAGCGCAGCGCCAACGGCTTGACCCGTACTGCAGTCCCGGTCGCGAAGGTGTACATGACCTGCTCTGCGCGCCGATCTGTTTGTCGTGCCATTCATCGCCTGCGCCCATGAGAGGCGAAGCCAGATGGCCAGCACAGACTTTGTCTTGGAAGGGCAGGAGTCGCCCGAAGTTGAGCCATCGGCCGAACAGATGAAGCCGGGTTCGTTCACACAGACTATAAGGCGAACGATGCGGGACGAATTGCTGGATGAATTAGGCCTGCCGCTGAGCTCAACCTGCAGGCATTCCTCGGCGTCCCCACCCGCGCGGACCAGAAAATAGGCACGTGCCATGCCAACAACGCTGCCACCAACGCTCACACGCATGAGCAAGCTGTGCGTATCGGCATTGCTCATCATATTGATTTACGGCCAATCCACCCTGTCCGCTGAAGAGCACGACAAGACCCTTCATTACACCTCCGGCGGCTCAGGACCTGCAATCGTGACCGCAGGCTTCAACCTCGCTGACGTACAATATGTCGAGCAGCTCAATGCCCTGCCTGCGGGAATGAAGGGACTGATATGGCTGGACGAATCCGGCGGAGTGACGCCGCGCTTTATCGCGAAGGTCAAGCCCTTTATCGGCAACCCGAGGCTGTTTGGTTTTCGCCTCTGTGATGAGCCGGATATCACCGGCAAGTATCATCCTCCGGCAGTCAGCCCGGCGGCGCTCAAGGCCGAAGCCGAGTGGATAAAGGCCAATGTCCCAGGAGCGGTGACGTTTATCACCCTTATGGACATGGGGTCTTTCGAAGCCCCCGGTTTTATGAACACGTTTAATCCGGCCAACACCGGGATCGATTTCTTCGGTCTTGATCCATATCCCGTACGCGGCAAAGCTTTCGATTTGGATTTCATCGACCGGACGGTCGAGGCGGCCGTTGCTGCCGGCATCCCGATCGACAGAATTGTGCCTGTGTTCCAAGCCTTCGGCGGCGGCAAATGGAAGACCTATACCGGCGCGTCCATGGACGTTTATGAGCTACCGACACCGGACCAGGCGAACCAGATATTCGCGCGCTGGGCCGTTTACTCACCCAATCCCGTGTTTGACTTTGCCTATGCGTGGGGATCGCAGAACGGGGACACCAAGCTGGGCAGTACCAGCCCAGAGGCGCTAAGCCTTCGCGCGGCGTTCAAGGCACATAACACGGCGCAGTAGCTACAGCCGTGCTCATTCAGCCTTAAGATACCGCAGCGTTGCGTGGCCCAGATCCTCTGCAACCGCGCTGCTGCATTGCTATCCGAACAGGCGATGCACTTGGCCGTTCAACTGGACGCCAAGCCCGCGACTGCGAAAGCTGTGAATGATCGACTTGATTTCCTTCCAGCGGCGCTTCTCGGCCTGGCGCCTATGGAACCAAAGGCCGCCGCCACCAATAAGACAGCATAAGCCGACACCGAGTATGAAGAGAGGGTCGCCTTCCTCTCCGCCACCAAAGAATAGCGCGGTGACGATAAACACGCCGCCTGCAAGCAGGGCGATCAGGGCGACCATGTTATAACCTGAAGACGCATCGCTCTGGCTGCAAAGAAGGCGATAGCGTTCAGCAAGCCGCGCTTCGTCTTCGCTCAGATTCACCGCGCAGCCCCCTAGCTTCCTGCAACACATTTATCGCCCCGGTTCTCTCAATGTATGGGGAGTAGGCGACAAATGGTTCATTCAAGTGAGTGATGGATCGAAATTTTCCACCCCTCTGGAATCTGTTGGGGCCTATGGCCTCTCAGTCGCGGTTCAGCGCGGAACCGGTGCCGTCGCAGCCAAGGCCGTTCAGCCTCTCGGCGAATGCAGTCCGAGGCCGAGCCGTTCCACGCCGAATGCTGCCTATCCCTAAGCCCCCAGCGTCGGCTCCGTATTCACCTCCAGCGCCTCTTCGGCCTCGTCCTCCTCACCCAGCACCTCGCCATGGACCCCCAGCGGGCGACCGATCCAGATCGGGTCGACCAGATGGTCGCGCTTGGGATTGGTGGTGTTGGGGTGGATGAGGATGCTTAAGCCGCCATGGTTCAGCATCAGCCATGGAACCAGGGTAGCGAAAATCTCGGTGGCGAAGGAGACCTGGTACATGGCCTGCTCGTGAGGGCCGACCGGCTCGTCGCGCCAATTGCCGAGGCGCACGCGGAAACGTTCGCCGATGCGCAGGCGCAGCCATTCTGCATGCTGCCGCTCGGCCTGCCCGTCATAGTAGATATGGGCGTGATAGCTGGCGATCTCGGCAAGCGGCCTTGGCGGGCTGGCGACGTCTGCGTTCACCTCGATGGCTCCTCGATAGTTGCCCTGTGGGCAGCCTATACGCAAGGGAGCTACCCGGCCAAGGGGGCGCAGCGCGTGCTTCTCGTCTGCAGAGAACCATGCTGCCTCCGGCTTAGCTCCATAGAGACCCGCTACCGTGATGCCTCCAATCAAACCCTGCCCATCAGCACCAGAATCAGCAGCACCACCAGGACGATGCCGGCGATGCCCGAGGGGCCATAACCCCAGGAGCGCGAGTGCGGCCATGCCGGCACGGCGCCGATCAGGATCAGGATCAAAACAATGATGAGGATGGTGCTGACGGTCATAAAAAATCCCTCGCCGCGAAATGCGGATATGAGGGGACAATGCAAAAGACCGCCCGGTTGTTCCGGACGGTCTTTTGTCTGACTGATCGAAGCTGGCCTATTCGGCGGCTTTCGGGAAGGCGATTGCCGGTTCGTCGAGCGGACCCGGTCTCGGCCCCTCGGGCGCGCCGGGCTTCTTGTCGCGGCCCGATATCCTGCGGAAGAACGCATAGAAACGGCTGTTCTTGCTGCGCGTGAAGATCATCAGCATGGACGGCGTCACCACCAGCGTCAGCAACGTGGCAAAGGACAGGCCGAAGACGATCGCCGAAGACAGCGAAATCCACCATTGCGTCGACGGCGCATTGATCGTCGTCTCGTGATGGAAGATTTCGAGCCCAAGACCGAAGGCGATCGGCAGCACGCCGAGAATGGCCGACACCGCCGTCAGCACGACCGGGCGGGCGCGCTCGCGGCAGGTCTGCAGCACCGCCTCCATCTTGTCCCAGCCTTCCTCACGCAGCCGGTCATAGGTGTCGATCAAAACGATGTTGTTGTTCACCACCACGCCGGCCAGCGCGATGACGCCGATGCCCGACATGACGATGCCGAACGCCTCGCCTGTCAGAAGCAGGCCCAGGAACACGCCGATCGTCGCCATGACCACGCAGGACAGCACCAGAAGCACGCTGGTGAACTTGTTGAACTGCATCAAGAGCACCAGGAAGATCAGGAAGATCGCCGCGCCAAAGGCCTTGCCAAGGAAGGCGCTGGCTTCGGCGCTGTCCTCGTTCGAGCCGGCGAGCTTCCAGCGTATGCCGCTGTCGAGCTTCATGTCGGTGACCGCCTTGGCCACCTCCGCCTGCACCGCTGCAACCTGCGTGCCGGCGGCGACGTTGGCCTGCACCACCACGGTGCGGGCGCCGTCGATGCGGTTGAGGATGCCGACCGTCGGCTCCGGCTTGCGAACGACGAAGTTCGAGATCGGCACCGAACCTTGCGAGGTCTGCACCCTGAGCTCGTCGAGCGTCGACAGCGTGCGCCGGTCCTCTGGCAGACGCAGCCTGATGTCGACGGCGTCGTCGGCGCCGGCCGGCCGGTATTCCGACAGCTTCAGGCCGTTGGTCACCAATTGCACCACGGTGCCGACCGAGGTCGGGCTGATGCCGTACTGCGCCGCCTTGGCGCGGTCGACCTCGAGCGCCCAGTCGACGCCGGGCGGCGGCAGACCGTCGGAAATGTCGATGACGCCGGGCACCTTGGCGATGCGCGCCGCAACGGCGCGGGCCTGGTCGTCGAGCCCCTTGGGGTCGATGGCGGAAAGCCGCAGCTGGATCGCCTTGCCGGTGGGCGGACCGGCTTCCGGGACCCGCACCTCGACATCAACGCCGGGAATGCCGGCCATGACGGCGCGCAACTCGTCCAGGATCTGGTTCGCCGATTTGCGCTCGCGCCAGTCGATGAACTCATACTGGATGACGCCGACGACATCTTCGGGCACGTCCTGGCCGCCGCCCTGCGTCTTGCCGACACGGGTATAGACCGATTTCACGCCGGGCCAGCCGAGCAGCCGGTTTTCGGCGATCTTGGTTGCCGTATCCATTTCGGCCAGCGAAAGATTGCCGCGAGCATGCACGTAGAGCAGGCCGTAATCGGGTTCGACGCTGGGGAAGAACTCGACACCGGCGCCATATTTCGAATAGGCGAAGCCGACGCCGGTCAAAAGCAAGGCGGTGAGCACCAGCACGGTGATGGGGAAGCGCACCGCTTGCTTGACCAGCGCCATGTACCAGCCGTCGCGATTGTCGCCCTCGTGATGCTCCGGCGCCTTGGCGAAGATCGCGCCAAGCGTCGGCGCGAACACCAGCGCGTAGAGCATCGAGGCCGACAGCGTCACGATCAGCGTGATCGGCATGTATTTCATGAAGTCGCCGATGATGCCGGGCCAGAACAGCAGCGGCGAAAACGCCGCGATGCGCGTCATCGTCGCGGCGATGACCGGACCGGCCATGCGCTTGGCGGCGAGCGCGAAGGCTTCCGCCTTCGGCATGCCTTCACCCATGCGCCGTTCGGCGAATTCGGTGACGATGATGGCGTCGTCGACCAGCATGCCGACCGCCAGGATGAGGCTGAACAGCACGATCATGTTGATCGTGTAGCCCATCATCGCGAGCAGCAGGATGCCGATCAGGAAGGATGACGGAATGGCAAGCCCGATCAGCAGCGAGGCACGACCCGACAGCGCATAGAGGATGACGATGAACACCAGGATGACAGCGATCATCACATGGTTCTGCAGGTCGCCGAGCAACTGGTTGACGAAGACCGACTTATCCTGCGTGTAGGTGATATTCATGCCTTCCGGCATGGTCTTGACGTAGGCGTCGGACACTTCCCGCACCTTGGCCAGCGTGTCGATCAGATTGGCGCCGATGCGCTTCTTGACTTCGATGGCGATGGCCGGCTTGCCGTTGAGGCGGGTGATCGTCTGGGCGTCAGCGAAGGTCGAACGCACCGTGGCGATGTCCTTGGCCTGTACGACGGCATTGGGTCCGGCGACCACCGGCAGGGACGCCACATCCTCGGGCGTCTCGATCAGCGACGGCACCTTGACCGCGTATTTGCCTTCCGAGCCTTCGATGTTGCCGGCGGCGACCAGGCTGTTGGAGGCGCCGACCGCGCCGATCAGCTGGTCGAGCTGCAGGCCGTAGGACGACAGCTTCATCGGATCGATGACGACTTCGACGAGGTCGTCGCGCGAACCTTGCAGAGAGCCTTCGAGAACGCCCGGCACTTCCTCGATGCGGTCGCGCAATTCGCGCGCGGCGGCCGTCAGCACGCGCTCGGGCAATTCGCCCGACAACGTCACCACCAGCACCGGGAATTCGGAAATGTTGACCTCAGTGACGACAGGCTCTTCGGCGGCCTGCGGCAGGTCGGCCTTGCCGTCTTGCACCTTGGAGCGCGTGTCCTGCAGCGCGGTCGCCAGATTGGTCTGCGGCTGGAACTCGACCAGCACATAGCCGCCGCCCTGGAAGGCGGCCGAGCGCATTTCCTTGAGGCCCTTCAGGCTCTTCAGCTTGCTTTCCATCGGCCGCAGCAGAAGGCGCTCGGAATCCTCCGGCGAAATGCCCTGATAGATCAGGCTGACATACATCATCGGAATCGGAACGTCGGGTTCCGCTTCCTTCGGCGTCGACTCATAGGCAACCCAGCCCGCCAGCAGCAGGAACACCAGGACCGAAATGGTCAGCCGGGCATTGTTGATCGCGAGTTTGACGATATCCATGGCTAACGCCTGTTCTCAAGATTTCAGGAGCCGCATTGCAGCCGGTTGTCCCCGCCCGGGCCAATCCCGGCGCTACTGCGTTGTCGCTTCGCCCAACAGTTTCTGGATGGTCGCCTGGTCGGCCTCGACCGGCTTGACGACATCGCCTTCTTTGACCAACTCCTGGCCGGCGACGATGACGCGGGCATCGGCGGGAATGCCGCCAAGCACGAGGCCTCTAGGTGAATCATCGACCAGGTCGATCGGGAAGAACACCACCTTGTTGTCCTTGTCGACGGCGCGGATGCCGAGGTCGCCCTTGTCGCCGAGCGTCACTACCGAGCGCGGCAGCATGACGGCGTCGGTCGGCTGCGCGCTGAGCGAAATCTCGGCCGTCATGCCGGCCGGCACCGCGCCGTCGGCATTGGGAACGGCAATCTCGATGCGGAAGGTGCGCGTTGCCGACGAAGCGTCGCGGCTGATGTAGCGCACGGTGCCTTCAACGGTCTGGCCACTGACCAGCCGGACAGCGGCCTTGTCGCCGAGCTTGAGGTAGCCAAGGTCGCGTTCGCTGATTTCGCCGCGCGCAATCACCGGATCGAGCTTGAGGATGGTCGCCACCTCGCCGCCCTCCATGATGGAGCTGCCAAGTTCCACCGGCACCCGGTCGATAACGCCGTCGAAAGGCGCCCTCACCTCATTGCGCTCGAGTAGGGCCTGTGCCGTTTCCAGCAGCGACTGCGCGGAGGTCAGGTTCGAGCGCGCGGTGTCGAGCTGCAGCTTCGGCAAATTGCCTGACTTCATCAGTCTCAGAGCTGCGTCCAACTCGGCCTGGCGCTGCACAACCAATTGCTTGGCGTTGTCGACCATCGAGATCTTTTCTTCCGCCGCCAGCATCAGCACCAGATCGCCAGTCTTGACGTGCTGGCCCTGCTTGACTGGCAACTTGTCGATGACACCGGCAACGCGCGTCCCCAGCACCGCCCGCTTGTCAGCCTCGGTCAGCCCGGAAATGCGGATGGCGCGGGAATAGGTCTTGCGCGGCGGCGTCACCACCGCAACTGTGCGCAGCGGCGCCTTGGCCTCCGCCTCGGCGGCTCCAGGCTTGGCTGCATCCGGCGCCATGGCCTGCTCGCCTGGCTTCGCCTGATCGCCCGCCTTGGCCGGGCCTTCGACAGCGGCGCTGCCGACCGACGAGAACGCGCCTGTTCCCATCCAGGCGGCAAAACCGATGAGCACGACTATAGCGGCAAGCTTGTGAAACCTGATTTTCGGCATCATTGTTTTTCCACTGCGGGGTTCGGCCAAGTCGTTTTCTAACAGGGGGCCGTCGTCTCGAGAGCTTCCGTGTCTTCCAACTCGGGGCGCGTCGCCGATATGGGTGCGCGCTGGGCCGTGTTCAATTTGCCGTGATCGGCGACCCGGGCTTCTACATCAAAGTTGCAGCGCAATATAGTCACAAAAGTTGCGCGATCATTGCGTCAGGGGACACGGCGCGCCTGCCGCCATCCAGTTCTCGATTGCTTGATAGGTCGCTTCGGCCGAGCCGGGCGCCGGCTCACGACCGGCACCTGGCGCCCAGCCCCAGGCGACGAGTTTGTCGTCGCGCACATGCAGCGCAACATCCTCCAGGCTGCGGTCGCCATTGCGGTTGCCATCCTTGATCTGGGCGCAGATTTCCGCCGAGGATTTGCCAAACCAGACCATCTCGGCGGGCGCCAGATGCCAATTCTCGGCACCGGGCGGTCCGTGCAATGCACTGGAATTGCTGGCGAAATGACATGTGGTGCAGCGCAGGCCCGGATTGCCGAAGCCGGAGCCGTCGGCGCCACGCTGGACGTTGAAGGCATGAACGCGCGTGCCGCCATAATGAGCGCCGGACCAGCGCGGCCGGTCGTCGGCGACATGACAGTCGGCACAGCGCGGATGCGAGAACACGGCGTAGATCTTGTCCCATTCGGGCAAGCCTTTCGCGGTGTCGACCGCCATCGGCGCCGGTGTCTGGCTTTCTTGTGCGGTTGCGAAGAGCGCCGCTGACAACAGGGTGGCAACAGACGTCAGGATGATGAGGAGCTTTTTCATGCGAAGGCCACTGCCTTCGACAGCGGCAGCGTCCGGATGCGTTTGCCGGTAAGCGCGAAAATGGCGTTGGCCAGTGCCGGCGCCGCCGGCGGTGTGCCGATCTCGCCGACGCCGCCCATCTTGTGGAAGTTCTCCAATATCGCGACTTCGAAGGCCGGGCACTGAAAAATGCGCATGGCATCGAAGTCGTGAAAATTCGACTGTTCGACCATGCCGTCGGCGAAGGTGATTTCCTGACCCATGGCCGCCGACAGCCCGTAAATGGCGGCCGAGATAAGCTGCGCCTCGATGATGCCTGGGTCGAGCGCGGTACCGACGTCGGCAGCGATCCACATCTTCTCGACGCGGATGCCGGCGGGCGTGTCGGCGACCTGGACGATCTCGCCGACCCAACTGCCGAAGGACAGGGAGAAGGCCATGCCTTTGGCCTTGCCGGGCGGCAGCGCCTCATCCCACTTCGCCATCGCGGCGACCTTCTCGACCACCGCAACCGCCGCCGGATAGGCGGCCATCAATGTCTTGCGCAACGCGACCGGGTCGGTCTTTCCGGCCACCGCGATTTCGTCCAGAAATCCTTCGTGGAAGAAGCCGTTGATCGAACTGCCAACAGAGCGCCATGAGCCGACAGGGATGGTGACCGGGGCGGCAATGGCGCTCACCCGGTAATTCGGGATGGTGTAGGGCTGGTCGTAGGCACCGTCGACGATGGTCTTGTCGGGTCCGATTGGCGATATCGAAGGGAACAGCCGGCGCAAGGTGCCGGCGATCACCGATGGCGAGGCGATTGTCATGTCGACGGCGACCGGCAGGCCGTCATCGCCGAGCCGCGCCCGGAACTTGCCGACAGCCGCCGGCCGGTAGGCGTCGTGGCGCATGTCTTCTTCGCGCGTCCACGTCACCTTGACCGGCCGTCCCTCGGCCGCTTTCGCCATCAGCGCCGCGCACAGCGCATAGTCCATCTCGACTCGGCGGCCGAAGCCGCCACCCATGAACGTGGTGTGGACCGTTACCTTGTCCTGCTCGATGCCGAGGACATTGGCGCAGAGCTGGCGCACCAGGGTCGGCGCCTGGTTGCCGCACCAGATGTCGAGCACGCCGTCTTTCAGCCGCGCCGTCGCATTCATCGGCTCCATCGTTGCATGCGCCAGATAGGGCACGGCATAGTCGGCCTCGATGATTTTTTCGGGCGGTGCGCCGGCAAAGGCCTTGGCGACATCACCATTGTCGCGCATCGCCGAGCCCTCGGCCCCAAGCGCCTGCTTCAGCACCCCGGCAATCGCTGCGCTGTCCGGCGGATATTCGGCATCGGCCCATTGGGCATCGATCGCTTCCGCCGCCTTGAACGCCGCCCAGGTGTTTTCAGCAATGATGCCGAAGCCGTGGCCATAGTTGGTTTCGAGCGGCACGATCTTGATCACGCCGGGCACCTTTTCCGCCTTGGCGAGGTCAGCGCTGACCGGCTTCGACCAAAAGCGCGGGCTCATCTTCACCGTGCCATAGACCATGTCCGGCAGGCTGACGTCGATGCCGAAGATCGGCGCGCCGGTGACCTTGGCAAGCATGTCGATCCGCTTTTGCGGCTTGCCCAGAAGCTTCCAGTCGGCTTTGTCCTTGAGCGGGACTTCGGCCGGCGGCGCCATCGCGGCAGCGTTTGCCGCCACTTCGCCATAGGTCAACGACTTGCCGGAGGCCTTGTGCAGGATTGAACCGTTGGCCGTTTCCAGATCGGCAGCAGCGACGCCAAGCTTCTGCGCCGCCGCCGCGATCAGCATCTGCCGCGCGGCCGCACCCGCCTGCCTCATCTTGACGAAGCCGTCTCGGGTCGAGGCCGAGCCGCCGGTGCCTTGCAGGGCCAGGAATTTGCCGACCACGCCGAGACCAGAACGCACCGCCTGGGCGGTCATGCTCTCGTCGAAGAAAGCGAACGGGCCGCCCTCTTCCAGGATCGCCGCATTGTAATAGGCGTAGGAGGCCGGGCCGTGTTCGACCTTGACCTGGTCGAGACCGACATCGAGCTCTTCGGCGACCATGACGGCAAGCGTCGTCGAGATGCCCTGTCCCATCTCGGCGCGCGGCGCGACGATGGTAATGGTGTTGTCGGCGCCGATTTTCACATAGGGGTTGAAGGTCGCCTCACCAGCGGCGAGATCGCCCTGCAGCGGGTTCGGATAGGGCTTCCGGTAGTAGTAATAGCCGACGGCGACACCACCGGCGATGGCGGCCGCGCCGATGAGAAAGCTGCGCCGCGCGATCTTTCCGACACTGGCCATGATCAGAGCCCCGCCGTCTTGAGGACGGCCGCCTTCTTGATGGCGGCGCGGATCTTCGGATAGGTGCCGCACCGGCACAGATTGCCGCCCATGGCGTTGTCGATGTCGGCGTCCGTCGGATCGGCGACTTCGTCGAGCAACGCCACCGCGCTCATGATCTGGCCGGCCTGGCAATAGCCGCATTGCGCGACCTGCTCTTCCAGCCATGCCTGCTGCACCGGATGCAGCTTGCCGGGCGCACCGATGCCTTCGATCGTGGTGATGGCGCCTGTCGCCTGGCCGACCGGCAGCGAGCAGGAGCGGACCGGCTGGCCGTCGACATGCACCGTGCAGGCGCCACAGGCTGCGATGCCGCAGCCGAATTTCGGCCCGGTCTTGCCGATGAGATCGCGCAGCGCCCACAGCAGCGGCATTTCGGGATCGGCATCGATGTCGAACGACTGGCCGTCGACTGTGAGGCGCATGGGGATACCCTTCGTTGTCGTCCATAGCCCGGGCGAAATGGTCGGCTGCCATCTCGCCCTTACAAGTTGACAAATTTCGTAATTTTGTCAATAGAGGTTCCGTAGATAGTGTCGCAGCCGTGAATCAGATCGAAGACATCACCACCACAGACCCCAGGCGCACCCGCATTCTGGACGGCGCCTTGAAGGTGTTCCTGGCCTATGGTTTTTCGCGCACCACCATGGACGACATTGCGCGCGCCGCCGACATGTCGCGGCCGGCGCTCTATCTGCTGTTCAAGAACAAGACCGACATTTTTCGCGCCATAGCGATGATGATTTTGTCGCGCTCGGTCGAGGCGGCAAAAGTGGCGCTGGCCGGCGATCGCGCCTTCCCCGAGCGGATGACGCAAGCCATTGACGAAGCCCTGATCTCGATGATGCGCACCGTCATTGCCTCGCCGCACGGCGCCGAGCTGCTTGACATGAAGTCGAGCCTTGCCGATCTCGTCGGCTGCTGGCGCGACGGCCTTGGCGCGCATATCGCCACGGCGATCGAGAACGAGGCCAGGCGCAACGGCACCGACCTGGCGGCCAAGGGCCTGTCGGCGCGGCTGCTCTCCGACATGCTGCTTGACGGGCTGGAAGGCATGAAGGCGCGCATCAGCGACCCGGACGAACAGCGCACGGCCGTGGCCGCGCTGGTCAAGGTGATCGACCTCGCCCTTCAGGCCTGACGGCGCTCTGCCTCAGGCTTCTTGCGCGCCGCGAGGAACTCCTTGACCCGCCGTCCCGGAGCAGGCCCGCGCACCGGCTTGAAGCCGTCGTCCAACTCGCCGGAGAGATCGAGCGTCGGGCGCTTGCCGACAGCGTCGTAGTTCTCTTCCAGCCAGTCGCTGGCCGCTATGCGGCCGAGGTCGCGCAGATAGGTCAGGAAAGCCCATTCGGCATTGACCTTCGACGACGCCGACAGATCCTTGAACGCCTCGTCGGCATCGATGCGATGCATGCGTATGTCACGGTATTCGCCGCGCGGCAGACGGCCAGCGGCGATCAGTTCCTTGACGAAGGCGATCGAGCGGAATTCACGCAAAAGCCCGGCGTTGAAGGTAATCTCGTCGATGCGATTCTGGATTTCGTTGGCGCTCTTCGGCGTCCCTTCGCGCACCACCGGATTGATCTGCACCAGAAGCACGTCGTCTGTCGCCGCCGTCTTGAAGAACGGGTACAGCGCCGGATTGCCGCCATAGCCGCCATCCCAATAGGGCACGCCCTTGATCTCGACGGCACGGAACAATTGCGGCAGACAGGCCGAGGCCATCACCGTGTCGAGGTCGATCTCGCCGTCGGAAAAGACGCGCAGCTGTCCGGTCTCGACATTGGTCGCCGAGATGAACAGTTCCATCGACTTGCAGGCGCGGACGTTATTGAAATCGATCTCTTGCTCGACCACGTCGCGCAGCGGGTTGAGCGCGAGCGGATTGGCGACATAGGGCGAAAACACCCGCGACATGGTGTCGAAGAAGAAATAGCCGGGCGTGTTTTCTATCGACCAGTTGCCCCAGGCGACGTCCCACGGCATGCGCTGCACCGGGCTGAACCGGCCTTTCGCCGCCACCGCACGCCAGAAATCGTCGAGCTTTTGCCGCGCGCCGTCGACGCCGCCGCGCACGAAGCCGTCGGCCAGCGCCACCACATTCATGGCGCCGGCGCTGGTGCCGGACACCGCTGCAATGTCGAGCCTGCCATCCTCCAGCAGCCGGTCGAGCACGCCCCAGGAGAAAGCCCCGTGAGAGCCGCCGCCCTGCAGCGCGATGTTGATCTTCTTGGTTTCCTCCGCCTTGCCGTTCTTCGTCATGGCGTTCCTGTATCGGTTTGGTCGCTGCTGCCTTATCCCGCCCGGGAATCGGGCGGGTTCGACTGCAGCGGACTTATGTTGCAGTGCAGCATATAAGGGATGACCGAGGCAAGAACACGAACACGGTCGCGTGATCACATGAAATTTTGGTCATAAAGAAAAAGCCTCTCCGCCGTGAGGCGGAGAGGCCATGCTCTTCCGAAATAGGCCTGGAGCCTCAGGCAACAAGCTTCGGCACTGGCCCGACATAGCGCGATTGCGGCCGGATCAGCCGGCCCGTGGTCTGCTGTTCGCGCGCATGCGCGATCCAGCCGGCGACGCGCCCGGCGGCAAAGACATTGCTGAACGCCCCTGGCGGAAAGCCCGCCGCCTCCAGCACCAGCGCGGTGTAGAACTCGACATTGGTCTGCAGCGAGCGCTGCGGCTTGGCGATGCGAAGCACCTCGAGCGCGGTCTGCTCGACCTTTTCGGCAAAGGCCAACCGGCGGCCGGTATCTCCTTCACCGCCAAGTTGCCGCACCACCGCTTTCAGCACATCGGCGCGCGGATCGCGCACGCGGTAGATGCGATGGCCGAAGCCCATAATGCGCTCGCCATGCTGGACTTCGTCGCGCAGCCAGGTGGCCGCATCGCCATGCGCCTGGATCGCATCGAGCATCTCGATCACCGGGCCGGGCGCGCCGCCATGCAGCGGCCCTTTGAGCGCGCCTAGCCCGGCCAAAACAGAAGATGTCAGCCCGGCCTGCGTCGAAGCGACGACGCGGGTAGCAAAAGTCGAGGCATTGAGGCCGTGGTCGCAGACAGTCACCAGATAAGTGTCGAGCGCTTTTGCCAAAGCCGGCGACGGGACCGCTCCCTTGAGCATTCGCAACATGTCGGCAGCATGATCGACCGTGGCGTCCGGTGCGATCGGCTGCTCGCCGCGCTTGAAGCGCAGCAGGGCCGGCGTCAGCACCGCGGGCGCCGCGATCAGCCGCAACGCGTCCGCCAGCGTCTCGCCGTCCGGCAGTTGCGCCATGCCGGCGCGCATGGCGCTGTAGACGTCAAGCGGCGCCAGAAGCGGCAGCGAAGGCTTGAGCCGCTCGAACACCTCGAAGCGAGCTTCGCCCAGTCTTGCCGCCAGTTCCGCATCGCTGGGCAGATCGTCGAAGAAGCCATCCAGCAGCAGGCGCACCACCTGCGCGTAGCGCCAGCGGCCGGCGAGTTCCGGTAGCGAATGACCGCGGATCGTCAGATGGCCGCCGAGGCCATCGACATCGGAGAGCACCGTCTCCGCCGCCACCACATCATCGAGCCCGTTTGCCATGTCTCATCTCCTTGCAGCTTTGCCCTACAGAAGGTAAGGGTTGGCTACACATTCATCAATCTTGATCAATATAATCAATATCTGGGGTCAAAATGCCCGAATGGCTGTCGCGCGAAGAGGCGCTGGAAAGGCTCAAGGTCCGGCCGCAGACGCTCTACGCCTATGTCAGCCGTGGCCGCATAGGCATGCGGCCGGATGAGACCGACCCGCGCCGCAGCCAGTATCGCCTTGACGACATCGCCGCACTTGCCACCCGGCGGGCGCGCGGCCGCAGTCCCTCGGCCATCGCCGAGAGCGCGATCGCCTGGGGCGAGCCGTCGATCGCAACGGCGATTTCGACCGTTGTGCACGGTCGCCTCATCTACCGGGGGCAGGATGCCGTCGCGCTGTCCAAATCGGCCACGCTGGAGGAAACCGCCGCTCTGCTCTGGGCCCTACCCGAACCGGTGGCTTTCAAAACACCGTCGTCTGAGGCGCCTCATCCTGCCGGTCGCGCTTCGGCTTTTGCGCAGCTTGCGACGCTTGCCAGTCAGGGGCGGCCTTCGCTTGGACGCAGCGCCGCCTCGCTGTGCACCGAGGCTGCGCACACAATAGGAGCGCTGGCGCAGTCGCTGGGAGCCATAGCCGGCACGGCGCCTGTTCACCAACGTCTGGCGCGGGGCTGGTCAGCGGACGATACCGGCGCGGAGGCGATCCGCTGCGCCCTTGTCCTGCTTGCCGATCATGAACTCAACGCGTCGACCTTCACTGCCCGCGTCGCGGCCTCGACCGGGGCTTCGCCAGCCGCATGCCTGCTGGCGGGCCTGGCGACGCTAACCGGCCCGCGCCACGGCGGCGCCGGCGAAGCGGTGATGCAACTGGCCGAGGATGCAGCGGCGCACGGCGCCGATGCAGCGATCCGGCGCTGGCTTGGCCATGACCGGCCCTTGCCGGCATTCGGCCATCCGCTCTATCCCGACGGCGATCCCCGTGCTGCAGCACTCTTGGCAGTCGTCCCTGTCGACGAGACGCTGCAACAGTTGGAAAAGGCCGCTATCGCAGCGACCAGCACGCGCCCGAACATCGATTTCGCCCTGGCCGCGCTGACGCGTAGTTTCGGCCTGCCGCGCGATGCGCCATTTCATTTGTTTGCGCTTGGGCGCAGCGTCGGCTGGGCCGCGCATATGGTTGAACAGGTGACGAGCGGCAGCATCATCAGGCCGCGTGGCCGCTATGAGGGGTCGTTGACCTGATCGTTCCAACTCTCAGGCCGACTTCGCCCCAAACCGCGCACGGTAGGCGACAGGCGTCGTGGCGAATTGCTGACGGAAGTGATGCCGCAGCGTGCCTGCCGCGCCAAAGCCGGCAGTCTCGGCAATCAACTCGATCGGCATGGCGGTGTCTTCCAGCAGCGTGCGCGCCCGCGACAGCCGTTCCGAGAGCAGCCAGCGTGCGGGTGTGACGCCGGTTGCGGCGGTGAACCGGCGCAGAAATGTACGCTCGCTCATCCCGGCAAGTTCGGCCAGGACTGCGACGGGATAGTCGGCCGAAATATTGGCGCGCATTCTGTCGATCAAAGGCCCGAGCCGGCTGCGCTCGTGCGGCTCGGGAACGGAACTCTCGACATATTGCGCCTGGCCGCCGTCGCGGTGCGGGGGCACCACCAGACGACGCGCCACCATGTTTGCCGCTTTGGTACCGAAGTCGCGCCGCACCAGATGCAGGCAAAGGTCGATGCCCGCGGCACTGCCTGCCGATGTCAGGACATTTCCCTCATCGATGTACAAGACATCGGGAACCACGGTGATGTCGGGGTAAAGCTCCGTCAGCTTCTCGCTGTAGCGCCAATGCGTGGTCGCCTTTTTGCCCGCAAGCAGGCCCGCGGCGGCAAGCACGAACACGCCCGAACAGATCGACAGAATTCGAGCGCCGCGCTCGTTCGCCTTGCGCAGCACCTCGATCAGCGACGGCGGCACGGGCGCCTCCGATCCGCGCCACCCAGGCACGATCACCGTGCCGGCCTGGCCGATCAGATCGACCCCGCCATCGGCAACGATGCGTACGCCGCCCAGCGCGCGCATTTCACCGGCATCGATCCCAGCAACAGCAAAACGGTACCAATCCGTTCCCATTTCTGGCCTGGGCAAGGCGAAGATCTCAACCGCCACGCCAAACTCGAACGTGCAAAGTCCGTCATAGGCAACGGCAACGACGAGCGGGTTGGCAGGGCGCGGGTTGGCAGAAGGCGCATTTGGCATGATCTTGACGATATATGGCAAAGCTGCCAGCTGCAATCGCTCTGCTTCCTGCTTTATCTCCAACGCATCAGCAATGGAGATACGCGAATGAGCTACGTAACAGACATTCCGGCGGCATCGCCGGAAATCGCCCTCGACCATTTCCTGCGCCGGCTTTCCGTCGAGACCGACTGTTCCGACGTCGCCGCGGCGCTACGCGCCGGAGAGCAGGACTTTGTCCTTCTGCATGTGGTCGGTTCGCCGGAAGCCTATGAGCGCCGCCATGTGCCGGGCGCGCTGCGTCTGCCGCACCGCGAAATATCGGCCGAACGGATGGCAGAGTGGCCGGTAGAGACGCTGTTCGTCGTCTATTGCGCGGGACCGCATTGCAATGGCGCGGATCGGGCCGCCTTCAAGCTGGCCGGCCTCGGTCGTCCCGTGAAGATCATGATCGGCGGCATTACCGGCTGGCAGGACGAGGAACTCCCCTTCACTTCCGGCAAGGAGCCAGGCGTCTTGCACGCATGAGCCTTGGTTCAGCACTAGAGAGGTTCATCGTTTCACGGAAACGCCGAACCAATCTATCTCTTTGTTTGAGCATGATCTTTTCCGAAAACCGGATTCCACTTTTCGGGATCATGCTCTAGGCTAGCGCGGGAGCGCGTAGGCGATATGGTCGACCTTGCAGACAAGCGAAAGAATGCAGATGGCGGCAATTATGGTCCGTCCGTTCGGACGGCAGGATGTTGGCGCGGTGCTCGCGCTTATGCGGGCGCTGGCCATCTTCGAGGGCTATGACGACAAGTTCCGCCTCACCGAAGCGGACCTTGTCGAACACGGGCTGGGGCCATCGCCCCGGTTCGGCGTGCTCGTGGCAGAGCGAGAGAACGTGATCGTCGGCATCGCCGTCCACTACATCATCCCCTGGACCTACGACCTGAAGCCGATTGTCTGGCTCAAGGAACTCTACGTCGCCGAGGCAGCGCGCGGCTTGGCGGTCGGCCATGCGCTTGTTGAACAGCTTCGCCAATACGCCATCGGCATCGGCGCCACCGCCATCAAATGGACGGTGCTGAAATCCAATCTGCCGGCGAAGGCCTTCTACCACTCACTCGATGGGCAGCCCGACGAGATCTGGGAACCGTGGCAGCTGAAAATCGACCCGTGACGGCAAGACCGCCTCAACCAATCGAGGCGGTCGACCCTGCGGGGATCGCTTACGACATTGTGTCGAGCTTGCGCTGCATGGCGGCGATCTGTTCCTTCAACTCCTGAAGGTCGTCGCCGCTCTTTTCCGGCGCTTCCTTGCGGGCCGGCTCGGGCGCAGACGCGGCAGTGCCATTCGAGCCGGCTGGCGGGAACGGCGTGAACAGGCGCATGGCGTTCTGGAACATTTCCATGTTGCGCCGCGTCTGCTCTTCCAGCGCCTTGATCGGCGTGGCGATCTTCATCACATCCAGCGGCGACTTGCCGATCGCGCCCTTCATCTGCTCGCGGAAGCGCTCCTGCTCCTTGGAGAAGGCGATCATCGACTGTTCGAGGAAGCTCGGCACGATCATCTGCATCTGGTCGCCGTAGAAGGCGATCAGCTGGCGCAGGAACGGGATCGGCAGCATGTTCTGCCCATCCTTGTTCTCCAGCTCGAAGATGATCTGGGTCAGCACCGGATGAGTGATGTCGTCGCCGGTCTTGGCATCCTGGACCGTGAATTCCTCGCCCTTCTTGACCATCTCGGCCAGATCCTCGAGCGTCACATACGTGCTGGTGCCAGTGTTGTAGAGACGGCGATTGGCATATTTCTTGATAATGATTGGATCGTCTTTCGCGGCCATCAGCATCCTCCCGGGGACACCGGCGTGCCTGAGTAAGCCACCGGTAACGATTGCGCCATTTTTAAGGATATGCGCAAAAGCTCCATAATTCCAAGCGGTTTGTGCAGTGCGGCATCATTTAATGCTGCATGGCAGGCTAAATATGCTGCGCAGCAAAGGCCCGGCGACCGCGCCGGCCGCTCGTGCCCTGCTTGCGGCGCATGGCCGGCATGCCCATTTCCGGTTTGACTTGGGGTGTGGAACGGGCAAGAAAAGTCCCAACAACACTAGAGAATACGACCTCGAAGTCTGGAGAGAAAAATGTCCGCTGCCAATTCAATCGTTGTCGCCAGCGCGGCACGCACCGCTGTCGGCTCCTTCAACGGCGCCTTCGCCGCTACCCCGGCGCATGAGCTTGGCGCCGTCGTCATCAAGGAGCTTTTGTCGCGCGCCGGCGTCGAGCCCGGCGAAGTCGACGAGGTCATTCTCGGCCAGGTGCTGACGGCAGCCCAGGGCCAGAACCCCGCCCGCCAGGCGTCGATCAATGCCGGCCTGCCCAAGGAAACCACCGCCTGGGGCCTCAACCAGGTTTGCGGCTCGGGTCTGCGCGCCATCGCGCTCGGCATGCAGCAGATCGCCACCGGCGACGCCAAGGTGATCATTGCCGGCGGCCAGGAATCGATGTCGCTGTCGCCGCACGCCGAGCACCTGCGCGCCGGCGTCAAGATGGGCGACTACAAGATGATCGACACCATGATCAAGGACGGCCTGTGGGACGCTTTCAATGGCTATCACATGGGCAACACCGCCGAGAACGTCGCCCGCCAGTTCCAGATCACCCGCGACGACCAGGATCAGTTCGCGCTGGCGTCGCAGAACAAGGCTGAAGCGGCACAGAAGGCCGGCAAGTTCAAGGACGAGATCATCGCCGTCACCATCAAGGGCAGGAAGGGCGACACCATTGTCGACCAGGACGAGTACATCCGCCACGGCGCCACGCTCGACGCCATGACCAAGCTGAAGCCGGCCTTCGACAAGGACGGCACGGTGACCGCTGCCAACGCTTCCGGCATCAATGACGGCGCTGCCGGCGCGCTGCTGATGACCGAGGCCGAAGCCACAAGGCGCGGCATCACCCCGCTGGTGCGCATCGCGTCATGGGCGACCGCCGGCGTCGATCCGGCGATCATGGGCACCGGACCTATTCCCGCTTCGAAGCGGGCGCTGGAGAAGGCCGGCTGGTCGGTCAAGGACCTCGACCTCGTCGAGGCCAATGAAGCCTTCGCCGCGCAGGCCTGCGCCGTCAACAAGGGCATGGGCTGGGATACATCGATCGTCAACGTCAATGGCGGGGCGATTGCCATCGGCCATCCGATCGGCGCCTCCGGCGCGCGCGTCTTCAACACGCTGGTTTTCGAGATGCGCCGCCGCGGCGCCAAGAAGGGCCTCGCCACGCTCTGCATCGGCGGCGGCATGGGCGTCGCCTTGTGCGTGGAAGCGCTGTAAGAACGAGACAAGGTATCGACGGACAACAGAGTGGGGAAAGAGGAATACCCACTCGAACATGC
Organism: Mesorhizobium sp. CNPSo 4688; assembly: GCF_057784295.1. Taxonomy (NCBI): domain Bacteria; kingdom Pseudomonadati; phylum Pseudomonadota; class Alphaproteobacteria; order Hyphomicrobiales; family Phyllobacteriaceae; genus Mesorhizobium; species Mesorhizobium sp. CNPSo 4688. Next base: position 23,283 of record NZ_JBWLUY010000002.1, read on the forward strand.
GATCAACTTTAATGCCTGGGAGGACACATGACCAAAGTAGCGCTCGTCACCGGCGGATCGCGCGGCATAGGCGCCGCCATTTCGATCGGCCTGAAGAATGCGGGTTACACGGTTGCCGCCAACTATGCCGGCAATGACGAGGCTGCGGGGAAGTTCAGCGGGGAAACCGGCATCAAGACCTACAAATGGTCGGTCGCCGACTACGATGCCTGCGCCGCCGGGATCAGACAGGTCGAGGCCGATCTCGGCCCGGTCTCGGTGCTGGTCAACAATGCCGGCATCACCCGCGACGCCATGTTCCACAAACTGACGCGCGAGCAGTGGAAAGAAGTCATCGACACCAACCTCTCCGGTGTCTTCAACATGACGCATCCGCTGTGGGGCGGCATGCGCGACCGCAAGTTCGGCCGCGTCATCACCATCTCCTCGATCAACGGCCAGAAGGGCCAAGCCGGCCAGGTCAACTATTCCGCCGCCAAGGCCGGCGACATCGGCTTCTCCAAGGCGCTTGCCCAGGAGGGGGCCCGCGCGGGCATCACCGTCAACGTCATCTGCCCCGGCTACATCGCCACCGAGATGGTCAGGGCAATCGACGAGAAGGTGCTCAACGAGCGCATCCTGCCGCAGATCCCGGTCGGCCGCCTCGGCGAGCCGGAAGAGATCGCGCGCTGCGTCGTCTTCCTCGCCTCCGAGGATGCCGGCTTCATCACCGGCTCGACCATCACCGCCAATGGCGGTCAGTACTTCGCCTGAGACCAATATTTCGGCGAGAGAAAAACGGGCCGTTGAACAGCCCGTTTTTTTCATCGCCGACCGGCATGCTCGGAGAGCCAGTGTGTGAGGTGCTGCCCCGTTCCGGCACCCAAAGATTAACGGCGCCGGCTCAGGCTGTGCGAAACCCGCTTCACAAGCTGTGAATTCTCGGTGGGCAAGCTGTGGATAACACCACATATTGGGGTGAACAAATCGGGAAAACCCGCTCATCGCTGATTCGTCGCCGATTTGTTCCGGCTTTGACCGAAACGTTAATGGCGAAGACCGAAAAGCTCTGCCAAATGGTTAAGGCCGGTTAAGAAAAATCAATAATTTCATAATCTTGGCCAACGGCCGTTGGACGGTGATCATGTTTCAACGGCAAAGGTTAATGGCAAAGCTCGCCCTGCATGAATTGGGCCAGTTTCAGCGATTCAGCATGTGGTGAGACTCCCGGTCGCAAAATCCATATGTAGCCGTGAACAAAAGCTGAATCTGCTGGAGTCACTGATTCGTCGCCGATTCGTTCCAGACTCGTTCCAACTGTTAATCGGGATCGAATCCGGACCTCGAACGAGACTCCCGAACCGACGGCCGGAACATTCCGCTTTCGCTTCGCGCCCGAAATCCCTATGTGTCGCGTGTCATACGCGCCATGCGAGGCGCGCTCCCGACAACACGATGCAGAAAGCCTCATTTCAGGGCCGATGAACATCCAGCCGAAACACACCGAGCCGCTGATCCTGTCGGGCCGCGACGTGACTGCTGTGCTGGGGCCAACCAACACCGGCAAGACCCATCTCGCCATCGAGCGCATGGTCGCGCATGAGAGTGGCATCATCGGCCTGCCGCTGCGGCTGCTGGCGCGAGAAGTCTACGCCCGCGTCTGCGAAAAGGTCGGTGCCCACAAGGTGGCGCTGATCACCGGCGAGGAAAAAATCCAGCCGCCCGGTGCGAAATATTCGGTCTGTACCGTCGAGGCCATGCCGCGCGAGACCGACGCCGCCTTCGTCGCCATCGACGAGGTGCAGCTTGCCGGCGACCTCGAACGCGGCCACATCTTCACCGATCGCATCCTGCATCTGCGCGGCCGCCAGGAAACGCTGCTGCTCGGTGCCGCCACCATGCATGGCATCCTGCAGCGCCTGTTGAAGGGCGTTTCGGTGGTGACGCGGCCGCGGCTGTCGCACCTCGCGTATGCCGGCTCGAAGAAATTGACCCGTTTGCCGCGTCGCACCGCCATCGTCGCCTTCTCCGCCGACGAGGTCTATGCCATCGGCGAGCTGATCCGCCGCCAGCAAGGTGGTGCCGCCGTCGTGCTCGGCGCGCTCAGCCCACGCACCCGCAACGCCCAGGTGGCAATGTTCCAGGCGGGCGACGTCGATTATCTCGTTGCCACCGACGCCATCGGCATGGGTCTCAACCTCGATCTCGACCATGTCGCCTTTGCCCAGAACCGCAAATTCGATGGCTACCAGTACCGCAATCTGACAGCGGCCGAGCTCGGCCAGATCGCCGGCCGCGCCGGCCGCCATCTGCGCGACGGCACTTTCGGCGTCACCGGTCAGGTCGATCCGCTGGACGAGGAGCTGGTCAAGCGCATCGAGGGCCATGAGTTCGACCCGGTGAAGGTGCTGCAATGGCGCACCGCGCATTTCGATTTCGCCAGCCTCGACGCACTGAAGCGTTCGATCGAGGCCAACGCCCCGGTCGAAGGGCTGACGCGGGCGCTGCCGGCGGTCGATGCGCAGGCGCTCGAGCACCTCTCCCGCGACGAGGACATCCGCGCGCTCGCCACCAATGCCAAGCGCGTGGCGCTGTTGTGGGAGGCTTGCGCGCTCCCCGACTACCGCAAGATCGCGCCGGCCCAGCACTCCGACCTCATCGCCTCGATCTACACGGACCTCGCCAAACACGGCCATGTCGACGAGAACTACATGGCCGAGCAGGTGCGCAGGGCCGACACGACCGAGGGCGATATCGACACGCTGTCGCACCGGATCGCCCAGATCCGCACCTGGACATTCGTGTCCAACAGACCCGGCTGGCTGGCCGATCAGGCACACTGGCAGGAAAAGACGCGCGAAATCGAAGACAGATTGTCGGATGCGCTGCATGAGCGGTTGACGAAACGGTTTGTAGACCGCAGGACTTCCGTCCTCATGCGGCGCCTTAGAGAAAATACAATGCCTGAAGCCGAAATCAGTCCTACCGGAACCGTCCTTGTCGAAGGCCATCATGTCGGCGAGTTGCAAGGGTTCCGCTTCACCGCCGACCAGAGCGCCGGCGGCGAAGACGCCAAGGCCGTGCGCACGGCAGCGCAAAAGGCGCTGGCCGCCGAGTTCGAGGCGCGCGCAGAACGCTTCGGCGCCTGCGCCAATGGCGACCTGGCGCTCGGCTCCGACGGCACGCTGCGCTGGATCGGCGCACCGATCGGCACGCTGGTTGCCGGCGAGGACGCGCTGAAGCCGCGCCTGGTGCTGCTGGCCGACGAGCAGCTGACCGGCCCCGCCCGCGACAAGGTCGCGGCGCGCGCCGAGCGTTTCGTCAATTTCCAGATCGAGTCGCTGCTGAAGCCGCTGGTCGACCTCAAGAATGCCGAGCAGATCACCGGCATCGGCCGTGGCATCGCCTTTCAGCTCGTCGAGCATTTCGGCCTGATCAACCGCCGCGACATCGCCGAAGAAATGAAGTCGCTCGACCAGGAAGGACGCGCCGCCCTGCGCCGGCTCGGTGTGCGTTTTGGCGCCTACCACATCTTCGTGCCGGCGCTGATCAAGCCCGCACCCGCCGGGCTGATCACGCTTTTGTGGGCGCTGAAGAATGACGGCAAGGACAAGCCCGGCTTCGGCGACGTGGTCCACGCGCTGGCCTCCGGCCGCACCTCGGTGGTCATCGACCCGGCTTTCGACAAGACCTTCTACAAGCTCGCCGGCTACCGCAATCTCGGCCGCCGCGCCGTGCGCATCGACATTCTGGAACGGCTGGCCGACCTGATCCGCCCGGCGACCAACTGGAAGCCCGGCCTCGGCCAGCGCCCGGACGGCGCCTATGACGGCCAGTCCTTCATGGTGACCCCGCCGATGATGTCGATCCTCGGCGCCACCGCCGACGACATGGAAGAGATCCTGAAGGGTCTCGGCTACCGCGCCGAGCCGAAGCCGCCTGCAGAGGTGAAAGCGCGGCTGGAAGCGCAGGACAATTCGGCGCGGGAAGCGGCTGCGGCAAAGCTGGCGGAAGCGGCTGCAAAGGCTGCGGCGGAAGCCGCAGCAGCGGATGCTGTCACCGGAGCACCCGCCGAGGGTGCGGAGCCGGACGCGGCTGTTGAAGCTTCCGCCGCAGAAGTTACGTCAGAGGATACCGCAGAGTCCGTCGCCCAACCGGCAGCGGGGGCTGTTTCTGAAGATCAAATCGAAGCTCCCGCAGAAATCGCGGAAGAAGTCCCGCCCGTCATAGAAGCTGTCGCCGACGTCACTGTCACCGAAAGCGCCGACGCCCTTACCTCCCCCTCGATGGGGGAGGCCGCGGCGCGAAGCGACGCGGGTGGGGGTGACGGCGCTGACGAAGCAAGTCGTGCTGACGCCGCCGACGCTGAAGAGGCAACCGGCGACGCCGGCGCTGCCCCCACCCCGGCGCTGCGCGCCGACCCTCCCCACGAGGGGGAGGGTGGAACCGCCGAGCCTGCGCCAGAGGCTGAAGAACCAAAACCAATCCTGTTGTGGCGGCAGGGCCGTTTCGAGCAGCGCCCGCGTCATCGTCACGAAAGCCGCCGGGACAATCGCCCACGCAACGGCCAGGCTGCTCGCACCGATGCGCCTGCCGACGCTGCCGGCGGACAGCCGGCACCGGGCGAACGGCCGGCCTATCAGGGCCGGCGCGACCAGCGCGACGGTGCCGCCAAGCCGCGCTTCGACCGCTCGAAGTTCAAGCCCAAGCCGCAGGCCGAAGGCGAACAGCGCCGCGATGGCAAGCCGCAAGGCGAGCGTCGCGAAGGTCGGCCCGACTGGAAGGGCGGCAGGCCGGAAGGCAAAGGCGGTCCGCAGGGCGGCAAGCCGGCCTTCCAGGCCAAGCCGCGCGAGGAACGGCCGGTGCGCTTCGATCCGGACTCGCCCTTCGCCAAGCTCGCCGCCTTGCGCGACCAGCTGAAGAAGTAGGCACGGCACGGTTCGATGGTTGCTGAGGGTCGCCAGCGCATCGACAAATGGCTGTTTTTCGCGCGCGCGGTGAAATCGCGCTCGCTGGCGGCCAAGCTGGTGGTTGCCGGACGCGTCCGCATCAACAGCGACAAAGCAGCGCAGGCCTCGGATCTGGTCAAGGCCGGCGATGTTTTGACCATCACGCACGAGCGCCGGATCTTCGTCTGGAAGGTGCTGGCTACAGGTGTGCGACGCGGCCCGGCCGAGGAAGCGCGCACGCTCTATGAGGATCTGTCACCGCCGCCGGCGCCGAAAGGCGAGGCTGTTGCCGATGCCATTCCCGCGCTGCGCGAGGCCGGCAGCGGCCGTCCGACCAAGAAAGAACGCAGGCAAACCGACCGGCTGTTCGGCGAAGACTGAAGCCTTGGCGCTCTTCGCCATGCCGGCGATCTGGAATTCCATTTCGGAAGCGCCGGTGCCGCCAGGCACGGCCGCCCTTGCAAGCGGCAGGCAAAGGGGTTACCTCACCAAAAAAGCCTATTAAAAACGGGACGTCCCGGAGCCGACCAATGACCTATGTCGTGACCGACAACTGCATTAAATGCAAGTACATGGACTGCATCGAGGTCTGTCCGGTCGACTGTTTCTATGAAGGCGAGAACATGCTCGTCATACATCCCGACGAGTGCATCGACTGCGGTGTCTGCGAACCGGAATGCCCGGCCGATGCGATCAAGCCCGACACCGAGCCCGGTCTCGACAAATGGCTGCAGGTCAACACCGAATACGCCGAGAAATGGCCCAACATCACCGCCAAGAAGGAGCCTCCGGCAGACGCCAAGACCTTCGATGGTGAGACCGGCAAGTTCGAGAAATACTTCTCTGCCGAACCGGGCGAAGGCGACTGACTGAGAGGCCCAGTGAGCCGTTATAACGCTGCGTAACGCGCGTCATGGATCAACCGCCTTGACAGGCGGCGATGTCGCTCGACCTGTGCGTTTGCAGCAAAACCTTGATTCTTCCTACTTTTTGTGCTATATCAACTGAAACATGCCGGTGACACAACGTCGATTTATGGCGCAAGCGCCCCAAATCACTGAAAGGTGAAATCCCCAATCGGACCAGAGCAATTTGGGCCAGGCAGTCGCTATGTACGCGGTTTGCCGGTCCCGGCTTTTTCCGATGGGTTCATCTGTTGTGCGGCTAACGATCGGTGTCCCCGGTCGCACGCGTTCGGACCGGCAGGCCGCCGGTACCACAACAAGGAGTTCAGGGCGTAATGGCAACGATCACCCCGCAGAAGAAGTCCACCGCGGCACGTCACGGTTTCAAGACCGGCGAGTACATCGTCTATCCGGCGCACGGCGTCGGCCAGATCGTCTCGATCGACGAGCAGGAAGTTGCGGGCCACAAGCTGGAATTGTTTGTCATCGACTTCCAGAAGGACAAGATGCGGCTGAAAGTGCCGGTCGCCAAGGCGACCTCCATCGGCATGCGCAAGCTGTCGGAAGAGGATTATGTCGAGCGCGCGCTGAAGGTCGTGCAGGGTCGCGCCCGGGTCAAGCGCACCATGTGGTCGCGCCGCGCCCAGGAATATGATGCCAAGATCAATTCGGGCGACCTGATCTCGATCTCGGAAGTCGTGCGCGATCTCTACCGCGCCGACAACCAGCCGGAGCAGTCCTATTCCGAGCGTCAGCTCTATGAGGCGGCACTCGACCGCATGGCCCGCGAGATCGCCGCGGTCAACCGCATGTCGGAAACCGAAGCCGTGCGCCTGATCGAGGTCAACCTCAACAAGGGCCCTAAGCGCGGCGCCAAGGCCGACAATGAGGAATCCGAGCAGGAAGAAGCTGCCTGATCGCTTTCGAATTTGAATTCATGAAAAACCCGGCCTCGCGCCGGGTTTTTTGTTTTTGAGCCTTAGGTGCGTCACGGCCCCCACCCGGACCTTCGGTCCGACCTCCCCACAGGGGAGGTAAAGGGCTCAGCCGCCGGCTTCCTTCGCCGCTTCCTGCTTCAGCGTCGCGATAAAGCGCTTCGTCCGTTCGCGCTCCGGATTGCTGAACACCACGGCGGACGGCCCCTTCTCGACGACGACGCCGGCGTCGAGGAACACCACCTCCTGCGCGATCTTCGAGGCGAGGCGCAGGTCATGCGTCGCCATCACCATGGTCGTGCCTTCGCTGGCGAGCTTCCCAAGCACGTCGACCACTTCCTGCGCCAGTTCAGGATCGAGCGCCGAGGTCGGCTCGTCGCAGAGCAGCACCTTGGGCGACGGCGCCAGCGCGCGGGCAATCGCCACGCGCTGCTGTTGGCCGCCCGACAGAGTCGCCGGCCATGCATCGGCCTTGTGCGCCATGCCGACCTTCTCGAGCAGCGCCAGCGCCCGCTCACGCGCCTTTGCCGTTGGCCATTTCAGCACCGTCACCAACCCCTCCATGACGTTCTCGATGGCGGTGCGGTGCGGGAACAGCTGGAAATTCTGGAACACCATGCCGGTCTGCAGCCGCAGGCGCTGGATGTCCCGACTGGGGATCTTGATGCTGGGACGGAAGTCCAGCGTCTCGTCGCCGATGCGCACCGTGCCCGAGGTCGGGATCTCCAGGAGGTTGATGCAGCGCAGCAGCGTGCTCTTTCCCCCGCCGGACGGACCGACCAACGCGGTGACGCTGCCTTCGGCAATGGTGACCGTTACGCCCTTCAGCACAAGATTGTCGCCGAAGCGCTTTTCGATGTCGGTGAGGCCGATCATGAGCGCGCCTCCAGGAAGCCGCCGTAACGGTTGAGCCGTTCCTCCAGCCGCGTCTGCAGGGCAGACAGCACCGAGCTCATTGCCAGATAAAGGATCGCCGCCTCGACATAGAGGATCAGCGGCTCATAGGTGGTGGCGACGATGCGCTGCGCTGCCTGGAACATTTCCGGCACGGTGATGGCGGCAGCCAGCGACGTATCCTTGACCAGCGAGATGAAGGTGTTGGACAGCGGTGGCACCGCGACCCGGCCGGCTTGCGGCAGGATGGTGCGCCGCATCGCCTGGCTCCAGGTCATCCCGATCGAATAGGCCGCCTCCCACTGCCCCTTCGGCACCGACCCGATCACGGCGCGGATGATTTCGGAACTGTAGGCGCCGATGTTGAGGGTGAAGCCGATCAGCGCCGCCGGAAAGGCGTCGAGCAATATGCCGACCGAGGGCAGGCCGTAAAAGATCAGGAACAGCTGCACCAAAAGCGGCGTGCCGCGAAAAATCCAGACATAGAAGCGGACCACGGCGACCAGCGGCTTCGGCCCGAACAGCCGCACCAGAGCGACAACAAGGCCGACGAACAGGCCGAGCGCAAACGACAGCAGCGTCAGCGGCACGGTGAAGATCAGCGCCGCCCACAACAGCGTCGGCAACGAGTCCAGCATCAGTTGCAGCCAATGCGGCACGAGCGGCTCCTCTCCTTGCAAATGCCGTCTAGACCGGTCCGGCAGTGCGATTGTGCGGTTGTCATATCATGCGAAAAACGGCGAGCCGTCAAAGACGGCCCGCCGCTATTGTGTCGTTGCCGGCAAACCGCCGGGAGACTTTCGTTACTGCGAAACGTCCTGGCCGAAATAGGTGTTGGCGATCTTCTTGTAGGTGCCGTCGGCCTTGATGTCGGCCAGCGCCTTGTTGATCGCGGCCACCAGTTCGGGATCGCCCTTGCGCACGATGACGCCGGAATAGTCGGCGTTCTCTTCCTGTGCGGCGATCTTCACATTGGCGTCGGGCTTGTGCTTCTTGAAGTCGAGGAAGGACAGGCTGTCATTGATGGTGGCGTCGGCGCGGCCGGTGAGCAGCAGCTGGATCGATTGGTCGAAGCCGTCGGTGCCGACGAGTTCGGCGCCGTTGGTCTCGGCGAGCTTGCCGAAATTCGAGGTCAGCGACTGCGCCGCCTTCTTGCCCTTGAGATCGGCGAAGGTCTTGATGGCGGTATCGTCACCGCGCACGATCAGCACCGCCTTGGAGGCGATGTAGGGATCGGAGAAGTCGTACTTGGCCTTGCGCGTGTCGGTGATGCCGACCTCGTTGATGACGGCGTCATAGCGATTGGCGTCGAGACCGGCGATCAGCCCGTCCCATTTGCCTTCGAGGAACTCGACTTTCACGCCGAGCTTGTCGCCGATCGCCTTGGCGATCTCGACGTCGAAGCCGACCAGCGCGCCGGCATCATTGTGATAGGTGAAGGGCGCATAGGTGCCTTCGGTGCCGACCTTGATGGTGCCGGCCTGCTTGATCTGGTCGAGGTTGAGGCCGGCATGGCCGGATGTGACAGCCAGAACCTGCAGCGTTCCGGCGACGATGAGCGAATTGAGCCATTTCATTTTTCTGTGATCCCGTCCTTGGCCGGTGTCCGGCGCTTGTGAGAGCCGGAAACTGACAGATAGAGGGCCGCAAAATAAGGAACCAGATTTCAAAAAAATGGCGATCCAGAAATCAGATTCTCAAAGTAACTCAGATTGGTGCCAATCGCCCCGTTTTGTGCTGTCGGCGCGCCCTGTCGGATAGCACAAAACAACCGCCATCGGCGGCGGAACCAATCCCCGGTGTGGCACGTTCATGCCCTGTTGTAGGGCGCAGCGTTTCCATTTCAAGAACCTTAGCTGCGCCAGACCCAAAGCAATTCCAGGAAAGTGGGAAACCGGTTTTCCGTTCGGGATTGCGCCAAGATAGAGCCAGCGGCCGCCAGGCCGTCCGAAAATGTCCGGGAGCAGGAGCGCGGCATGATCGAAGACACGGCAGGACGGACCATGGTCCGCGCGGCGATGAAGGCGCCCTATCTTGAGCGCGACGAGGAACATGTTCTCGCCTTGCGCTGGAAGGAAGACCAGGACCAGCAGGCGCTGCACCAGATCACCGTCGCGCATATGCGGCTGGTCATCTCGATGGCTTCGAAATTCCGCCACTACGGTCTGCCGCTCGGCGATCTGGTCCAGGAGGGCCATGTCGGGCTGCTGGAAGCGGCGGCGCGCTTCGAGCCGGAGCGCGAGGTGCGCTTCTCGACCTACGCGACCTGGTGGATCCGTGCCTCGATGCAGGACTACATCCTGCGCAACTGGTCGATCGTGCGCGGCGGCACCTCTTCGGCACAAAAGGCGCTGTTCTTCAATCTGCGGCGCTTGCGCGCCCGGCTGGCCAATGGCGCCGAGCCGATCTCCAACGCCACGCTCTATCGCGAAGTCTCGGTAGCGCTGGGCGTCTCCGAAGCCGATGTGGCGATGATGGATTCCAGGCTTTCCGCGCCCGACTCCTCGCTCAACGCGCCGCTCGCCGACGATACCGGCACCACCGAGCGCATGGACTTCCTGGTCTCGGACGATCCGCTGCCGGACGAAGTCGCCAGCGACACCATCGATTTCGAACGCCGCCTGCTCTGGTTGAAAGCAGCGCTTGGCGCACTCAATGCCCGCGAACTCAGGATCATCGAGGAACGCCGGCTGACCGACGAGGGCGCTACGCTGGAAGCGCTCGGCGAGACACTCGGCATTTCCAAGGAGCGTGTCCGCCAGATCGAGGCCCGCGCCATGGAAAAGCTGAAGGTCGCGCTGGTCAAGCAGAACCCGGAATTTCAGACGCAGGCAGCCTGAAATTCCTGGTTGGCAGCAGTATTAAGATATTTTCCAGTCAGCATATAAGATCAGCACGCCAGATTTCGTCGCTCCTCATTCGCAGATTGTGAATTCTTTAACAGACCTGCTGAGCTGCAGGGTGTCTGTTTGGGTTCACCAGATCATAGCGGATGAGGATTCTGCCATGTCGCGACTCTGCGTGTTTCTTGCAGCTTTGATCCTTGTGACCCTGACGACTTTCGAGGCTAGTGCCGATCGAAGGGTTGCTTTTGTGATCGGCAATTCCGAATACCGGGAACTTCCGGCGCTCAGGAACCCGGACAGGGACGCCGGAGACATCGCAAGCACGTTCCGGATGGCCGGCTTCGACGTTTTCGTCGCCAAGGATTTGGCCAGGCTTCAGTTCGAGGAGCGTTTCCGCACCTATCTCGCGGCTGCCGACGGTGCTGATCTCGCGGTGGTCTATTATTCGGGCCACGGCTTCCAGATCGGCGGCGAGAACTTTCTCATCCCGGTCGACGCCACGCTTAAGGATGCGGCCGACGTGGAAGTCCAGGCAATCAAGCTCGATGACATGTTGCAGCAGTTGCGCTCGAAATCGAAAATCCAGGTGATCATCCTCGACGCCTGCCGCAACAATCCTTTTCCGCGTAAGAACTATTGGCTTCGCGACCAGCTGATCGTCGCCAGCGGTAGCGGACTGGCGCAGGTGAAGGGGTCTGAGAACGCGCTGATCGCTTTCGCTACCGAGCCGGGAGCCGTTGCCTATGACGGGAGCGGCAATCTCAGCCCATTTTCCTCCGCCTTCTCCCGTCGTGCGTTGGCGCCGAACCAGGAGATCAGGGCGGTCATGGCTGCTGTGCGCCGCGATGTCGTCAAGGCAACCGATGGCAAGCAGGTTCCATGGGAAAATTCCTCGCTTCTCGATGATGTCTTTCTGATGCCCCGCGCCAACCGCCCGGCGCTGCCGCCGGTGCTGGAGAAGATCGTGCCGTCCGGCATCGGGCCAGTCGCGCTGGATCTACCGGCGCCAGTTGACATCGACGGTGGCGCAGTCAGCGTCAGCATCGAAAGCCTGCCGGCACTCGGACGGCTGACGCTTGATGGCAAGCCCTTGGCCATGGGCGAAAGGATAGAGGGCAAGGACCTGCCGCGTCTGCGCATGGACGCCCCCGAATTGGCGGGTTGGCAGGAACAGGTGGATACGCTGGCCTACACCACGCACAACGAGTGGGGTGGCGAATCCCAAGGCGTTCTGTTGTTGCGGATCAGAAACGGCGCGGGTGCCGAGGGCAAGCAACTCATGGCCTCAATCGCCGCCGAGCAAAAGCAGGCGGTGGTTGAGCGCGGCATTCGTATCGCTGACGCCGCCGAGGCGATCGAAAACCGCGACATCGAAATCCCCGTCGGCGTCGGCCCGATTCCGCTCAAGCTGGATTTCCCGGCCAAGGACCCGTCGATCAGCCTGAAGCTTGCAACCTATCCGGCAACCGGGACACTGTCCCTGCCGGACCGCATCCTGTCGCCTCAATCGAGCCTGATGGCCAACGATGTCGACAAATTGCGCTACGAGGCGCAGATCGGCTCCGCGACGCCCGTCGAGATCGGCTTTCAGATCCGCGCCGACAACACATCGAAGACGGCGACGCTGAAACTGTCGCCAAGCATCGATCCTTGCGATCGAGCGGCCGGCGAACCTCTCGACCTGCAAGGCATTGTCCCGGGCCGGCTGGCGAACGAGATTGGCGACGACGCGGTTGAGTTCTGCCTGGCCTCGGTGAAGGCCTATCCGGAGATTGCCCGCTTCCGTTACCAACTCGGACGGGCGTTGCTGGCGTCGGGCAAGGTCAATGAGGCCAGGCAGGCAATCCAACAGGCCGCCGACAAGGGATACGTCCGCGCGGTTTTCGCGCTCGGCTCCATCGTCTCGTCGGGAATAGGGACGGCCCCGGATCCCGAACAGGCCAACCGCTTCTATTCAGACGCATCCGAAAAGGGTGACCCCTACGCCATGACCGCGTGGGGACGCACCCTGTTCAATGGCCGCGGCGTCCAGCGCGATGCCGCCAAGGGATTGGACTTGCTGCTCAAATCTGCGGCGATGGGGCATATCGATGCCATGAACGATCTCGCGTCGATCTTCATGGAAGGTCGCAATGGTGTTCCGGCTGATCCGGACCGCGCGCTCGCCTTCTTCAGGGCCGGGATGGAGCGGCAAGAGATGTATTCCCTGGGTGTTCTCAGCACCCCAAAGCGGGTCGCCTTGGCGATTCCGGCGTGCAAGGTACGGCCCCCGAAAATCATCACGAAAATAAAGGTAGTTCCCATACCCGCGCCAAGACCGAAGGCCCCGAAACCAGGCAAGCGGACAGCCGCAGCAATCCCGGACAACGGCCGGGTGTCGTGGGCCGGCAACAACGGTGATGGTTCCGAGCACCGTTCTGCAAATCCTGGTGGTGGCGAGAACACCAGTAGCGAAGGCACCGATGGCAACAGCGGTACCGATACTAACACTAACACTAACACTAACACTAACACTGACAGCAATCTCTGAGTGGCAGTGATCTCAACTCTACATCGCACGCGCAGACACTATCGAACCGGACTGCGCTGCTACTTGTCCGTGACGATCTTGACCTTGTCGCCGGCCGAAACCGAGGCGCCCGGCGACATCGCGTTGAGCACCCTGAACAGATCGAGCTTGCGGTCGACGCCGACCATTTGCGCCGAAAGCGAGCCCATGGTCTGGCCGGCCTGAACGGTGACGACGCGGATATGCAGTGGCTTCAGCGCCGCCTTTTCGGCCGCACTCAGGATGCGGAACGAGCCGCTGACCGAGCGCGCCACCGGGTCGAGCGTTGCGCTGGCCGAGGGGGCCGCCGTCAACAGCCGGTAGACCTGGCCGCCCGCACGGATCACCGCAATGTCGAACTGCCAGCCGTCGGCGCCGGCATGCGCGGTCGCTGCCTCATTGCCGTTGATCGTCTCCTGACGCACGCTGGTCTCGTCGAGACCGGCCACCCAGCCGCTTTTGATATAGTCGGTGAGCGCACGGTCCTTGTCGATCGACACGCCGTCGAAGCGGATCGCCATGTCGCCCGGCCCGGTCGCCGTCACCGCCGCAGCCGTATTGTCGATGACGAAACCGTTCGGCACGGTGAACGATACGCCGAGCCCCGGATGCAGGAAGGTCTGGCCGCGCACATAGCCTTCTTCCGGCGTGTCGCCGTAGAGCAGGCCGTCAATGCCAGCCAGGAAGGAATCGCGGTCGCGCGTGCCGACGCCCGGCGCGCCGAACTGGCGGGCGTGGCGCTGAGCCAGATCGATGCGCTGCGGCGTGTTGGGGTGCGTGGCCAGGAAGTCGAGGCTGGCATCGGTGGCGCCTGATATCGAGCGGAAATCGGTATAGGCCGACATCGACTGCAGGAAGCGGCCGGCGGCATAGGGATCGTAGCCGGCTTCGCCGATCGACTTGATGCCGATGGCATCGGCCTCCAGCTCCTGGTTGCGCGAGAACTGCGCCAGCCTGAGCTTGCCGCGGATCAATGCCGCCTTGGCGGTCGGGCTGTCGCCGAGCACATCGGAGACCACCTTGGTCGCCAGGCCTTCCTCGGCCTCGAGCTGCTGGCGCTGCAGGCCATGGTTGGCGGTGACGTGGCCCATCTCATGCGCGATGACGGCGGCGAGTTCGGCCGAATCATTGGCCAACGCCAAGAGGCCGCGGGTGACATAGAGATAGCCGCCCGGCAGCGCGAAGGCGTTGACGTTGGGCGAATTGAGGATGGTGATGCGATAGGTCTGGGTCGGATTGGCCGACACCACGGTCAGGCTGCCGACGACCTTGGCCACCATCCGCTCGAGCTTGGGATCGGAATATTCGCCGCCATAGGTGGCAAGGATGCGCGGATGCTGCGCCTTCGCCAGTTCGGCGAGCTTGCTGTTGGCGGCGACATTGTCGACCGTGATCGGCTTGTCGGAAGGCTGGAAGCCGGATTCCTGCACTTCCGGAGGCGTGAACATCTGGCAACTGGCCAGTGCCACGGCAAGGCCGGCCAGCGCAAGGAAGCGCGCCAGCGGCCTGCGTCTCAAAGTGTCAGTGCCGGTCGACAGCACGGCGTCCCTTCAGCTCTCGGCGCATGACCTGGACCCAGGGGTCCGCGCCAGCGAAAATCGAATTTTCGGTGGCGATCCTGCACAAATCAAAAAACCTACAGCGTTTTACGCATCCGGATGGATGCGGCGCTGTAGGGGGCAAATCACGGCTCGTGCCGGACCAGTACTGGGCGGACCTAGCCACATCAGCTGGACCATGGCAAGCAAGCGCCACATCACCTGTAGCCGGTTTGGTCGTAAATTATGTCCGCTTCCGGGCAATATCGCGTGATCCGCCCGAACTTGCGCCGATATAGCGCCGAAACGCTTCAGGACCAGTGCCGTCGAAAAAATCGGCGGCAGTTCCCGTCGCGGCAACCCTGCCATTGTCCAGAAAAACCATGTCCTCGCCGATGCGTCGCGCGTCTTCCGGCTGATGCGTGACGAACAACACCGTCATCGCCCGCTCGGCATGGACGCCGGCCACGAGGTCGAGCATGTCGTCGCGCAGTGCGGGCCCAAGCGAGGCGAACGGCTCGTCGAGCAACAGCACCGGCCGATCGCGCACCAGCACGCGGGCGAGCGCCACACGCTGCCTTTCGCCGCCGGAGAGTTCGCGCGGCAGGCGCTTTTCCTTACCGGCAAGGCCGACACGGCTCAGGGCCTCGGCGATTGCGGCGCGGTCGGTTTGCGTCAGGCTAAGCGATGGCGAGCGGCCGAGGCCGACATTCTTCTCGACCGAGAGATGGGCAAACAGATTGTTTTCCTGGAACACCATCGACACCGGCCGCGCCGACGGCGGCCTGGCGCTGACATCGGCGCCGCCGATCAGCACGCGGCCGGATTGCGGCGTCTCGAAGCCGGCCACCAGGTTGAGCAGGGTCGACTTTCCCGAACCGCTCGCCCCCATGATGGCGGTGATTTTCGAGGCAGTGAACTCGACATCGAACAGGAACGGCGTCTCGCCATAGCTGAACGCGACCTGGTTCAGCCGCACGGCCGCGCCTTTGTTGGCGGAATTCACGATCTTTCTCCCCGTCCCAGCCAATCCGCGGCGACCACCAGTGCGAGGCAGACCGCCCCGAGCAGCAAAGCCAGCCCGGCAGCGTCGGCTGTGCGGTAGCTGCCCATGCGCGCCAAGAGGAGATAGGGCAAGGTCTGCACCGAATCGCTGCCGAACAGCGCGATGACGCCAAGATCGCCGAGCGACAGCGCCATGGCGAAGGCAAAGCCGGTGGCCAGCGGCCGCCGCAGCGACGGCCAATCGACCAGCCGCAGCCGGTTCCAGCCCGAAATGCCGAGCTGTGCGCACAGCTTTTCATGGCGCTCGCTTGCCGCATCATAGGCCGGACGCAGCGCGCGGATGGCGAAGGGCATCGCCATCACCGCGTTGACGGTGACGACCATGACCGGCGCGATGGCAAAGACATCGCTGATCGTGCGCAGCAAGAGAAACCAGCCGGCGCCGATGACGATGGGCGGCACGACGAGGACAAAGCCGGCGCCGGTGTCGGTGGCATGTTCGAGCAGTGAGCGGGCGCCGCCACGGCGGTGTAGGGACAGCGCCCGGCGCGCCATGATCAGCGACAGCGATAGCGACAGCGATAGCAGCGCCGCCAGCAGGCCGAGACCGGCGCTGGTCAGCGTCGCCTGGCGCACCGCGCTCTCGCCGGCCAGCCGGCCGAGATCGGCGCCAAGGCCTGAAATGAAGGTGGCGGCCATCGGCCCGGCGACGAACAGCAAGGCGAGCACGATCAGGGCCGCGTTGAGCGCCGTTTCAGTTGTGCCGGCCGAGAGATAGCGGCGCGGCGCCACGGGCAGGTTGGCGTCGCCGGTCACATTGGCGCCAAGCCGCGTCAGCGCCAGCACGACGGCAAAGGTCAGCGCAATCTGGAGCAATGTCAGCGTCACCGCCCGCGCGGGATCGAAGTCGAAGCGCAGCGCCTGGTAGATGGCGACCTCCAGCGTCGTCGCCGCCGGCCCGCCGCCGAGGATGAGGACGATGGTGAAGGAGGTGATGCAAAGCATCAAGACAAGGCCGGCGACGCCCGGCAAAGCCGACCGCAGCACCGGCCATTCGATCAACCGGAAGGCCGCGCTCGCCCCCATGTCGAGTTGGCTTGCCAGCCGCCATTGATCGGCAGGCACCGTGCCCAGCGCTTCGAGGAACAGCCGCGCCGCCAGCGGCAGGTTGAAGAACACATGCGCGACGAGGATGCCCGACAGGCCGTATATATCAGGCCAGCTTTGGCCACCGATCGCGGCGAAGTAGCCGGCCCGGCCATAGAGCGCCAAGATGCCGAGTGCCGCGACAATGGCCGGCAAGGCCAGGGGCACGGTGAACAGCTGGAGGATGAAGCCACGGCCCAAGAAGCGCGGATGCCGCGACAGGGCGCGGGCGACGAAGAGCGCTGGGGCGACGGAAAGCAGCGTCGAGAGTGCCGCCTGCCACAGGGTGAATCGGGTGACGCGCAGGAGATAGAGATCGAAGGCGGAGGCAGCACCGCGGAGGTCGTGCGCGCCTTCGAGGATGAGGCCCGCGAAGGCGCCACCGATCAGCAGCGCGATTGCCGCAAGCGCGACAATGCCGGCGGCGATGCGGGGGTCAGAAGGTGCGCGCTTTCCACCCTCCCCCTTGTGGGGAGGGTCGGGGCGCGGATGCCGCGAAGCGGTATCCGCGAACCGGGGTGGGGGGGAGGCGGTAGTCAACGTTGCAACCCCCACCCCGCTCCGCTTCGCGGATCGACCCTCCCCACAAGGGGGAGGGTGAAGACCGCCGTCACTTGCTCATCACCGCCAGCCATTCATCGACCCAGGCCTTGCGGTTGGCCGCAACCTCTTCCGGGCTAAACAGCAGCGTCTTTGCCGGCTTGACCAGTTTGTCGAAGGCCGGGTTGAGCGGCTTGTCGGTTTTCCCTGCCGGGAACATCCAGTTGGTCTCGGGAATGACATTCTGGAATTTCGGCCCGGTCATGAAGGCCAGAAACTTTGCCGCCAGCGGGTTCTTTGCCCCGGTGGTGGTGATGCCGGCAACCTCGATCTGCAGGTATTCGCCTTCCTCGAAAGACGCCGCCTGGTAGCGCTCGGTGTTCTCGGCCACCATGTGGTAGGCTGGCGATGTCGTATAGGACAGCACCATCGGCGCCTCGCCCTTGGTGAACAGGCCGTAGGCCTCGCTCCAGCCCGGCGTCACCGTCAGCACCTTCGGCTTGAGCTTCGCCCAGGCTTCCGGCGCCTTGTCGCCATAAACCGACTTGACCCAGAGCAGCAGGCCGAGACCCGGCGTCGAGGTGCGCGGGTCCTGGATGACGATCTTGTCGGCGGCATCGCCTTCGACCAGGTCCTTCAGACTCTTGGGCGGGTTCTTCAGCTTTTCGGTGTCGTAGACGACGGCGAAATAACCGTAGTCGAAGGGGACGAAGGTATCGTCACTCCAGCCGCCCGGCACGCTGTTCTCAGCCACCGCGCCATGCGGGACAAACAGGCCGGAGGTCTTGGCTTCTGCGGTGAGGTTGGTGTCGAGGCCAAGCACGATATCGGCCTTGGTCGACGCGCCTTCCAGCTTGACGCGATTGAGCAGCGCAACGCCGTCGGCGACCGAGACGAAATCGACGCTGCAGCCGCATTCGGCCTCGAATTCCTTCTTCACCGCAGGACCCGGGCCCCAGTCGGCGGTGAAGCTCTCGTAGGTGTAGACGGTGAGTTTGTCCTGCGCGGACGCAGGGCTTGCCAAAAGCGAAACAGCAAGACCCAGGGCTGGGACAAGATGGGACAAAATCATGCGCATCGGCGCCTCCTTCATTCGTGTTGACAGGAATTGAGGCGTCGGGCTGTCCGAAGCGTCTAATCCCTCCGCCGGTACAAGCCGGATCAGGTTCAGCGGGTTGGCGAGACTGCCTCTCAGCCGGTCCGCTAAGATCGCGTCCGGCACCCCGTTAGAGCATTTCGACACATAGGCCCGGCCAAGGTGCCACGCAAGCGGAAGTTTGCCAGAGCATGATCCCGAAAAGTGGGAACCGGTTTCCGGAAAAAAGATCATGCTCCAACAAAGAGCGGAGGCGAGGCCCGGCCTTCCGTTTCGCCGGCGGGGCTGGTAAGGGCCACCGGATATGAGCACATTCACCATCCTGCTTGGCGGCGATCTCATCCGCACGCCGCGGCTCGACCGCCAGGTCGAGGGCTCGCGCATCATCGCCGCCGACGCCGGCATCGGCCATGCCCGGATGCTCGGCCTGATGCCGGAGCTATGGGTGGGCGACTTCGATTCCGTGCCGGCGGACCTGCCCGCCGATCTCGCCGCCGTGCCGCGCCAGGTATTTCCGCCGGAGAAAGACAAGACCGACGGCGAGCTGGCCATCGCCGCCGCACTGGAACGCGGCGCCACCAGCCTTGTGCTGGTCGGGGCTTTCGGCGGCAAACGCGCCGACCATGCGCACCTGCATCTGGCGCTCAGCCTGCGGCTGGCCGAGGCCGGCACGAAAGTGTTGTTGACCAGCGGCGCGCAGGAGGGGGTGCCCTTGCTGCCCGGCAAGGCCGGCTTCGACTATGCCGACGGCACGCTGTTTTCGGTGCTTGGCTTTTCCGATCTTTCGGGCCTCACCGTTTCCGGCGCCAAGTGGCCGCTCGACCATGTCGAGGTCGCCTTCGGCTCGTCGTTGACCATCTCCAACGAGGTCAAGTCCAAGACCGGGGGCGGCCTCGAAATCGCGCTCGGCCATGGCCGCGCCCTGCTGCTCGCTCATCCCTACCCCTTGCCTGAAAGCTGACATGGCCCCGCCACTTCTCAACCTCGACGGGATAAAGCTGACCTTCGGCGGCACGCCGCTGCTCGACGGCGCCGAACTCACCGCCTCCGCCGGCGACAAGATCGCGTTGGTCGGCCGCAACGGCTCCGGCAAGTCGACGCTGCTCAAGATCGCCGCCGGGCTGATCGAGCCGCAGGACGGCGAGGTGTTCCGCCAGCCTTCGGCGACGGTGCGCTATCTCCCGCAAATGCCCGACATGGAGGGCTTTGCCAATGTGCGCGCCTATGTCGAGGCCGGGCTCGGGCCTGCCGACGATCCCTACCGCGCCACCTATCTGATGGAGCATCTCGGCCTCATCGGAACCGAGAACCCCAACGACCTCTCGGGCGGCGAAGCGCGCCGTGCCGCCCTTGCACGTGTGATGGCGCCGGAGCCCGATATTCTGCTGCTTGATGAGCCGACGAACCATCTCGATTTGTCGGTCATCGAATGGCTGGAAGAGGAACTCGTCCGCACCTCGTCGGCCCTGATCGTCATCTCGCACGACCGCCGCTTCCTCGAACGCGTATCGCGCGCTACCGTCTGGCTCGACCGCGGCCAGACCCGCCGTCTCGACAAGGGCTTTGGCCATTTCGAGGAATGGCGCGACCAGGTGTTGGAAGAGGAAGAGCGCGAACAGCACAAGCTCGGTCGGCAGATCGTGCGCGAGGAGCACTGGCTGCGCTATGGCGTGACGGCGCGGCGCAAGCGCAACATGCGCCGGCTCGGCGAATTGCAGACCATGCGCCAGCGCTTTCGCGGCCATCGCGGCGCCGAAGGTACCGCGACCATGGTGGCCAGCGACGCCGCCGAATCCGGCAAGCTGGTAATCGAGGCCAAGAACATCGAGAAGAGCTTTGGCGACCTCACCGTGGTCAAAGGCTTCTCGACCCGGATCCAGCGCGGCGACCGCGTCGGGCTGGTCGGACCGAACGGCGCCGGCAAGACGACGCTGTTAAAGATGCTGACCGGCGAGATGAAGCCGGATGTGGGTTCGGTGCGACTCGGTACCAATCTGGAAATCGCCACGCTCGACCAGAAGCGCGAGTCGGTCGACCCAGCCGAGACGCTGGCGCAATACCTCACCGACGGGCGCGGCGAAAACCTTGTCATCAATGGCGAGCAGCGCCATGTCGTTTCCTACATGAAGGATTTCCTGTTCAAGCCGGAGCAGGCACGCACGCCGGTGCGCGAGCTGTCCGGCGGCGAGCGGGCGCGGCTGCTGCTGGCGCGCGTGCTGGCGCGGCCGGCGAGCCTTCTGGTGCTCGATGAGCCGACCAACGATCTCGACATGGAAACGCTGGAACTGCTGCAGGAACTGGTCGCCGGTTTTGCCGGCACTGTCATCCTGGTCAGCCACGACCGTGATTTCCTTGACCGCACCGTGACCAGCATCATCGCGCCGGACGGTGGCGGCCGCTGGATCGAATATGCCGGCGGCTATTCCGACATGCTGGCGCAGCGCGGCGGCACCAGGCTCGACGACCGCAAGGCGCGGACCAAGACTGAGGCCAGCGAAACGCCGGCTGTGGGAAAAAGCGAGGCAGCGGCGCCGAAAGGACCGGCGAAGAAACTGTCGTTCAAACAGAAATTCGCACTGGAGTCGCTGCCCAAGAAAATCGAAGCGGTAACCGCCTCGATCTCGCGGCTGGAGAACAACATCGCCGATCCCGCCTATTACGAGCGCGACCCGGCCTCGTTCCAGAAGACGATAACCGCCCTCGACAAGGAACGCGCCACGCTGGCCGCCTTGGAGGAAGAGTGGCTGGAACTGGAAATGCTGCGCGAGGAGATGGAAGGCTAGGCTTGCAGCCTTACAAGCGCGCTGCCATGCTCTTGCCCGTAGGTACGGATAGGGCCGTTCAAATGGCTGATGCTCAGTCTTCGCGAAAATCGCTCAAACTTTCCATTGACCTCCGATTGATCGAGGAAGCGAAGGCCTTGGAGATCGACATCGCTCGCGCCGCCGAGACGGGCCTTGCGAAGGCGATCGCTGCGGAAAAGACGCGTCGATGGCAAGAAGAAAACAAGGATGCCATCGAAAGCTGGAACGACTACGTCAGGCGAAACGGGCTGCCGCTGGCCAAGCGTCGTCCGTTTTGACCTGGCCCCGCTCGCCGCCCGGGGAAAGAGCAGGACAGCGTTAACGCTGCCTATCAGCCCGCCGTCTTCGCCTGCCAGGCCTTCAGCGCTTCGTCGAAGACCTTCTCGCCGGGGATGCCCTTTTCCATGGTCAGCAGCGCGCGGCGTCCGGTCTTGTAGACCACAGGCACGTCGATCCAGTCCTGGCCCCTGAGCAACGTCAGATTGGCGTCCTCGTCGGCCTTGGTGTCGTTGAGCGCCACCAGGAAGAAGCCGTCGGCGATCTTGGCCGGGATGCCGATCAGCGGGCTGCCGGCATCCTGCTCGGAGCTCTTCATGGCGACGCGCAGGATGTTGTCGACGCCACCGCCGTCGAAGCCCTCGGGCGTCAGGAAGATCATCTCGATGATATGGCTGGCCGGCAACGTCTGGTCGGTGTTGCGGCGGATGGTCATGCGCAGCTGGATGTCCTTGCCGGGAATGGTCGCCTCGGCGCGGATCGCCGGCTCGGGCGGCAGGTCGCCGCCGGGCGATTCCTGCACCAGCGACCAGACGATGCTGCCGGGTTCGGCCGAGCCCTGCGCGGTCGAGGTGCGTTCCTCGTAGAAGATCGCCTTCTGGCCGACCGCAACGGTCGGCTCGGGGGCTGCGGCCGTCGGTGCCGCCGGCGGCGTGCCGGGTGCGGGCGCTGGCGGCGTGGCTGCGGCATCAGCTGGTGCTGCCCCATTGGGTGCTGCCCCATTGGCCGGCGGAGCGGCGCCGTCGGCGGGCGGCGTTGCCGGCGGCGTGGCGGAAGCGTCAGGCGCCGGCGTGGCGGGCGCCGTCGTAGCTGTGGTGTCGCCGGGCGCCGGGGTCGCAGGCGCTGGCACCGCCGCTGGTGCCGGAGCCGGAGGCGGTGGCGTGGTCAGCGCAGCGACGGACTCGCCCTCGCCAATGCCGCTTTGACCGGCCGCGGGACCAGGGTCGGTCTCACCGCCTTCGGGCGTCAGGCGCTGGGTGAATTTCGTTCCCTCGCCGGCAGCAGCCGGTGCCGGCGCTTCGGCCGCGGGCTTTGCCGGTGCCGGCTTGACCAGCGGTTCGGTCGAGACCGTCTTGGTGTCGCCAAAGCCGAGCATCGAGCCAAACGCATCCTTGTTCAGCCAGATGCCATAGCCGCCGCCGGCGACCACCAGCAGCGCGACGACAGCGGCGATCAGCCCGCCATAGCTGCGCTTGCGCTCGGCCGGGCGCAGCCGCTGGAACGTGTCCGCGGCCGGCTGCTCGTCATTGGCAAACACATCGGCGCTATCGTCGTCGGCGTCCAGCTCCGCGGCTTGCTCGTTGACGGTTTCGGCACGCGCGGCAGGCGGCGGTGTCGGTGCGGGCCTCTGCCAGCTCGGCTCCGTCCGAGCAACCGGCGCCGGCTGCACGGGTTTCGCCGGCTGCAATGCCGGCGCGGGTGCAGGCGTGACTGGCGGCTTGACATGACTGGACTGATTCTTGTTGCGATCGATCGAGGAGAAGATGTGCTCGAGCTCGGCCAGCGGATCAGACGCCGGCGCCGCCTTGGCATAGTCCCTCTCGACACTTGAGATGGCGTCTTCCAGGGAGCGTTTCTGCTTGGCGATGACGTCGGCGGACAGCGGCGGCGAAAAATCCGCAAGCTTCTTGACCAGCGCGGCACGGGCGCCGTCGTAGGTCCTTGTGCGCACGTCGAGCGCCGGCTCGCCATATTTGTCGAGCGCCTTTTTCAGAACAGCAACGAAATCTGCCATGCTTCAGTCGACCTGTATTTTGTTTCCGCGCCGGCCCCCGCAAATCAGCCGCGATGCCCGGAAAGGCTTCAGAAAACTAGTCTTGAAACGGATCGGTCACAAGTATTGTGTCATCCCGTTCCGGGCTGGTGGAAAGGAGCGCGACGGGTGCGCCGATGAGCTCCTCGATGTAGCGGACATATTTGACCGCCTGCGCCGGAAGGTCGTTCCAGCTGCGCGCGCCGGCGGTGGTGCCTTTCCAACCCTCGAGCGTCTCGTAGAGCGGTTCGACGCGCGCCTGCGCGCCCTGGCTGGCCGGCAGATAGTCGATCATTTCACCGTCGAGCCGGTAACCGGTGCAGACCTTGATCTCATCCAGCCCATCGAGCACGTCGAGCTTGGTCAGCGCGATGCCCTTGATGCCATTGACGGCGACGGCCTGGCGCACCAGCACGGCATCGAACCAGCCGCAACGGCGCTTGCGCCCGGTGACGACGCCGAATTCGTGGCCGCGCGTGCCGAGGAATTCGCCGATCTCGTTCTTCTGCTCGGTCGGGAACGGGCCTTCGCCGACACGCGTCGTATAGGCCTTGGTGATGCCCAGCACATAGCCGATAGCGCCCGGGCCGACGCCCGAACCGGCGGCGGCCTGGCCGGCGACGGTGTTGGACGAGGTGACGAACGGATAAGTGCCGTGGTCGATGTCGAGCAGCGTTCCTTGCGCGCCCTCGAACAGGATACGCTCGCCGGCGCGGCGCTTGTCGTCGAGGATTTTCCAGACGCGGTCCATATAGGGCAGGATCTCATCGGCGACCGAGGTCAGCTCGGTCATGATCGCCTCATGGGTGACTTCGCCATGGCCAAGCCCGCGACGCAGCGCATTGTGATGCGTCAGCAGCCTGTCGACCTTGAGGGGCAGCGTTTCCAAATCCGCCAGATCCATCACCCGAACCGCGCGCCGGCCCACCTTGTCCTCATAGGCGGGGCCGATGCCACGACGGGTCGTGCCAATTTTTGTGCCGGAATTGGACGCGGCGTCCTCGCGGAATCCGTCCAGCTCCCGGTGCAGCGACAGGATAAGCGCGGTGTTTTCGGCTATTTTCAGGCGGTCCGGCGTCACGTCGACGCCTTGCGCCTTGAGTTTTGCCACTTCAGCGACAAAGGCGTGCGGGTCGAAGACGACGCCATTGCCGATGATCGACAGCTTGCCCTTCCGCACCACGCCCGACGGCAGCAGCGACAGTTTGTAGACCTTGCCGTCGACGACCAGCGTATGGCCGGCATTGTGGCCACCCTGGAAGCGCACGACCACGTCGGCGCGCTCCGACAACCAGTCGACGATCTTGCCCTTGCCTTCGTCGCCCCATTGCGAGCCGACGACCACCACATTGGCCATGTTTCTTTTCCCTTGAGATGCCGCCCTGGCGGCCTGGATATGGTTCGAAACGACAGGCCTCTATAGCGTCAAGACCTCGCAAGTGCGACCTTTCTTTGCCGCCGAAAATGGCCTGAGGCACAACAATTTTCGGCTTTGACATCATTTACTTGGGCTGGCAGGGGCCTTAGGCCGGCAACACCGCAGCTTCTGCGGCTGCCGGAATCCTGCCATGCATCGACGCGCCTACCTGTTCCTGCTGGTCACCACCTTGCTGTGGGGCGGCAATTCCGTCGCCGGCAAGCTGGCGATCGACCATGTCTCGCCGATGATGCTGGTCTTCCTGCGCTGGGTTCTGGCGGTTGCGATCATGTTGCCGATCGGCTGGCGCACGATCCGTGAAGACTGGCCGGTGGTGCGCAAACACTGGCTGCTGCTCGGCGTGCTTGGCGCCTGCGGCTTCACTTTGTTCAACACCATCTTCTACACCGCGCTCAACTATACGACCGCGATCAACGTCTCGATCGAACAGGCCGCGATGCCGATCCTGATCATCGTCGCCAATTTCATCTTTTTCCGCTTGCGGGTGAACTGGGCGCAGATCGCCGGCGTCGTGCTGACCATAGCGGGCGTGGTGCTGACCGCCTGCCACGGCGACCCGCGCCGGCTGCTGACGCTGGAACTCAATTTCGGCGACGCCATCATGCTGATCGCCGTCATCCTCTACAGCGGCTATTCGGTCGGGCTGCGGCTGAAACCGGAGATGCGCTGGCAAAGCCTGATGCTGGCGCTGTCGATCGCAGCGCTGATCACCTCGCTGCCTTTTGTCCTGTGGGAAGCCGCGGCCGGCAAGGTCATCGTCCCCGATATCAGCGGCTGGCTGATCATTGTCTACACCGCGGTCGGCGCCTCGGTCATTTCGCAGATCCTCTACATCAGGGGCAACGAACTGATCGGTGCCAACCGGGCCGGCCTGTTCATCAACCTGGTGCCGATCTTCGGCACGCTGCTGTCGGTGCTGATCGTCGGCGAGACATTCCAGCTCTACCAGGCGCTGGCGCTCGTCCTGGTGCTGGGCGGCATCTCGCTCGCCGAATATAGCGGGCGCAAGATGACGAACCTGCCGCTGGTCTTAAACGAAGAAGGCGCGGACTAGAGCAATCCCGGGAAAAGTGGGAACCGGTTTCCCGGGAAAAGCGCCCAGCGCTTTCCCTTGGGATTGCGCCCAACAAAGCCCGCGCCTTCGATTCCGTCGCTATGTCAGGATCACGTCGCGTTGACGTCGAACTGCAGCCGTTTGGCCGAGTCGATCGACTTGTGCGCCTTGACCTGTTCCAGCACATTCTCCGGGAACGGCGCATCGAGATAGAGCAGCGCAATCGCGTCGCCGCCTGGCCGGTTACGTCCCAGCTGGAAATTGGCGATGTTGACGCCGTTCTCGCCGCACACCGTGCCCAGCAGGCCGATAATGCCGGGCGCATCGGCATTGGTTGTGTAGAGCATGTGCTGGCCGACCTCGGCGTCGAGATTGATGCCCTTGATCTGGATGAACCGCGGCTTGCCGTCGGAGAAGCAGGTGCCGGCGATCGAGCGCGTCATGTGCTCGGTCTTGACCGTCAGCTTGATGTAGCCGTCGAACACGCCCGACTTGTCGCGCTTGACCTCGGCAACGATGATGCCGCGCTCCTTCACCATGATCGGCGCCGACACCATGTTGACGTCTGAGACCTGCGGCCGGATCAGGCCGGCAAGCGTGGCGCTGATCAGCGCGCGTGTGTTCATCGTCGCGGTCGAGCCGTCGAACAGGATCTCGACCTCCTTGATCGGATCCTCGGTGACCTGACCGACAAAGGCGCCGAGCACTTCGGCCAGCTTGACGAACGGCTTCAGCCGCGGCGCTTCCTCGGCGGTGATCGACGGCATGTTGATGGCGTTGGAAATGGCACCCTTGATCAGGTAGTCCGACATCTGCTCGGCGACATGCAGCGCGACATTCTCCTGCGCTTCGGTGGTCGAAGCGCCGAGATGCGGCGTTGCCACGACATTCTCCATACCGAACAATTCGTGGTTCTCCGCCGGTTCGATCTCGAACACGTCGATGCCGGCGCCTGCAACCTTGCCGCTCTTCAGCGCCGCGACCAGATCGGCCTCGACGATCAGCCCGCCACGCGCACAATTGATGATGCGCACGCCGGTCTTCATCTTGGCGATCGCGGCGGCGTCGATAATGTTGCGCGTCTTGTCGGTCAGCGGCGTATGCAGCGTGATGAAGTCGGCGCGGGCGAACAGTTCGTCGAGCTCTACTTTTTCGACGCCGAGTTCCTCGGCGCGGCTGTCCGACAGGAACGGGTCGAAGGCAATGACATGCATCTTCAGTCCGACGCCGCGCGTGGCGACGATCGACCCGATGTTACCGCAGCCGATGACACCCAGCGTCTTGCCGGTGATCTCGATGCCCATGAAGCGGTTCTTTTCCCATTTGCCGGCATGGGTGGAGGCGTTGGCCTCCGGAATCTGGCGGGCCAGCGCGAAGATCATCGCCACCGCATGCTCGGCGGTGGTGATCGAATTGCCGAAGGGCGTGTTCATCACGATGATGCCCTTGCGGCTCGCCGCCGGGATGTCGACATTGTCGACACCGATGCCGGCACGGCCCACGACCTTCAGCCTGGTGGCGGCGTTGATCAGCTTTTCGGTGACCTTGGTCGCCGAGCGGATGGCAAGACCGTCATATTGGTTGATGACTTCAAGCAGTTTTTCCTTGTCCTTGCCGAGATCGGGCAAATAGTCGACCTCGATGCCGCGGTCTTTGAAGATCTGCACGGCGGTGGTGGAGAGTTTGTCTGAGACGAGAACGCGGGGCGCCATGGCGACCTCCTTCAAATGGAATTTGATCCGTGGGAATGGGCGGCCCGAAGGCCGCCGCAAGAAATCTCAGGCCGCCGCTTTCAGCGACGCCTTCTGCGCGGCAAAGGCCCAGTCGAGCCAGGGCAGCAGCGCTTCGAGGTCGGCTGTCTCGACCGTCGCGCCGCACCAGATGCGCAGGCCGGGCGGGGCGTCACGATAGGAGCCGATGTCGTAGGCGACGCCTTCCTTGTCAAGCACAGAGACGATCGCCTTCGCAAAAGCCGCCTGCCCGTCGGCATCGAGCGCCGCGACTTGAGCGTCGGTGAAAGACAGACACACGGAAGTGTTGGACCTTGTCGCCGCATCGACTGCGAGATGGCCGAGCCATGAGGATCTGTCGACAAAGCCGTCGAGCACAGCGGCGTTGGCATCCGCTCTGGCAATCAACGCGTCGAGACCGCCGATCGACTTCGCCCAATTGAGCGCGTCGAGATAATCCTCGACGCACAGCATAGACGGCGTGTTGATGGTCTCGCCTTTGAAGATGCCTTCGATCAGCTTGCCGCCCGACGTCAGGCGGAAGATCTTTGGCAGCGGCCATGCCGGCTTGTAGGTTTCCAGCCGCTCGACCGCGCGCGGGCTGAGAATCAGCATACCGTGCGCGCCCTCGCCGCCCAGCACTTTCTGCCAGGAGAAGGTGACGACATCCAGCTTCTCGAAATCGAGCCTCTGGGCGAAGGCGGCCGAGGTCGCGTCGCAGATCGTCAGCCCCTTGCGGTCGGCCGGAATGAAATCGCCGTTCGGCACCCGAACGCCTGAGGTCGTGCCGTTCCAGGTGAAGACCACGTCGCGGTCGAAATCGATCTTCGCCAGATCAGGCAGCTCGCCATAACCCGCTTCGATCTTTCTGGTATCGGCGAGCTTCAGCTGCTTGACGACATCGGTCACCCAGCCGGAGCCAAAGCTTTCCCAGGCGACCATGTCGACGCCGCGCTCGCCAAGCAGCGACCACAGCGCCATCTCGACGGCACCGGTGTCCGACGCCGGCACGATGCCGATGCGGTAGTCCGCCGGGACCTGGAGAATTTCCCGCGTCAGCTCGATCGCCTGTTCGAGCTTGGTCTTGCCGATCTTGGCGCGGTGGGAACGGCCGAGCGCAGCGTTCGTCAGCGCCTCGACCGACCAGCCGGGGCGTTTTGCGCAGGGACCTGAGGAGAAATTGGGGTTTGCCGGACGGAGTCCGGGCTTCGTATGCGTCGTCATCGTGGTCTATCCTTCCAGATAGTGGCCCCTCGTTGGGGAGGGGTGGCCCACGGACGGCGATATGCGTTCAGCCATCAGGCGTCAAGAGGAAAGTTTTTGTCGCGGACAAGATACAAGCAATCCGCGATCAGGATGTCGTGAGCCCAAACGCAAACGGCGGATCGAAAAGATCCGCCGTCAGGCTTCGTGTCTATAGCCAGCTTACCAGAGGTCGTAGCGCAGCCCGAGTTTGACCTGATGATTGCTGATGCCCTTGCGGATCGGATAGGAGGTCAGGCTCGCGGCTGTGACATATTCGGCATCCGGCGCCGAAAAATACTGATAGCCGAGATCGACGGAAACATTCTTGGTCACCTGATAGGCCAGGCCCGCATCCAGAGTATAGGCCAAGGCATACTGGGTCTTGTTGTCGCTGCGGACGAAATCATCCGTAGGGTCGAGATTGTCGGTGAAGTAGCTCGCCGACAGCTTGTATTTGCTCCGGACCAGCCCGATGCCGGCACCCAGATAGGGTGTGATCCCGACATAAGTGCCAAGATCGACATAGCCATTGACCATCCCCGACAGGGAATAATTCTCCAGGGACGCCGACGCCACCGTTGCCGTGGCCGGCGGTATCACCGTCGCGGTGTCGTCGTAGTGGATGCCAACCTTGTTGCCCGGCAGATAGCCGAGATTGATATCGGCGCGCAGATAGTCGTTGAAATGATAACCGAAGCCGATGCTGACAAAGGCGGGATCCTGCTTTTCGCTGAAGCTCGCCGGCGCGAAGGTGAAATCCTGATCCTGGTAGCTCTTCTGCGCGAGATAGGAGACGTCGCCGCGCAGATACCAGCCCGAGCCGACCTCGACCGGTTGATAGTCCGGCGCCTGATCGACATAGACCGGCGGATCGTAGTCGGCGGCCTGCGCCGGCGTCAGCGGAGCAAGCACGAGTGCGGCGAGCGCCGGCACTGTCAGCGATTTGAAATTCATGGGTCCCCGGCTCCTGAAATTGGCGCGTCATTTGATTGCAAGCACCGTTTCAGCAGGCATTGTTAACCATAGTGGTTAAGTGCGGGTTAAGGATAACGCGGCGTTACCGAATTGATTTCGGTAGGCTTTCTTCAGCGCACGCGACCGATTGAAAATGCACCGCAATCGGCAAACGAAAACCGCCCGGCATGGCCGGGCGGTTCGCAAATTCCAGGATTTCGAAGCGACTACTTGGTGTAGATCGGCTCGGGCTGATAGGCCACCACGGGCGCGGCGCACCCATTGTTGCCGCCGAACTGGTAGCGCAAGCCACCGCGCACTTCGTGCGTATTGAAGCCACGATCGTGGCCTGGGCCGGAACTGCTTGCATCCCATTCGAACATGCGGCCGCCCTGGATATGGGAGAAGCGATAGCCCGCATCGAGGATGATTTTGTCGGTAAGGCAATATGAAGCGCCGGCCATGAGCGCATAGGCGAAGCGCCAGTTGGACGAGCCGGGATTGGTCTCGGTGGTATTCGGATCGTGGACCGTATCCCACTTGATGTGCGCGCCACCGATACCGGCGCCGACATAGGGCGTCACGCCGTGCCAAGTGCCGATATCGACATAGGCGTTGGCGAGCAGCAGCAAGGCGCTCATCTTCGACACCTCGACCGAAGTCCCGCTGATATCCGAGGTTGAGCCGTTGAATTTCGACTTGAACCAGTAGTCGGCCGTCAGATCGGTACGGAAGTGTTCGTTGATCTTGTAACCGACGCCGGCACCGAGCGAGAAACCGGCCTTGAGCTTGGCGGAATCAAAACTTCTTTCGCCAGGCGTGATAAGGTTGGTAACGGGATCGATGGTATAAGTCGTATAGTTGACGCCGCGTAGATCCGACTTGTGATAGTCGATATCGCCGCGGATGTACCAGCCGCCGACCTCGGCCGGCTGCTCATAGGCAACCGGCGGCGGCGCTTCCTCGACCACCGGCGGTTCCGCCAGATCGGCGGCGAAAACCGGCCCGGCCACGCCTGCGAACAGCGTGGCAAGGAGAGCCATTTTTGCTGTATTGAACATGCTTGTCACCCCTGAGAACCGTCGGGAAAATCCAACCCGCCTGAATATGATTGACCTCAGTTGTGGATAATGAATTGCAAAAGTTAAAACGCGTTTAACCCTGTCGATTAACCACGAATTCTCGATATTTTAGCAAACAGTCTCTGCCGGCCTGATGCCGGGACTGCCTGGCGGAAACAAAAAGCCCGCCAGGAGGCGGGCCTTGAGGTCTTCGAGCCGGCAGTTCGCGCCTGCCGCTGGAGGCGGCGCGATCAGGCGGCGCTGCGCGTTTCCGAGATGATGTCGACAATGCCGTTGACCACGGCTTCGACCAGCTGCGGGTCGTCGCCCTCGGCCATGACGCGGATCAGCGGCTCGGTGCCGGAGGGCCGGATGACCAGTCGCCCGGCCTTGCCGAGACGGTTGCGCGCATCTTCGATCGCCGCCTTGACCGGGGCTTCCTCAAGCGGCTTGCCGCCGGCGATGCGGACATTCTTCAACAGCTGCGGCACCGGCTCGAACTTCTTCGACAATTCGCTCACCGGGCGGTTCTGCCGCTTGATGCAGGCGAGAACCTGTAGCGCCGAGACGAGCCCGTCGCCGGTGGTAGAGAAATCGGACAGCACGATGTGGCCCGATTGCTCGCCGCCGACATTCAACCCATGCGCGCGCATATGTTCGACGACATAGCGGTCGCCGACCTTGGTGCGGTGCAGCTGCAGCTTCATGTCGCCGAGGAAGCGTTCGAGGCCGAGATTGGACATAACCGTCGAGACGACGCCGCCGCCGGCGAGCCGCCCGCTCTGATGCCAGGACTCGGCAATAAGCGCCATGATCTGGTCGCCGTCGACGATCGTGCCGTTCTCGTCGACAATGACCACGCGGTCGGCATCGCCGTCGAGCGCGATGCCGATGTCGGCGCGCACTTCATGCACCTTCTTCTGCAGGCCGGCCGGATGGGTCGAGCCGCATTCCTTGTTGATGTTGAAGCCGTTCGGCTCGACATTGATGGCAATGACCTCAGCGCCCAGTTCCCAAAGGGCAGCTGGGGCCACCTTGTAGGCGGCGCCATTGGCGCAGTCGACGACGATCCTGAGACCCGACAGCGACATCGAACGCGGCAGCGTGCGCTTGGCGAATTCGATGTAGCGGTCATGCACGCCGTCGACACGCTTGGCGCGCCCAAGCCCGTCGGAATCGGCGAGGGCCAGTTCGATGTCCTTGTCGAGCATGCTCTCGATGCGCTCCTCGATCTCGTCGGAGAGCTTGTAGCCATCAGGCCCAAACAGCTTGATGCCGTTATCGAAATAAGGATTGTGCGAGGCCGAGATCATGACGCCGATGTCGGCGCGCAGCGAGCGCACCAGCATGGCCACCGCCGGCGTCGGAATCGGGCCGAGCAGGAACACATCCATGCCGGCGGCGCAAAGGCCGGCCACCATCGCGTTCTCGATCATGTAGCCGGACAGCCGCGTGTCCTTGCCGAGCACGACGCGGTGGCGGTGGCTGCCGCGCTGGAACGACAGGCCGGCGGCCATGCCTACCCGCATCGCGATCTCAGCCGTCATCGGAAATTTGTTGGCGCGCCCGCGAATGCCGTCGGTGCCGAAATAGTGCCCTGCCATGCTACCCAGAATCCCCGTCGGTTCTTCAGTTGCCCGTAATGCCACAAATTTGGGCACCACAAATCATCACAATGTATGATCGTATGTTACCAATCCTTAGAAAATCATTGTAGCGATCTGTTCAAGTGTTTCCACAGCCTAACAGGATGACACGGTCTTGCCGCAATATAGCAGTCACACTAAGCCGCTCGGCGCAGGTTGTCCGGTAAACCCTTCTTTTCGAGGCCGCAGATCGCAATGATTTCATCACCTTGTCGGGAGGACGCGCTTTGCGAGGGTATCGGCGCGAGTTAGCATCTGGCGCAGCCTAGCGTTGAAAGCTATTGATTCACCAAAGGGACGCCATCGGCGCAGCAACGGGAGAAACGCCATGCTCATCCATCGACTTGCAACTTTGACGGGTCTTGCCGTCGCAACCTTGTTCATAGCGGCCCCCGCCAACGCGCTTACCATGGCCGAGTGCAGTACCAAGTATAATGCCGCCAAAGACGGCGGCACGCTGAACGGACAGACCTGGAACCAGTTCCGTAAAGCCGAATGCGGCACCGACGCGGCCGCCACCACCGAGACCGCCAAGCCTGCCAAGAAAGCTGCAGCGGCCAAGGCGGACACGACGAAGGCCGCCGCTGCCGCCGACGACGGCGCCAAGGGCCTGACGGCCAAGGAATGCAGCGCCAAATACCAGGCTGCGAAGGCCGCCGGCACGCTCAACGGCGCGAAGTGGAACGACTTCCGCAAGACCGAATGCGCCGCCGGCGCATCCGCAGCGGCAGAACCCGCCAAGGCCACGACCAAGGCAGCAGCCGCAGCCGACGATGGCGCCAAGGGCCTGACGGCCAAGGAATGCAGCGCCAAGTACCAGGCCGCCAAAGCTGCCGGCACGCTCAACGGCGCGAAGTGGAACGACTTCCGCAAGACCGAATGCGCCGCCGGCGCATCCGCGGCGGTACAACCGGCCAAGGCCACGACCAAGGCAGCTGCCGACAGCAGCGGCAAGAGCCTGAGCATGGCCGATTGCAGCGCCAAGTATCAGGCGGCCAAGTCTGCCAACACGCTGGGCGGCAAGAAGTGGAACGACTTCCGCAAGGCCGAATGCGGCGCCGGCGCCGATGACGACGACACCGTGCCGGCTCCGAGCGAGGCGACCTACACCAGCGAGCCCGAGAAGCCCTCGGTCACCGCCCCCAAGGGCGTGAAGTTCCCGACGGCGATCTCGAAGAAGTACGCCAGCGAGACCCCGGCCAAGGGCCGCATGCACACCTGCCTCGAGCTCTACTATGCCAACAAGGACGCCAACACGCTCAATGGCCTGAGGTGGATCCAGAAGGGCGGCGGCTTCTACAGTCTCTGCAACGCCAAGCTGAAGAGCTGATCGCGTAGCCATATTCTCCAGACAAAGGCCCGCGCATCGCAGCATGCGCGGGCCTTTTTGTTTCGCTCGAAGACGCCCGGCTTTGCTCGCGTCCACATATCGCGGAAGCTGTCGGCATCATCTATTCGCCCACACTGCCCACCGCCAGACTTATCGGTGGTACGCAAAGATTCCAATTGAACATATCCGGAACAAACAGTATACAAAAGGACATCGAACTTTTTTGTCAACCAGGAGGGTCTTATGTCCAGATTGAAATTGGCGGCATTGGCTGTGACGGCATGGGTTGCTTGGAGCGTCGCCCCTGCAAGCGCACTGACGATGAAGGAATGCGGCGAGGCCTATCGCACAGCCAAGGAAGGCGGCACTCTGAACGGCATGGATTGGACCGCTTTCCGCACGGAGAAGTGCGCGACGTCAGCTGCGGAGAGTGCCAGCGCGGATACGGTCAAAACCGAGCCGCAGCCGAAGAAGGAAACCAGCGCGGCGGTCGCCCCCGCTGTAGCGCCGGCGGGCGTGACATTCCCGACCACCCTCGCCGCCGAGTTCAAGACCGAAAAGCCCGCGAAGGCGCGAATGAAGACCTGCCTGCAGGGTTACCACGGCAACAAGGACGCAGGTACGTTGAACGGCCTTCGCTGGATCCAGAAGGGCGGCGGCTATTACAGCCTCTGCAATGCCAAGCTGAAGAGCTGATCGGCCAGCAGCGTTTGAAGATCGAAAAGCCCGCCAACCTCATGGTTGGCGGGCTTTTGTTGAGGTCTTGCCAGCCTCAAGCGCCTTGTTTCGAGAGCCGCAGGAGCGCGACCAGGCTTGAAAGATCGGCATCCGGGTGAATGTCGCCAGTCCCGGTTTCATCGATACGCCGACCATGGGGAGGTCATCAGCGGCAAATGGAAGGCGTTACTGCTCTGGCAGATTCACAAGGCGCCGGCCCGATTCGGTGAGCTGAAGCGGCTGGTGCCTGACATCAGCGAAAAGATGCTGATCCAACAGCTGCGCGAGATGGAGGCTGACGGCATCGTTCACCGCGAAGTCTTCCCCGAAGTGCCGCCCCGGGTCGAATACTCGATCACCGAATTCGGCATCGAGCTGGACAATGCCCTGATCCCGCTGGCCAGATGGGGCAAGCAACATGCTGGCCGGTCTGACGGTGTGCGCCCCGGCAGAGCCAGTGCAATCGCACCACACGCTCTTTGATCAACCCTGAATAGCAAAACGCCGCGGATTGAAGCCGCGGCGTCTTCTTGAATCGAGCGATTTCAGCTCAACTCGACGGCTGAGGCTCCATGCCGCCTTCGGGCTCCGGGCCCTTCTTGCGGCGGCCGGACTTCGGCACCGCTGAACCACGGCTTGGCGGTGTGTCGTCGCCGAGGTCGCGTGCGGGCTTGTGCCCGGCGATCAGCTGCTTGATCTCCTCGCCCGAAAGCGTCTCGTATTCGAGCAGCCCTTGCGCCAGCGCAATCCATTCCTTCTTCTTCTTGGTCAGGATGGACTTGGCCGAGACATAGGCCTCGTCGATCAGCCGGCGCACTTCGGCGTCGATGATCTGCGCGGTCTCTTCCGAGATGTTCTGGGTGCGCGCCACCGAATGGCCGAGGAAAACCTCTTCCTGGTTGTCGCCATAGGCGACATGGCCGAGCTTGTCCGAGAAGCCCCAGCGCGTAACCATGGCGCGCGCCAGCTTGGTCGCCTGCTCGATGTCGGAGGAAGCGCCCGAAGTGATGTTCTCCTTGCCGAACTTGAACTCCTCGGCGACGCGGCCACCCATCATAATGGCAAGCCGCGAGACCATGTACTTGTAGCTCATCGAATAGCGGTCGCCTTCCGGCAGCTGCATGACCATGCCGAGCGCACGGCCGCGCGGGATGATGGTCGCCTTGTGCAGCGGATCGGCGGACGGCACGTTGAGCGCCAGGATGGCGTGGCCGGCCTCGTGGTAGGCGGTGAGCTCCTTCTCGGCCTGGGTCATGGCCGACGAGCGGCGCTCGGCGCCCATCATGATCTTGTCCTTGGCGTCCTCGAATTCGGCCATGGTGACGAGGCGCTTGTTGCGCCGCGCCGCCATCAGAGCGGATTCGTTGACCAGGTTCATCAGATCGGCGCCGGAGAAGCCCGGCGTGCCACGCGCGACCACCTTGAGGTCGACATTGGGCGCCAGCGGCACGTTGCGCACATGCACCTTGAGGATCTTCTCGCGGCCGACGATGTCGGGGTTCGGCACCACCACCTGGCGGTCGAAACGGCCCGGGCGCAACAGCGCCGGATCGAGCACGTCGGGCCTGTTGGTGGCGGCGATCAGGATGATGCTCTCGTTGGACTCGAAACCGTCCATCTCGACCAGCAGCTGGTTCAGCGTCTGCTCGCGCTCGTCATTGCCGCCGCCGAGGCCGGCGCCGCGATGGCGGCCGACGGCGTCGATTTCGTCGATGAAGATGATGCAGGGCGCGTTCTTCTTGGCCTGGTCGAACATGTCGCGCACGCGGCTCGCGCCGACGCCGACGAACATCTCGACGAAGTCCGAACCCGAAATGGTGAAGAAGGGCACATTGGCTTCACCGGCAACCGACCGGGCGAGCAGCGTCTTGCCGGTGCCGGGAGGGCCGACGAGCAGCACGCCGCGCGGAATCTTGCCGCCCAGGCGCTGGAACTTCTGCGGATCTCGCAGGAATTCAACGATCTCTTCCAGATCTTCCTTGGCCTCGTCGACGCCGGCGACATCCTGGAAGGTGACACGGCCATGCGCCTCGGTCAGAAGCTTGGCCTTCGACTTGCCGAAGCCCATGGCGCGCCCGGAACCGGACTGCATCTGGCGCATGAAGAATATCCACACGCCGAGGATCAGGATCATCGGCAGGTAGGAAATGAGATAGCTGAACAGCGAGGTGGAACCGTCCGATTCAGGGCGCGCATTGATGACGACGTTCTTGTCCTGAAGCCGCGAGACCAGCTGCGGATCGCCGGGCGAATAGGTCTGAAAGCCATTCGCGTTGTCGGTGTAGGTGCCCATGATGCGGTCGCCGGCGATGGTCACCGTCTTGACCCGGCCGGCCGCAACCTCTTGCAGGAACTGCGAGTAGGGAACGTCTTGCGAGGCTCCGCGCGTCTGCGGCGTCTGGAACAGATTGAAGAGAGCGATGAGCAGGACCGCTATGATCGCCCAGAGCGCGAGGTTGCGATAATTCGGATTCATCAATTGTCCCGTTGGTACCCTGTGGGGCACGCGTATGAGAGGAAACTTGGGTCTAACATAGGGAGAGCGCCTCCCCTTGCCAAGCATAACAGCACGTCTGGGTTAAGCTTTCGCGCCACCATCAACGGTCACTGTGGCGGCTGGAAGGCAAGGCCGGGACCGGCGGCGCGCCGGTCAGTTCGGCGACGGCCCTGGCCAGCGCCAGATCGAAGCTGGGCAGGAAGCGTGCAAAAGGCGCAACGGTCGGGCTGAGGGCGATTGCCGGCGCCGTCGTTACATCCCCTGCAAAGCCAAGGCATTCGCCGCCGCGCCACAGCGCCGGTTCCGCTGCCAAAGCGGCGCGGACAAGGCTTGCTGGCGCGCCATTCCCGGCACTCCGTTTGGCCGCGGCAGCCGCGCCGAGCGGCGCGATCAACAATGCACCAGAACTGTCGCTCAATGTGATCGCCTCTGCTTCGGTGACCCGCCTGCGACCGTCCCAGAGTCCGGCCGCCAATGGTGCGGCAGGCGGCAGGTCGCGCGATTCACGGTACATGAAGATGCCGGTGCGCCTGTTATCGACGACCGTCCGCGACAATGTGGCGCAAAGCGGCCCGGCCTGCATTTGCTGGAACAGCGCTTCACTACGCGCCTGGTCCGGTAACAAGGCGACGCCGCCCGTCGTCGCCAGCAGGACACGCAGCCCATAGACCGCGGCTTGCGTGTCGTCTGCGTTGGCGAAACCGGGTTCGAGGTGGATGAGACCCGGTGCCGGCTGGCCGGCAAATTCCCAGATCAGCGCGGCGGCGCGACGGCCGAGTTGCTCGCGCTCGGCGGCGGCACGCCTGGCCAGGCCGATCGCCTCGGCAAAACGCTGCCCGCTCCGGTCTTCGCCGAGCACGGCGCGAATGCGCGGCCGTTCGAAATGCGCATCCGTGTTGGTCGGGTCCTCCGTCCAGCCGACATTTTCGCGCCGCAGGAAGGCCCGCAATGCCGCGCGCCGTACGCCGAGCAGCGGCCGCGTGATCCAGATCCGCCAGTCATAGAGGGTGGCCGGCGCCATGCCGGCGAGCCCGCGGCCTGCCGTTTCGCCAAGCTCGTGGCCATCATTCCGCGCGGCTCGCATCAGCACGGTCTCGGCCTGGTCGTCCGCTGTGTGGCCGGTCACGATCACACCGATGCCCTGCGCCTGCGCGGCCTCGGCCAGCAGCCGGTAGCGTGCCTCGCGCGCCGCGGCCGGCAGGCCGGTCGACGGCTTGTCGCCGGACCAGCTAAGTATGCGGTGCGCGATACCGCGCTCGGCACAGAGCTTGGCAACGGCGCGTGCTTCAGCCGCCGCTTCCGGACGCAGGCCGTGGTCGATCGTTACCGCCACCAGCCTGGCTGTCGGGGCATTGCGGTCGAGGTGAGCTTTGAGGAGAAGAAGGAGGGCGGTCGAGTCGCTGCCGCCGGACACGGCCGCAACAGCGCCGTTGGAAAAGTCGATCGTTGAAAAATCCGAAAGGTCAGGCTCGGTATCGAGCATCAATGCATGTCGCCCAAAACTGGTCCCCGGACGCCGACATGCAAGGGGAAGACTAGCACGCCGCGAGCGCCCTTTCCTGTTTGACGCGTTCCTTGAGCGCGGCCGAGATATCGGGATAACGCTTGCCGATCTCGCCGAAGGTGGCGCAGGCGACATCCTTCTGCTTGAGACCGACCAGCGACACGCCGAGCTTCAACAGCATGTCGGGCGCCTTCTTGGCCTTCGGATAGTCCTTGCTGGCGGAGAGGAAAACCTCGGCCGCGTCATGATACTTCTGCTGGCCAAGCAGGGACTCGCCCAGCCAGTAGTGCGCGTCCGCCGCCTTGGCGTCCTTGGGGAAACGGGCGATGTGGTCGCGAAAACCCTGCTCCGCGGTGCTGTAGTCGCCTGACAGGATGAACTGGTAGGAATTGCGGTAGATCTCTTCCGGATCGTTGGTGGAAGGCAGCGCCGCCACCACCGTTCCGTCGGACTTGCCGGCCTTGGGACCGGTCGCCGGCGCCTCGGCGGCGGGAGCCGCACCTTCCGCCGGCGCGGTCGCCTGCGTGTTGCCGCCGGCATCGACCACATTGCCGTTCTTGTCGACAGTGATGGTGCCGAACGTCTTCGGCGGAGTGCCGGTGATCACCTTGCCGGGATCGCCGGTCTGCGATTCGACGATGACTTCGCCGACGCTCTGGCCGCCATCCGATTGTGCTCCCGAATCGGCCGGCGCTTGGCTTCCCGGGGCCTCGGCGACGCTGTTGCCGGTATCGCCATCCTGCGGCGCCGCCTCCGATTTCTTCTGCGCCGGCGGCTGCCCGCTGGAGCCGCCTTCCAGCTGCTGGAAGCGGAATTCGTTGTCTTCCTGCTGCTTGCGCATCTGCTCCTGCATCTGCAGGACCTGGAAATTGAGTTCCTCGATCTTCCCGTTCATCTGCCGCAGCTGTTCTTCGAGGCTGGCAGCGGTGGTGCCGTCCTGCTGCTGCGCGATCTGTTGCTGCTCCGGCTTCTCCTTCTTGCCGAAAATGCCGAGCGTCGGCAGATGGAAGGAAAAGCCGCTATCCGCGGGTTGTCCGGTGCCGCTCGCAGTAGCCGCGAAGCCTGATACGAGCAGCAGCGCAAGCGTGCCGCTCAAGACCGATCTGAAATGCATGTGCCTCTCGCCGTTTAATTCGTGAGCCTGTTCGCGCCTTCCAATCACAGGAACCAGCCAGACGCCCTCGGCTCTTAGCAGGAGGCGAGACTTCGGCCAAATTTTGTTTCCGGATTTTGTTTCCGGGACCGGAACTGAAAAAGGCGGCCAATGGCCGCCTTTCGCATGCAGGTGTTGCAATTTTGCGACTAAAGCGCCGCAGTCTTGCTGATCAGGAACCGGCACCGGAGAGCGTGGTGACGGCGCGGCGATTCTGCGACCAGCAGGAGATGTCGTCGCAAACCGCGACCGGACGTTCCTTGCCGTAGGAAATCGTCTTCAGGCGGCTTGCCGAAACACCCCTGGCGACCAGGAAGTCGCGGGTGGCGGCGGCGCGGCGGGCGCCAAGCGCCAGATTGTATTCACGCGTGCCGCGCTCGTCGGCGTGGCCTTCGACGACGATGGCATACTGCTTGTACTGGTTGAGCCACTGCGCCTGGCGCGACAGCGTCGTCTGCGCATCGGCGCGGATCGAGGACGAGTCCGTATCGAAGAAGATGCGGTCGCCAATGTTGACCGTGAAGTCCTGCGCCGAGCCGGGCGTTGCGGCACCCGCGCCATTGAGACCAAGGTCGGCGGCGCTGTTCGGGGTCTTCTTCGAGGCGCAACCGGTGATGGCGAGCATCGCGATCAGCGCAATCATCGCCGGGTTTCTGGTAAGTGCTGCGATACGGCCCATGCCGCCTCTCCTTCGTATTCGAGTGATTTCGTTGATCACCCAGTAACCACGTTTGGGTTAACCGGCATTCAAGAAACACGGTTAAAATTTGGTTTCAGCCGCCCGTCCGCAGCAGAAAGGACCTGATGCCACAATGGTCGCGGACCGTAGGCGGAAATGCGGCCAAAAGGCGACTTCGGCGTGAAAAAAGCCCCAAAACGGGGCTTTTAGGGCACTGTTGCCAAGTTGCAACGAAGCGAGCAGGGGCTCGGCTGAAACGTGGTTACTCCAGCAGCGGGGACCACGCCGGATCGGAAGCGAAGTTCGCCGTCGGGATCGACTGTTCGTTGCGGCCGGTGAGATCGACGGAAACCAGTTTTGGGCCACCGGCGGAGTCACGGAAGAACATCAGCACGCGGCCGTTGGGCGCCCAGGTCGGCCCTTCCTGCTGGAAGCCGGACGACAGGATGCGCTCGCCAGAGCCGTCGGTCTTCATGACGCCGATCTGGAATTCGCCGCCCGTCTGCTTGGTGAAGGCGACGAGATCGCCGCGTGGCGACCACACCGGCGTCGAATAGACGCCGTCGCCGAACGAGATGCGGGTCTGGCCCGAACCGTCGGCGCCCATCACATAAATCTGCGCGCGGCCGCCGCGGTCGGAAGTGAAGACCACCTTGCTGCCGTCGGGCGAATAAGACGGCGAGGTGTCGATGGCCGTTGAGTTGGTCAGCCTGGTCGTCGAGCGGCTGCGCAGATCCATGGCGAAGATGTTGGAATTGCCGTCATCGCGCAGCAGGCTCATGATCACCTTCTGGCCGTCGGGCGAAAAGCGCGGCGCAAAGGTCATGCCGGGAAAGTTGCCGACCAGCTCGCGCTGCCCGGTCTCGATCTGCAGCAGATAGACCCGCGGCTGGCCGCTTTCGTACGACATATAGGTGATTTCCTGCCGGTTCGGCGAGAAACGCGGCGTCAGCACGATCGACTTGCCGTCCGAGAGATAGCGGACGTTGGCGCCGTCCTGGTCCATGATGGCAAGCCGCTTCTTGCGCGCATTCTTGGCGCCGGATTCGTCGATGAAGACGACGCGGGTATCGAAATAGCCTTTCTCTCCGGTCAGCCTCTCATAGATCGCGTCGGCGATGATGTGGGCGACGCGCCTGGTGTTGGCGTCGTTGGCGAAGAACTGCTCGCCGGACATCTGCTGGCCGGCAAAAGTGTCCCACAACCGGTACTGGGCGCGGATGCGGCCGTCCGCCTCCTTGCCGACGCTGCCGGTTACCAGCGCCTGCGCGTTGATCACCTTCCAGTCGTCGAAGCGCGGCTGCGCATCCGGATTGGCGATCTTCTCGATGAAGGCGCTCTTGTCTATCGGTGCGAACAGACCGGAGCGTTTCAGATCGGCGCTGACGATATCGGAGATCTGGGCGCCAATCTCACCTTGAAAATCGGTGATCGCGATCGGCAACGGCTCGACATTGCCCTTGTTGACGTTGATCTCGACGAGTGCTCGCGCCGGCAAGGTGGCAACGGCAGTCATGCCCAGCGCCATGGCTGCAATCGTCAGGAGCGGCTTGAGGATGGATTTCATGTCGTCTCGCTTCTCTTAACTGATTTTGTGGACGCCAGACTTAAAGCCCAAGCATCTCTCTGGGATCGAAAGTGACCCGAACCTGGGCCCAGATATCCTGCTTGCCGGCAGGAACCTGCAGGCCGGCCATGTTGCATTTCTGGACGGCACGCACCGCACTCTCGTCGAACTGCTGGTTTCCGCTCGATTTCTCGACGGTCGGCCGGCCATCGAGCTTGCCGGAGGCGTCGAGGTTGAACAGGACCACGGCGACGAAGTTTTCCGAACCCTCGAGCCCCACGGGAAGGGTCCAGCAACCGCCGAGCTGATCCGACAAAGCGCCCATTTCGCTTTGCGACAGCTTCTGGCCCTGGGTCTTGTCGGCGCCGAGCGACGCCTGCTGCGTCGAGCGCTTGGCGCCGCCGCCGGATGGCTTCTGCTTGTCGAGGAGAGCTGAAATCTCATCAGCGTTGAACTGCTTGTCCTCGGACTTCGGCTTGGACGAGGCTTCCTTGACCGGCTTGTCGGCATCCTTGCGGTCCGGCGCTTTGGCGCTTTCAGCCTGCGCCGGCTGCGGCTTCGGTCGCGCTTCGGGCGCGGGCGCGAAATTCGGCAGCTGCGCCTCCTCCGGAGGCTGCTGTTCCGTTATGGCCTCGGCGACCGCATCGGGCTTGACCTCTGGCTTCGGCTCGATAGCGGCGGTCGTCTCCGGTTGCGGCGCTGGCGCCGGCTCCTTCGCCGGGGTCGGCTTCGGTTCGGCCTGCTTGACCGGCTCGGGCTTGACCTCTTCCTTCGGCTGCGGAACCGGCGCCACTTCCGTTGCCGGTGTCGGCTTCGGCTCTTCCTTAGGCTTCGGCGCGTCCTCGGTCTTCGGCTTTTCGGTCGGCGTCGGCGCCAGGGCAGCCGTCGCTGTTTTCTCGACCGGCTTCGGCTTGGCCTCGTCCGTCACCGGCTTGTCGGTATCGACGCTGTTCTCGCCAATCTTCTGTGCCGCTGGCACGATATCGGGTCGCTTGGTCGGGGTCGGCGCCGGCTTTTCGCGCATCACTGCCTTCTTGTCGCCCTGCAGCGTCTGCGCGACGGCCTCTACCGGCACGATAGCGACCGAGACCGATTCAGCATCGGACGCCGGCATGGCAGGCGGCGACGACAGCGTGAACAGCCCGAAAGCCAACGCTACCGTGTGCAAGATCACCGATGTGGTGAGGCCAGTCCGCATCTTGGCGCTACTGTTCCTGTTCCTGCAATGAAACCAGGCCGATGTTCTTGTAACCAGCGGCCGAAATGCGGGCCATCACCTTCATGGCGGTGCCATAGTCGGTCGACTTGTCGCCGCGGATGAAGATGCGTTCGTCATAGCCGGTCTTGGAAATTGCCTGCAGCTTCGCGACCAGCTCGTCGATCGGAATTTCGGTCTCCTGCAGGAAGATCTTGCCGGCCGGGTCGATCGAGACGGTGATCGGCTGGGTATCGACGTTCATCGCCTTGGCCTGCGTATCCGGCAGATCGATCGGAACGCCGACCGTCAGCAAGGGTGCCGCGACCATGAAGATGATCAACAGCACCAGCATCACGTCGACCATCGGCGTGACGTTGATTTCCGATATCAGCGCGTGATGGCGGCCGCGCCGCCTGTGGCCGCGTCCGCCGCGTCCCGAGATGCC
The DNA here is from genome assembly GCF_057784295.1 of Mesorhizobium sp. CNPSo 4688. NCBI lineage: Bacteria > Pseudomonadati > Pseudomonadota > Alphaproteobacteria > Hyphomicrobiales > Phyllobacteriaceae > Mesorhizobium > Mesorhizobium sp. CNPSo 4688. Next base: position 66,715 of record NZ_JBWLUY010000002.1, read on the forward strand.
TACCGACATACCCATCTTGCTGCTCCTCAGGCCTTCGGTGCGACTTTTTCATCGATTTGGCGCGAGAGTATGGCGGAGAACTCGTCCGAGAACCCTTCCATGCGCACCGCGATCTTGTTCGCGTCCGATGACAGCTTGTTGTAGGCGATAACAGCCGGGATGGCAGCGAGCAGGCCGATGGCCGTTGCCAGCAGCGCCTCGGCGATGCCGGGCGCCACCACCGAAAGGCTGGTGTTCTTGGACGCGGCAATGGCCTGGAACGAGGTCATGATGCCGATGACGGTGCCGAACAGGCCGATGAAGGGTGCCGCCGAACCGGTGGTGGCGAGGAAGCCGAGCCGTCCCTCCAGCCGTTCCATCTCGCGCGTCAGCGCCAGGTCCATCGCCTTGTCGATGCGGGTCTGCAGGCCGAGCGGCGATTTGGCGCCCTTCTCGAAACTCTTTTTCCATTCGCGCATGGCGGCGACGAAGATCGCGCCCATGCCGGTGGTCTTGCGGTCCGCGAGCGTGCGGTAGAGCTCCTCCAGCGACTGCCCCGACCAGAACACCTGTTCGAAGCGATTGAGCGACAGCCGCATGCGGGCATAGCTGACCAGCTTGTCGACGATGATCGCCCAGGTCCAGATCGAAGCGCAGAGCAGCCCGATCATCACCAGCTTGACCACCCAGCCGGCCTGCATGAACAGCGCCCAAATCGACAAATGCGCTGCCGGGTCGGCGAGTGCGATATTTTCCATCGTTCAAGTCCTTAAGATTTTCCGGGCATCGCTGGCGGCTGGCCCATGGGCATCCCTTGTGGTCCGTTCGCGCTAGGCTTGCGGATTACCCCAAAATGCACCGTTAGCGGCCTTTTCAGGGCAAATATTGGTGAAAGGAAGGCGCACGGATTCTTCCAATCTTCACCAGTCTCTTCATGAACCGTTATGGTTAAGGATGGGTTAGGAAATATGGCGCGGCGCATTGCCGCGCCCCGGGACGACGGCAGCCCGCCCATCACAGTCGAATGCGCTGCCGATCAGCCCGCTCGTTGCAGGCCGGAATGCCTGGATATCAGCTTGCTCTCGGTATGAAGGCCGCGATCCATTCCTTGGGAAAGCGTTTCGGCCGGCCGTTCTCACCGATGATCGCCGCCTGGACCTTGGCCTCGACCAGCACCTCGGCGCGGCGCTTCAATTGCTGTGCCATGACGATGCGGGCGCCGGAAATGTCTTCGGTGCGAGTGTCGATGGTCAGGATATCGTCCATGCGGGCGGGCGAACGAAAATCGATCTCCATGCGCCGCACCACCCAGACGATGCGTTCGCCATGCTTGCCTTGGTGAAGTTCGGTGTGATGGACGCCGGCGAGCCTTAGATAGTCCGAACGGCCGCGCTCGAAGAATTCGAGATAGCGCGCATGATAGACGACGCCGGAGAAATCGGTGTCGGCATAATAGACCCGCACCATCAGCCGATGGCCGAATTCCGTCAGCGTACCGGAAAGCCCGGCAGTGAGTGCCGCCGATTCACCATGATCGTCCATCGCGCTTTCCTTTTTACCCCAAGCGGGGCACCTGTCCTGCCAAAATCACCAGCGCAGCAAACCGGATGGCACTGTTGACGGCGATGATCAAGACCTTGATGGCGGCGCTACTGGTGCTGGCGGCGTCTGCGCTGCCCGGCCACGCCGCGAGCTTTTCGATGAAGCGCGGCCTCAACCTCGACCAATGGACGACCTGGGTCGGGGAAGACAAATGGAATGACCGACAAGCCATCTTGCCCTATCCGGAATGGCGCAAGTTCCTCAACGGGGACGACCTCAAGGCGCTGAAGGCCGCCGGCTTCGACTTCCTGCGCATGCCGGTCGATCCCTCGCCGTTCATGTCGGACCAGACGCTGGCGCTGCGCGACGACCTTTATGCCAGCGTGCGGGACTCGGCTCGTATGATCAACCGCGCCGGCCTGAAAGTGATCGTCGACATGCACCTGATCCCCGCCGGTGGCGGCCGCGAGATCGGCATGGGCCAGGTGATGGACGAGCCCGCCATTTTCGACGCCTATGTCGAGGTCATCCGCAAGATGGCGCGCACGCTTGCCACCGAGGACCCGACGCAGGTCGCTTTCGAGCCGATGAACGAGCCGATCGTCGACTGCGACAGCGACGGCACCAGCCTGTGGCCGGAGCGTCAGCGAAAGCTGTTCGCCGCCGCGCGCGCCTCTGCCACCAGGCTGACGCTTATCCTCACCGGCGCATGCTATTCCAACGCGGCCTCGCTGGTCAGGTTCGACCCGAAGACGATCCCTGACGACAACATCATCTGGACGTTCCACTCCTACGACCCGTTCCTGCTGACCCATCAGGGCGCGACCTGGGCCGGCGATTTCATTCCCTATGTCACCGGCCTGCCCTACCCGCTGACCGCGGTGCCGCGCGCCAAACTCGATGCGACGCTGGATGCGATCCGCGCCAAGATGAAGGCTGAGGCGCCGTGGACCAGGCGGAGCGGCCTGCTCGCCTATCTCGACGAGCAGGTGGCCAGCATGGACACGGACGAAAAGCTGCTCGGCGTCATGGATGCGCCGTTCGAAAAAGTCGACGCGTGGGCGAAAACCAACGGCATCAAGCCGGAAAACATCACACTGGGCGAGTTCGGCATGATCCGCCAGGAATACGGCAATCCCTATGTGATGCCGCCGCAGTATCGCGCGGCTTACGTCAAGGACATGATTGCGCGCGCCGAGGCGCACGGTTTCTCATGGTCGGTGTGGAGTTTTGGCGGCGCCTTTGGCATCGTCGACGCCTTCAACGGCGAGAAGGCCGAACCTGCCGTGATGGATGCGATCCGCTCGCTGCCTTAGGCCGAACCCAGATCGATCTGCAGGATCTCCGGCCGCATGCCGAAGCGTATTGGCGCGATACTGAAGCCAAGCCCGCCAGATACGATCAGGTTGCGGTCATTCTCGATGACATGGCCATAGGCGAAACGATTGCCGAATCGGGACGGCACCACGGGCGAATAGCCGAACAGCCTGACCTGTCCGCCATGTGTGTGGCCCGACAGCGTCAGCGAAACCCGCCACGGCACTTTCGGGAAAATGTCCGGCTCGTGGGCGAGCAAGATGATCGGCGCCTGGTCGCTGACCTTCGCCAGCGTGCCGTCGAGATCGTCCAGGCCCTTGAAGTGACTGCGGCCCCAGGCCCGGCCGGGGAGCAACGCCAACTGATCGGCAAGACCGGCGAGCCAGAAGCCATGCCCGTGCTTTTCCAGGCGCACAACATCGTTTTCCAGCACCGCAATGCCGACGGCCTCCAGCGCCTTGCGTGAAATCGTCGGTCCGGCGCCAACCCTTTGGGCGGTACGGTCTTCCCACCAGTCATGGTTGCCGAGGATCGACCAGACGCCCAGTGGCGCCTTGAGGCCGGAAAGTGCCGGCGCCCATTCCGACGCATCCACCCAACCCGTCACCATTCGAGTGCCAGCCGGATAGTCGCCCAGCATGAGGATCACATCCGGATTGAGGGCATTCGCCTCGACGGCGAGCGACGCGATCCGCTCCGGCGTCATCCAGGGGCGGCAGGCATGGATGTCGGAAAGCACCGCGATGCGCAGCTTCAATCCCGCCGGCCAATGCGGCGGCGTCAGCTGATAGCGCTTCACACGCGTCAACAGCATCGGCTCGATGCCGACCGCATAGGCACTGAGCGAAGCCAGCGAGAGGAACGAACTCCCGACGAATTTCAGGAACCCGCGTCTGGTGATCACTTTCCCGGCTCCGACCCTGATCGGAGCGGTTCCGCGCCGACATTAAGACGCACGATAAAATCCAGGAATGCGCCTTCACGCTGGCAGGCTTGAGGAGATTCTGCGCAGACAAACCGTTCCGAAGAACAAATCTCCGTTACTCTTCCTGGAACAGGTTGATCTGCTGCTGCGCCAGGTCCTTCGGCGCGTCGAGGCCGAGATGGCGCCAGGCATTGGCGGTCAGCACGCGGCCGCGCGGTGTGCGCTGGATGAAACCCTGCTGGATCAGATAGGGCTCGATGATGTCCTCGATGGCATCGCGCGGCTCCGACAGGCCGGCGGCGATGGTCTCGATGCCGACCGGCCCACCGCCGAAATTGCGGGCAATCATGGAGAGATAGCGGCGATCGAGCGCGTCGAGGCCGAGCGCGTCGACCTCTAGCCGCGTCAAGGCTTCGTCGGCAATCTGCCTGTCGACATGGCCGTCACCGGCAACGGAGGCGAAATCGCGCACCCGGCGCAGCAGCCGGCCGGCGATGCGCGGCGTGCCGCGGGCGCGGCGCGCGATCTCCAGCGCACCGTCGTCGCCGAGCGGCATTTGCAGGATGCGGGCGCCGCGGCGCACGATCTGCTCCAGCTCCTCGACCGAATAGAAATTGAGCCGCACCGGAATGCCGAAACGGTCGCGCAGCGGATTGGTCAAAAGGCCGAGCCGCGTGGTGGCGGCGACCAGGGTGAAGCGGGCGAGGTCGATCTTGACCGAGCGCGCCGCCGGGCCCTCGCCGATGATCAGGTCGAGCTGGAAATCCTCCATCGCCGGATAGAGGATTTCCTCCACCGCCGGATTGAGCCGGTGGATCTCGTCGATGAACAGCACGTCGCGGTCTTCGAGATTGGTCAAGAGCGCGGCGAGATCGCCGGCCTTGGCGATGACCGGGCCCGAGGTCGAACGGAAATTGACGCCGAGCTCGCGCGCCATGATCTGCGCCAGCGTCGTCTTGCCAAGCCCAGGCGGGCCAACGAACAGCACATGGTCGAGCGCCTCGCTGCGGCCCTTGGCGGCTTCGATGAAGACCTTGAGATTAGCCCTGACCGCCGCCTGGCCGACGAAATCGGCGAGCGTCTGCGGCCGCAAAGTCTGCTCGGCATCCTCGCCGCGCTTTTCCGGGGCAATGAGGCGAGGGGAAAGGCTCATGCCGCCTTCCTCGCACAGGGTAAAGGAGGGGGCAAGCAACCGCTCACCGCGCCAGTTCCTTCAACCCGAAACGTATGAGCTTCGAGGCATCCGCATCCTCGCCCGCCGTCTTCAGCGCCGCCGCCACTGCATTGGCCGCGGTGTCGCGGGAATAGCCGAGATTGACCAGCGCCGACACGGCGTCGATGATCGGTGCCGGCGCGACACCCTCGCCGAGTTCCTGCTTCAGGCCGATCGTGCCGGAGGCGGTTCCGGCATAGGCCGGCGCCTTGTTCTTCAATTCGGTGACGATGCGCTCTGCCACCTTCTTGCCGACGCCTGGCGCGCGGCTGACCATGGCGATGTCGCGCAGTGCGATCGCGTTGGCGAGGTCGGCCGGCGCCAGTGTCGAAAGGATGGCCAGCGCCACCTTGGCGCCGACGCCCTGCACATTGGTCATCAAGAGCCGGAACCATTCGCGCTCCAGCACCGACTGAAAGCCGTAAAGCCGGATCATGTCCTCGCGCACATAGGTCTCGATAAACAGCACCACCGCTTCGCCGGGCGACGGCAGCGAGGCCAGAGTGCGCGCCGAGCAATAGGCGACATAGCCGACGCCATGCACGTCAACGAGGCAGAAATCCTCGTCGATCTCATCGAGTGTGCCCTTGAGCTTGCCTATCATGCTCAATAGCCTTTCATGATGCCAACGCCGCCATCCGGTAGGCGACGCTCTGCCGGTGATGCGCATGGCAGATGGCGATGGCCAGCGCGTCGGCGGCATGTTCGGTGTCGAAAGTGGCTTTCGGCAACAGCACCTTGACCATCATGTGGATCTGCTTCTTGTCGCCATGGCCAACGCCGATCACCGCTTTCTTGACGGCATTGGGGGCATATTCGGCGACGACAAGGCCGGCGCGCGCCGGCACCAGCATGGCGATGCCGCGCGCCTGACCGAGCTTCAGCGTCGCCACTGCATCCTTGTTGACGAAGGTTTGCTCGACGGCCGCCTCCTGCGGCATGGCAGCGTGCAGGATCTCGGCCAGCCCGTCATGCAACTGACAAAGCCGTGTCGCAAGCGCCGCCTTGTCGTCGGAGCGCACGGTGCCGGAGCCGACGAAGCGCAGCGAATTGCCGAGGCTTTCGACGATGCCCCAGCCGGTGCGCCTCAGCCCCGGGTCGATACCGATGATGCGAATCGCTTCCCCCATCCGCCAAGTTTACCTCCGGCGGACAGCGATGCCAGCGAAATGTGAACAAACCGGAAACGGGAGGCGTTTTAACCCCGGGCGAAAGCCGTGTTGAGCAGCGTGATCTGGTCGGAAACCGGATTGACGCGGCGGACGGCGGACGGCGTCTCGGTAAACGCGCCGCCATAGATCTCCTCGTCCATGCGGCGCACCAGAGCCTGGAGGCGCAGCGAGCGTGTCACGAGATCGAGGAAATCCTTCGGCAGTTCGTTCCAGCCGACCGCCTCGTCATGCGCCGACGCGGTGTCGAGGCGAACCTTGGATTTTTCCGAAGCAACCTGGTCGCGGGTCATCTCGCCTGAGTTTGCCGCCCGCTGCAAAAGCAGCCAGGAGGCGACCTGCATCAGCCTTGTCGTCAGCCGCATCGATTCGGCCGCATAGAGCGTCGCCGCCAGCCTGGACAACTTTTTGGCCTCGGCCCGGCCCTTGCCGTCGAGATATTCGGCTGCTTGCTCAACCAGGCCCATGCCTTCCTGGTAAAGCGGTTTGAAGGATTGGGAGAAAACCCGGCGTTCCGCCAGTTTGATGGTTTTCGCGATGCCCTTCGAAGGCTCGTTCATCGATACGCCCCTGCACTACCCCGTCGGCTGATTCGGCTTCTTCGCCGTCACGCCGGCACCCTAGATGACTGAAGCTTGAAAATGCGCTTCGCCGCCGTTGAAGGCAAGCACATGTTTAACAAACGGTTAACGCCGGCGGATGGGCGCGAGGCAGCCCAAAATGCGGACAAAAAAAGAGCCGCGGATAAGGCGGCTCTCAGGAGTTTAACAGGGAGGCGTCAAACGAAGTGGCTCCAACCACTCGGTAAGAATCCAGATAACTGGATGGACATAGTAAACACCTGTAAAGCTTAATGAACCCTTAACGGAGCGGATATTTCTTGATCAACCGCTGCCCTTCTGTGTCGTATCAGCACAACGGCCCGCGGAACCCAATCGATCGAGGAAGAGGCCAGTACCGGCTCGATCTCTGGATGGCCAGAGCGGCTTAATCTCGCGACGTTTCAGGATCATGCCGCAGAGCCTGTCCTCTTTTGCCATGACAGCCGCCCGTCGCCGCGGCTTGCGACCAAAATGAATGATCAAACCGCGGTAACAGACTGGCGCGCCTATGCGACATCGTTCCGAAACACGCATTGCGTTAAACGCCCGCTCCGCACGACGTCGCGCGCAAATCTGTGCCGCCGCGGCCCACTAGAATTGCTTCAGGAGCACCCTATGGACTGGTATTCGATCATCAAATTCTTCCACATCGCTACGGCCACCTTGTGGGTCGGAGGTGGGTTCGTGCTGTTCCTGCTCGGCATGCTTGCCGAGCGCGCCGGCAACATCGAGGAAAAGCTGCAGGCGATCCGTGCCAGCGGACAACTGGGCGGCAGGTTTTTCGCACCGATGTCGATGCTGACGCTGATCTTCGGCCTGATCATGTGCAGCTTCTGGGTGGGATTCGCAGATTTGTGGATTGTCATCGGTCTCGTCGGCTATGCCACGACCTTTTCGATCGGCATGTTCGTCTTCAAACCAATCGGCGAGCGCATGGGAGCGGTGATCGCTAAGGAGGGAATGTCACCTGCTGTCCTTGCCATGGGCCAGCGCATGATGAGCGTGGCACGCTTCGACTATGCAGTGATGCTGGTCGTGGTCGCGGACATGGTGCTCAAACCGACCGAGCACGACATCGGCATTCTCGCCGGCATGATTTTGGTCGTCATCGCCGGCGCCGCACTGGCCTTTGGCGGCAGTCGCCGTCTCGTGCCGAGCGCTGTCTAACACCGAGAATATGCAGGCGACCGTACGGCCGCCTCGCGCTGCTTTACAGCAGGCCGGAGATCCCGTCCCACAGCAGCTTGACCGCGACCACGGCCACGGTCGCGTAGGTGAAGGGATAGAAGATCTCCGGCCGCATGCGCCGTACCAGCCAGGCGCCGGCAATGGTGGCCAGCGGTGCCAGCGGCATCAGCACGGCGGACGCCGTCAGATTGGCGGTGTCGAATTGGCCGAGCGCGAAATAGGGGATCAGCTTCAGCGCGTTCGTGGCGGCAAAGAAAATCGCCGATGTCCCCGACAGCACTTTCGGATCGAGCCGGATCGGCAGCGCATAGACCTGGAAGGGCGGGCCGCCGACATGGGCGACGAAGCTGGTGAAGCCGGCGACGGTGCCCCAGAAGGCGGCGGTGATGCGGTTTGGCGCCGCCGCATGGTCGGAACCGTGGCGAAACTGCAGATAGAGCCAGCGCAGCACGAAGATGAGCGCGACGGCACCGACGATCAGCCGCACCATCTCTTCGGTGACGAGCGCTGCCGTCAGCCAGCCCAGCCCTATGCCGATCACTGCACCCGGCATCATGTCGACCAGCATCTTGCGGTCATAGACGCCCCACCACGTCCACACCGAAACGATGTCCATTAGGCACAGGATCGGCAACAGGATGGCGGCCGCCTGCACCGGCGGCATGGCCAGCGCCATCAAAGGCACGCCGACAAAGCCGACAGCGCCGCCGAAGCCGCCTTTCGACAGGCCGACAAGGATCACCGCCGGAATGGCGGCGGCATAGAACCACGGATCGGCGAGCAGACCTGACATGAAGTGAGGGAGGCTGGAGGGAGACTGGCCCTGCAATAGCCCAGAAACCCGTGCACCGCGACCATGAAAATGCCGGCTGTGGCGATCAATTGTGCGTAAGGCACCGGCGTCGGATTTGCGGCACGATTGCCGTCGATGCATAAGGCACCGTCCCCCGCATGAGGTTTTCCAGAATGAGCGAAGTCCAGATCCGCCGCGCCGAGGAAATCGACCTCCCCGCCATCATCGCCATGCTTGCGGACGATCCGCTCGGTCGCAGCCGCGAAGACGCAAGCGAACCGCTGGCCAAAGCCTATCGCGACGCTTTTGCGGCTGTGAATGCCGACCCCAACCAGTTTCTGGCCGTGATGACGGACGGCGGCCGCGTCATCGGCACGCTGCAGATCAGCTATCTTGCCGGCCTGTCGCTGCAGGGCGCCTGGCGCGGCCAGATCGAGGCTGTCCGCGTCGCCGCCGACCGGCGCGGCGAACGGCTGGGGCAGCGCCTGCTGGAATGGGCGGTCGAACAATGCCGCGCACGCGGCTGCAAAATTGTCCAGCTAACCACCAACAAGAGCCGCCACGACGCCCACCGCTTCTATGACCGGCTCGGCTTCAAGGCCAGCCACATCGGCTACAAGCTGGAGCTCTAGCTAAAACGACGCTTACCCGAGTGGCGGCGGACGGCGTCGGATCGGCTGCGCCTTGATGATGGCGGTGCTGGTTTCGGCCTTGTCGGCGATTCGGTCGAGCAGCTTGTCGAGCTCGCCCATCGAACGCACATAAAGCCGCGCCACGAAACAATCGTCGCCGGTGACCTTGTCGCATTCGCCGAACTCGGGGATCTCCTCGATCAGCTGCTGCACGATATGCAGCTTGCCCGGCAATGGCCGGATACGCACGATCGCCTGCAGCGGATAGCCCAGCGCCTCCGGGTCGATCTCGACAGTGAAGGCGCGGATGACCCCGCGCTCCTCGAGCCGCCGAAGCCGCTCGGACACGCTGGGCGACGACAGCCCGACCTGCTGCGCCAGTTCCTTCAATGATGTCCGGGAATCCTTGACCAGGATGTCGAGAAGCTTTCTGTCCAGATCGTCCAGCATTTTCATTCTTTCGCAAAAAGGCGAAGATCGCCTTATTAAATTAGGCCACGTCCACATATCACCTTTTATAGATCATATAAACCCTCAGGATCGCATGAGATTATCCAGTCTCAAACAGATATCAGAGCTATTGTCATGGACAACACGGTGCGCGGCACGATCGAGATGACGGCGGCGATGACAATCATCGGCACGATCGGCTGGTTCGTCGTCATGTCGGGCCAGCCCGTCATGGACGTGGTGTTCTGGCGCTGCGCCTTCGGTGCGGTGGCGCTGCTCATCACCTGTGCAGCACTTGGGCTGCTGCGCGGCAGGCTGACATTGCGCATTCTTGCCATCGCCGCTATCGGCGGCGCGGCCATCGTCATCAATTGGCTGTTGCTGTTCAGCGCCTTCTCCCGCGCCTCGATCTCGATCGCCACGGCAGTCTACAACACCCAGCCCTTCATGCTGGTCGGTTTCGGCGCGCTGTTCTTCGGCGAGCGGCTGACCCTGACCAAGCTGACCTGGCTCGGCATCGCCTTCGCCGGCATGCTGTTGATCGTGCAGACAGGGCCTGATGCCGGTTCCAGCACCATCGGCATCGATTATGTCATCGGCATAGCCATGGCGCTTGGCGCGGCCTTCTTCTGGGCCGTCGCGGCCATCGTCGCCAAAAAGCTGACGGGCACCCCACCGCATCTGATCGCGCTGATCCAGGTCTGCGTCGGCGTCGTCATGCTGGCGCCCTTCGCCAACCTCTCCCACTTGCCCGCCGACAGCTGGAGCTGGGCCATGCTGGTCACGCTCGGCGTCGTCCACACCGGCCTGGTGTACATATTGATGTATGGCGCCATCCAGAAACTGCCGACGCATCTGCAGGGGTCGCTGTCCTTCATCTACCCGGTCGTGGCGATCCTGGTCGATGTCATTGCGTTCGGCCACCGGCTGCATCCGGCCCAGTTCGTCGGCGCCGCCGCCATCCTGATCGCGGCAGCCGGCATGAACCTCGGCTGGACATTGTGGAAAGCCAAACCGCCGGTCGAAAGCCCGCAAGCCGTCAAATGAGCAGCAGACCGGCCGCTCGCCGGCGATCATAAACCAAGCCATCGCATCGATCCTCGCCCGCCTGTTCAAGGCGGGCGCTTTGCTCTATGCCGCAATGCAACCATCTTCGCCCGGCATAGGCGAACTCCCGGATCGAAAGCCAATGAACGACGCTACACCCCCCAATCGCTGCCGCATCGTGCTGATCGCGCCCAGGGACACGCCTGCCGAGCGTATTGCTGCGGCCTTCGAGGGCGGCGACGTCGCTTCGCTGATCCTGCCTGAAAACGGCATGGACGAGGCTGCCTTCCAGGCGTTCGCCGAACAGATCGTGCCGGCGGCGCAGGCGGCCGGCATCGCCGTCATCATCGCCGGCGACACCCGCATTGCCGGCCGCGTTCAGGCCGACGGAATTCATGTCGAGGTCTCCAAGGACGCGCTCGCCGAGACCATCGAACATTTCCAGGGCAAGATGATGGTCGGCGCCGGCGGCGCCAAGACCCGCGACGACGCGCTGGAGCTCGGCGAAACCAGGCCCGATTACATCTTCTTCGGCCGCTTTGGCTACGACAACAAGCCGGAACCGCATCCGCGCAATCTGTCGCTCGGCCGCTGGTGGGCCGACATGATCCAGATCCCTTGCATCGTCATGGCCGGGTCGGACCTGGCTTCGGTTGAGGCGGTGGCGGACACCGGCGCCGAATTCGTGGCGCTGTCCAGCGCTGTCTTCGCCGACGGCGCCGATCCGAAGGCGGCGATTGCTGCCGCCAATGCGCTGCTCGACGAAACCGCGCCGCGCTTCGAGGACTGACGTGCGCCGACCCGGACTTCCTATCGCGGTTCTCGTTGCGGCCTTGATGAGCGGGGCAGCGATGGCGGCGGAGCCCATTCCGCTGCCGCAGCCCAGGCCCGATGCCGCCGCACCCGACATCAGCGCGCCGGCTACGGGTGCCCATGATGCGGGTGCCGCAAACACCGGCGCCACCGGTTCTGGCGTTCATGTCGACAAGCCGATCGACACCCCGCTGCCGCAGCCCGCGACGACCGCGCCGTTGCCGTCGGCCGACGCCATCAATCCCGAGCGTTTCGGCGCCAAGCCGGCGGACCCCGCTTATGGCGCTTTCCAGCGCGGCCTCTACAAGACCGCCTACAATCTGGCGCTGGTGCGGGCCCAGAATGGCGACCCGGCGGCGCAAACGCTGGTGGCCGAGATCCTGTCGCGCGGGCTGGGCGTGCCGCTCAACCCGGCGGAGGCCGCCAAATGGTATGCGCAGGCCGCTGAACAGGGCATTCCGGAATCGCAGTTCCAGTATGCGCTGATGCTGCTCGACGGCCGCTACGTCAAGAAGGACGAGAAGGGAGCTTACGCCCTGATGCAGGCCGCCGCCGAAGCCGGCAATCGCCTGGCGCAGTTCAACTTCGCGCAGCTGCTTGTGCAGCAGGATCCGGGCGATGCCGGCATCGCCAGGGCCGTGCCCTATTATGAGCGGGCCGCGGCGACCGGCCTTGCCGACGCCCAGTATGCGATGGCGCAGGTCTATGCCAATGGTGTCGGCGGCAAGCCGCACGACGATGCCCAGGCGCGCCGCCTGCTGGTGCAGGCCGCAAGGCAGAACTACGACACCGCGCAGATCGATCTTGCCGCCTGGATGATCGAAGGCCGCGGCGGTGCTCGCGACCTGAAATCCGGCTTCAACTGGATGAAGCAGGCAGCCGAAGGCGGCAACATCGCCGCCCAGAACCGTCTGGCAAAGCTTTACATGGGCGGCATCGGCACCGATCCCGACCTGATCCTGGCCGGGGCCTGGTACGTGGTCGCCCGCCGCGCGGGCCTTATCGATCCGGAGATGGACGATTTCCTGCAAGGACTTACCGACGACCAGACCAAGCAGGCCCTGCAGAAGGCCAACCGCCTGCCTTGAGCTTGCCTTGCATCCCCCGCTCCCTTGCCTCTTCTGGTGATTTGTGGTCTTGGGAGCCCGAAATCGCTTGTCCAGCGACCATCTCATTCCCGGATCAATATCATCATGGCCAAGATCAATGGCAACGAAATCCGTCCCGGCTATGTCATCGAGCACGATGGCGGCCTCTGGGTGGCGGTCAAGACCAACACCGTCAAGCCCGGCAAGGGCGGCGCTTACAACCAGGTCGAGCTGAAGAACCTGATCAACGGCACCAAGCTCAACGAACGCTTCCGTTCGGCTGAGACCGTCGAGCAGATCCGGCTCGACCTGAAGGATTTTTCCTTCCTCTACGCACAGGACGACGCGCTGGTGTTCATGGACACCCAGAGCTACGAGCAGCTCGAACTGGCGAAGGATTTCGTCGGCGATCGCGCCGCTTTCCTGCAGGACGGCATGATGGTGACGGTCCAGCTTTATGAGGACAGGCCGATCGGCATTTCGCTGCCCGACCAAGTGACGCTGACCATCACCGAAGCCGACCCGGTGGTGAAGGGCCAGACGGCTGCGTCTTCCTATAAGCCGGCGGTGCTGGAAAACGGCATTCGCGTGCTGGTGCCGCCATTCATCGGCGCCGGCGAACGCATCGTCGTCGACACCAACGAGCTCACCTACATGCGCCGCGCAGACTGATCTTAAGGCGCAGCAGCAGGAAGAAACACGATGGCACGCTCAGCACTTCTCAATGTCATGGTCCAGGCCGCCATGAAGGCCGGCCGCTCGCTGTCGCGCGACTTCGGCGAGGTACAGAACCTGCAGGTGTCGATGAAGGGGCCGGGCGACTATGTCAGCCAGGCCGACCGCAAGGCCGAGGACATCCTGTTTGCCGAACTGTCGAAGGCGCGGCCGGGCTATGCCTTCCTGATGGAAGAGCGCGGTGTGGTCGAAGGCGACGACGACCAGCACCGCTGGATCGTCGACCCGCTCGACGGCACCACCAATTTCCTGCATGGCATTCCGATCTTTTCCATCTCGATCGCGCTGGAGCGCCAGGGTCAGCTAGTCGCCGCCGTCATCTACAATCCGGCGATGGACGAGCTCTACACCGCCGAGCGCGGCGGCGGCGCTTTCATGAACGATCGCCGGCTGCGCGTTGCCGGCCGTATCAAGCTCACCGACTGCGTGATCGGCTGCGGCATCCCGCATCTGGGCCGCGGCCAGCACGGCAATTTCCTGGTCGAGCTGCGCAATGTGATGGCCGAGGTCTCCGGCGTGCGCCGCTTGGGTTCGGTCGCGCTCGATCTCGCCTATGTCGCCGCTGGCCGCATGGACGGCTTCTGGGAAACCGGCCTGTCGGCCTGGGACATCGCCGCCGGCCTGCTGCTGGTCCGCGAAGCCGGCGGCTTCGTCTCCGATATGGAGGGCGGCCAGGACATGCTCAACGCCGGCTCGGTCGTTGCTGGCAACGAGGTCATCCAGCGCGCGCTGCTCAAGGCGGTGAAGAAGCCGATCTCGGCGCGCTGAAGCGCCGCAGTCGCAAAACCGCAACCAAAGCTTGAAATACTGCCCGGCGACCGCCCAGATAAGGGGGACGAAGGACCTTCGCGCATGCCGCCACAATCCCCGCCAGAAACGCCAATCGATATCCCCTTTGTCGGGCGTTGGCACTATTCGCGTGCGGAGATGATCGCCGACGGCATCGTCCATGCGGTCGGCATCGTGCTGGCGATAGCGGCGGGCTCGACCTTGCTGGCGCTGGCCGCTTTCCATGCCGGTCCGGGCGAATACATCGCCGTCGCTTTCTACGTGGTATCGCTGCTGACCGTGCTGTCGGTGTCGCTCACCTACAATCTGTGGCCGGTGACATCGCCGGCAAAATGGATCTTGCGGCGCTTCGACCATGCAGCGATCTACCTACTGATCGCCGCTACCTACACGCCCTTTCTGGCCCAGCTCGACGGCTCGCCGTTGGCGCTGCCGATGATTGCCCTTGTCTGGACCGCGGCTGTGACCGGTATCGCCATAAAAGTATTTCTGCCCGGCCGCTTCGACCGCCTGGCCATAGTCTTCTATCTCGCCATCGGCTGGAGCGGCATCGTTCTGGTCAAGCCGCTGGTCGCGACATTGCCGACAACGTCGATCGCGCTGATCGTCGCCGGCGGCATCGTCTATTCCTGCGGCGTCATCTTCTTCGCCTGGAAGGGGCTGCGTTTCCACAATGCCGTCTGGCACGGCTTTGTCATCACCGGCGCCGGGCTGCATCTTGCCGCCATGGTCGACTGCCTGGTCATCAACCGCCTCTGAAAGGCGCAGTGCCGCCCGACCCATCGGGCAATATTGCCAAGCGCCATTCAATTTGGTCACAATTGCGTTTAGAGTCGCGAATTACGTGATCGGCGGCACTGGAGCAATTCCGGGAAAGTGTGAGCGGTTTCCCGTTCGGAATTGCGTCAAGGCAAATAAAGAGCATCGGAAACGGGGCACGGATGGCTTTTCTCAGATCCTTCGGCGTGGGCAGGCGTTCTGATGTCCTGATGTACGATCCGCACAAACTGTCGAGCCCGCAGGTCTTCCTCCTGACCATGGTCATCTTCCTGGTCATCGTCGCCTTCATCGCAGCCATCCTCACCCGCCAGATCTCGACCGCCTTCGGCAGCAATCCCGGCCTCAACGGCCTTATCATCGGCGTGCTGGCGGTCGGCATCCTGCTTGCCTTCGCCCAGGTCGGACGGCTGTTTCGTGAAGTGCGCTGGGTCAATTCGTTCCGCGCCGGCTCCGAAACCACCGAACCGGTGCTGCTGGCGCCGATGAAGGCGATGATCGGCCGTTCCTCGACGGTCGCCTTCTCGACCTCCTCGATGCGTACCATGCTGGATTCGATCGCCACCCGCCTCGACGAAAGCCGCGACACCTCGCGCTATCTCGTCGGGCTGCTGGTGTTCCTCGGCTTGCTCGGGACCTTCTGGGGTCTGCTCAACACCATCGGTTCGATCCGCGAGACCATCGAATCGCTCGATCCCGGCACCGGCGACGCCGCCGCCGTGCTCGATTCGTTGAAACAGGGCCTGTCGGCGCCGCTGGCCGGCATGGGCACCGCCTTCTCGTCCTCGCTGTTCGGCCTTTCCGGTTCGCTGGTGCTCGGCTTCCTCGACCTGCAGGCCGGCCGCGCCCAGACCCGCTTCTACACCGAGCTTGAAAACTGGCTGTCCTCGGTCACCGATCTCTCCTCCGACATTGTCGTTGCCGATCCGGCCAAGAACGAGCCTTCCGACGAGATCCGCCTGTTGTCGGAGCGGCTGCGCAGCATGCAGGAAAACGGCGGCGGCTCCAATCCGCGCGTCGCCACCGCCATGGCCAATCTCGCCGACGGCATTTCCGGCCTGGTCAAGAACATGCGCTCCGAGCAGCAGATCATGCGCGACTGGGTCGAGGCCCAGTCGGACGAGCAGAAGGCGATGCGCAACACGCTGGAAAAGATCGCCGACGCCCTGAAGAAGCCCGGGGTGCACTAGCATGGCGCTCGCCAGGGGCCGTCGCACCGACCGCCGCATCGATTATTGGCCGGGCTTCGTCGACGCACTGTCGACGCTGTTGCTCGCCATCATGTTCCTGCTCACCGTCTTCGTACTGGCGCAGTTCCTGCTCGGCCGCGAACTCTCCGGCAAGGACACCGTGCTCTCGCGCCTCAACTCGCAGATCAACGAACTGACGCAGTTGCTGGCGCTGGAGCGCTCGACGGCGCAGGACAAGGATGATTCGCTCGCCAATCTGCAGGCCTCGCTGTCGGCGTCGGAAGCCGAGAAGAGCCGGCTGGAGCAATTGCTGGCGCAAGGTGCAGGCGCCGGCGACGCCGCCAACCAGCGTGCGGCTCAACTGGGCGGCGAACTCGACAACCAGCGTCAGATCAGCCAGCAGGCGCTGAGCCAGGTCGAGATCCTCAACCAGCAGATCGCGGCGTTGCGCAAGCAGATCGGCGCGCTCGAGGACGCCCTCAATGTCTCTGAAACCCGCGACCGCGATTCCAACACCAAGATCGCCGATCTCGGCCGTCGGCTGAATGTCGCGCTGGCGCAGCGCGTGCAGGAACTGAACCGCTACCGCTCAGACTTCTTCGGCCGCCTGCGCGAAATCCTCGCCGACCGCGAGAACATCCGCATCGTCGGCGACCGCTTCGTCTTCCAGTCGGAGGTGCTGTTTCCGACCGGCTCCGAAGTGATCAACGATGCCGGCAAGGTCGAGATGAAGAAGCTCGCCGACGCCATCATCGAACTGCAAAAGGAAATTCCGCCGGAGATCAACTGGGTGCTGCGCGTCGACGGCCACACCGACAACAAGCCGCTGTCGGGCACGGGCCGCTACCGCGACAATTGGGAGTTGTCGACGGCGCGCTCGACCTCGGTGGTCAAGTTCCTGATCGAGAACGGCGTGCCCGCTAACCGGCTGGTCGCCGCCGGCTTCGGCGAATTTCAGCCGCTCGATCCCGCCGACACCGAAGACGCCCGCAACAAGAACCGCCGCATTGAACTGAAGCTCACCGAACGGTGATTTTTGGTCACGCGAATTTGTTCGACGGCTCAACTCTAGGGCGCAAGGCAGCCTCGGCAAGGCCTGAAAACATTATCTTTTTTTAATTACACTTCACGTTTCTGGGCTCCTAATTTGCCGCGCAGGGCCGAGAACCGCCGGCGATGCCTCCCATCGCGACGCGACGGAACCCGACGGCCCGCGTCCGGAAGGCGGAGTGAAAGCGCTTACCCCTTCCAAAGCAGGAGGAGACGCACATCATGCGTTCTTTGAAGACTCTCAGGACTGCAGCCCTCACCACACTTCTGATCGCCGTTCCGCTCGCCGGCGCCTATGCCGCCGGACATCACAAGGGCGCCCTCGACGCCAGCGACCCGACCGACATGACCGGTCCGCGCGTGACCGGCCTGATCGAGCAGATAAAGGGCGTCGACCAGGGCATCACCGATGCCAGGCAGGCCAACGCGATCACGTCGGCCGAAGCGCATCGGCTGCATCTGCGCGCGGCGCATATCAGCCAGGCCGCCGAACGGGTCGCTGGCTCGGATCATGGCCGGATCCCGGCCGCGCAATACCACGACCTGCTGCGCCGCCTCGACAACGTCGACCAGGCCCTGATGTCCGACACCGGTAGTGGCTTCATGATCGGTGACGGTTCCGACGGCGGCAATTATCCGAACGGCTGAGAACCCGCTGCGATATCCTCGGATATCCAAAGAATGAGAAAGGGACAGTCTGACGCCCGCGGGATCTGGTCCGAGGGCGTCTTTTTACCAGCCGAGCCAGAGCGCGACGAGCGCAACCACCGCCGGCACGGTCTGGATATACAGGATCTTCCTGCTGGCGGTCGCCGCGCCATAGAGCCCGGCAATGGCAACGCAAAGCAGGAAGAACACCTTGATCTGGAATCCGGCCGCGCCGAGATAGAGGCCCCAGATCAGCCCGGCGGCAAGGAAGCCGTTGTAAAGCCCCTGATTGGCGGCCAGCACCTTCGATGCGCTGGCGAAGTCCGGCTTGAGGTTGAACGCCTTGTGGCCACGCGGCGTGTCCCACGCCACCATCTCCAGATAGACGATGTAGCAGTGGATCAGCGCCACCAGCCCGACCAGTATGTTGGCGATCATGTCTTTCTCCCCCAGGCGGCATCACGCCGTCTGCCATAGTGAGCACGCCCGCCACGGCGTGCAAGCTCGCGCCGCCTTGCCCCCATTAACCGACACTTGTGCAGGGTTGCCAAGCCTGGCGCATTGGTATCTTTTCCCGCCGTCCAAAACGCGGAATCTGCCATGTCCTTTCAGAAACTCGATGATCTCGGCCACAAGCTCGAAGCGCTGGAACATGCGCTCGCCATCCTCGGCGCCGATGAGGCGACCCACATGGCAGTCGGTGGCGGTGAGAAGCGCGCCGAAGCCACGTCTTCCCTGGCCGGCATGCTGCATGCCCGGGCAACGGCGCCGGAAATCGCCGACTGGCTCGCTGCAGCCGAACGGGAGGCGTTGAACGAGGAGCAGCAGGCGGCGGTCCGGGAATTGCGCCGTCAATACACCAACCTGACCTGCCTGCCGGTCGAGTTCGTCGAACGCCAGACGGTGGCGCGCATGCGCTCCGAGCAGCTCTGGCGTGACCTGCGCGCCAAGAACGACTGGGCCGGTTTCCTGCCGGCACTCGAAGGTGTCATCGCGCTGGTCCGCGAGGAGGCCGCACTGCGCGCTGACGCGCTCGGCCTTGATCCCTACGACGCGCTGATGGAGCAATACGATCCCGGCAACCGCGCCGCCGACATCACGCCGGTCTTCACTGAGTTGAAGACGTTCCTGAAGTCCTTCGTGCCTGAGGCGCTGGCCGTGCAGGAGGCGCGGCTGGCCAGCCACTCGCTGAAGCCGCTCTCGGGCAGCTATGCGATAGACCGGCAGCGCGAGCTTGGCCTCGCCATGATGGCGGCGGTTGGCTTCGACCTCACCCATGGCTCGCTGTCGGTGTCACATCATCCTTTCTGCGGCGGCGTGCCGAGCGACGTGCGCATCACCACCCGCTACAAGACCTCGGATTTCCTGTCGGCACTGATGGGCGTGCTGCACGAGACCGGCCACGCGCTCTACGAACAGAACCTGCCGAAGGCCTGGGCGCACTGGCCGCTGGGCAAGGCGCGCGGCATGGCGGTGCATGAAAGCCAGAGCCTGTTCGTCGAGAAGCAGATCGGCCGCAATCCCGAATTCTGGCGCTGGGCGCTGCCGGTGGTCGAAAGGCATCTCGGCGAGGCCTGGTCGCTCGACGATATCCTGCCGCATGTGCACCGGGTCGAGCGCGGCCTGATCCGCGTCGACGCTGACGAGGTCACCTATCCGCTGCATGTCATCCTGCGCTACGAGCTGGAGCAGGAGCTAGTCTCGGGACGGCTGCAGGCCGCCGACCTGCCCGAGGCGTGGGACGCCAAGATGCGGGAGTATCTTGGTCTGTCGACCATAGACAATCCCGCCGACGGGCCGATGCAGGACGTGCATTGGCCAGGTGCGGCCTTCGGCTATTTCCCGTCCTACACGCTGGGCGCCATGATGGCGGCGCAGCAATGGGCGGCGCTGACCAGCGAGCATCCGTCCGCCGACGACGATCTGGCAAAAGGAAACTTCGAGGTCATAAATGGCTGGCGCCGCGACAAGATCTGGTCGCAGGGCTCACGCTGGTCAACGCCCGAACTGCTCGAACGCGCCACCGGCGAAAAACTGAATGCCGCGCATTTCACCCGCCACCTGCAGCAGCGATACGGGGCTTGAGCCATTTCGGCTGGCACGGCATCCAAAAACATAGGGCATTAACCTACGTCGATCCGCCGCCCGTCGAAGTGAAGGTCAGCGATCCGGACACGGAGCAGCGACAGGTCATCGCCAGCATGTTCCGGTTGACCTTGTTCGTCGGCGTCCCGGTATTCATCGCTATCCGGCGTGGCCGGCGCCAGCCTGCCCGCGGCTGAACTCAATTTGCGCCGCAGCACCTACTCCGCGGCACCCCTGAACGCGCTGGCTCCGGTTTCGAACTGCAGCTTGGCCAGCCGCGCGTAGATACCGCCCTTGGCAACCAGGCTCTGATGCGTGCCTTCCTCGACGATGCGGCCGCCATCCATGACCAGGATGCGGTCAGCCTTCAGCACCGTTGCAAGACGGTGGGCGATGACGATGGTGGTGCGGCCCTGCATCAACCGTTCCAGAGCCGTCTGCACCAGTGTTTCGCTTTCGGCATCGAGCGCCGAGGTCGCCTCGTCGAGCAACAGGATCGGCGCGTCGCGCAGGATGGCCCGGGCGATCGCCACGCGCTGGCGCTGGCCGCCGGACAAGGTCACGCCGCGCTCGCCAACCTGGCTGTCATAGCCCTTGTCGAGTTTGAGGATGAATTCGTCGGCCAGCGCGTCCCTGGCGGCCGTCTCGATCTCGGCATTCGTGGCGCTCGGCCGACCGAAGCCGATATTGTCGCGCGCGCTCGCCGCAAAAATGGTGACATCCTGCGGCACGATGGCGATGCGCTCCCGGACATCGGCCGGATCGGCCTCGCGCACGTCGACGCCGTCGATGGCGATGCGGCCGGTCTCGGGATCGTAAAAACGCAGGATCAGTGAAAAGACCGTGCTTTTTCCGGCGCCCGAGGGCCCGACGATCGCCACCGTCTCGCCCGGCTTCACCTGGAAGCTCAGGCCATGGACGGCGGCGCGGTCGGGCCTTGCCGGATAGGAGAAGGAGACATCGTCGAAGCTGATCGCGCCCTTCGCCTTGGCCGGCAGCTGCAATGGCTTGGCAGGCGCCAGGATCGCCGGCGTCTCGTCGAGGATCTCGGTCAGCCGTTCGGCCGCACCCGCCGCCTGGGAGAGCTCGCCCCACACTTCCGACAGCGCGCCGAGCGCGCCAGCGGCAAACACCGAATAGAGCAGGAACTGGCCGAGCGTGCCCGCCGACATCGTGCCGGCAAGTACGTCGCGCGAGCCGAACCACAGCACCGCCACGACCGAGGAAAAGATCATGAAGATGGCAAAGAAGGTGAGGAAAGAGCGGGCGAAAATCGACGAGCGCGCCGCCTGGAACGCTGCTTCCACCGCAGCCGAGAACCGCCCGGTGACCAGCGTCTCGTTGGTGAAAGCCTGCAGCGTACGCACCGCGCCGATCTGCTCGCTGGCATAGGCGGTCGCTTGCGCCAGCGTGTCCTGCGCCTGCCGCGACCGGCGCCGGACCGAGCGGCCGAAGGCGACCAGCGGCAGCACGATCACCGGAATGGCCGCTATGACCAGGCCGGACAGTTTCGGGCTGGTGACGACCATCATCGCCACAGCGCCGAGGCCGAGGATGACATTGCGCAGCGCCACCGAGGCGGTGGCGCCGACGGCGGATTTCACCTGCGTCGTATCGGCCGCGAGCCGCGAGACGATCTCACCCGACTGGGCGGTGTCGAAGAAGGACGGCGACAGCGTCGTGACATGCGAAAACACATCGCTGCGGATGTCGGCAACAACCCGCTCGCCGAGCGTGATGACGAAATAGTAGCGGCCAGCCGATGCCGCCGCCAGAATGGCTGCCATCGCCACCAAAGCGGCGAAGTACTCGGCGATGAAGGAGGTTCCGGGTGCGCTGAAACCGTGGTCGATCATGCGCCGCACGGCGAGCGGCAGCGCCAGTGTCGTCGCCGCCGCGATGGCCAGCGAGATGACGGCGCCGATGACCAGTTTGCGGTAGCGGCTGATGTAGGGAGAGAGGCGCCTGAGCGGCCCGAGCGAGCGTCTGCGCCCGTCTTGCTCGCCGCTGATGTCCGCCATGACCGTTTCCTCTGGCCGCTTCCCGGTGGGCGCTTTCAATATGCGCCCGCCACGGCCTTGTGATTCAATTCCGGCTGATGTATAGGCTCGCCGACCGTTTTAGAAGCCGTGGCTTTTCAATAGCTGCGGCTTCGAGTTTTAAAAAGGGGCGCATCGACGCAGGCCACGGGCCCGTCGGCAGCGCCACAAGCCAGGAAGCACGACAATGAAGGCCGACATCCATCCCGATTACCACACCATCAAGGTCGTCATGACCGATGGCACCGAATACATGACCCGTTCGACCTGGGGCAAGGAAGGCGATACGATGAACCTCGATATCGACCCGACCACGCACCCGGCCTGGACCGGCGGCCAGCAGACCCTGCTCGACCGCGGCGGCCGCTTGTCGAAGTTCAAGAAGCGCTTCGAAGGTTTCGGCCTCTAAGCTGGCCACGCCTGCACAATCTAAAAAACCCGCCCCAGAGGCGGGTTTTTTGTTGCGACCAAGGTAGGTCACTCAAGCTGGCGCAGGCGCCCCCACCCCGCTGCGCGCAGCGACCCTCCCCACAAGGGCGAAGGTAAGGGTCTACCCTTCCAATAACTCCCGTAGCGCCATGCGCTTGTAGGCGGCCACCAGCCTGTCGCCCTCCTGCCGGTCGACCGAGATCGCCAGCCGCACCGCGGCCTCGCCCATCTGCCAGACCAGAAACGCCGTCGTCTCCAGCGCTACCGGATCGGCATCGGGTTGCAGCCGCTTGAGGACCGCGGTCAGGAATTCGGCATTGGCGCGGCTGTCGGCGAGTTCGAGCTGGCGCAGCGCCTTGTCGGCCTGGGTACCCGACCATATGTCCCGCATCACCGGCTCGGCCAGGAACAGCCGGTAGTAGATATCGACCAGCTCCGAAAACGCCTGCCGGAGGCCTTCGGCGTCGGTGACATCCTTGAGTGCCGAGGAGATGCAGGCCTGGCTTTCGGCGGTGTAACGCTCGGCCAGCGCCCAGACGATCGCCCGCTTGTCGGGAAAGAACTGGTAGAGCGAACCGATCGACACCCCGGCCCGTTCTGCCACCTCGCCCATGCGCATGGCGTCGCTGCCTTGTTGGGCAATCAACGCAGAGGCTGCGGCCAGCATCCGTTCGACCCGCTCGCGGCTGCGTTGCTGCGTCGGCGCCCGCCGCGGCGATGCGACCTGCTCCTGGGCAGATGCGGGCGCTGCTGTGTCTTCCATGACTGTCTCCGGTCTCGAGAAAATTGCCAACAACGGCTTGACTCGCAAAATACGAGGGTTTATCACGTTTTGCAAATGTGAGGATTACTCATATTTTCAAACAGAGGAAAAACCACAATGACTGACACCAAACCAATCCTGATCCTCGGCGGCACCGGCAAGACCGGCCGTCGCCTCGCCGAGCGGCTGACCGCACAGGGCGTTCCCGTGCGCATCGGCTCGCGCTCCGGCAGCCCACGCTTCGACTGGGAGGTTCCGGCGACCTGGGGCCCGGCCCTGCAAGGCGTGCGTGCCGTCTACATCAGCTACTATCCCGACATCGCCGTGCCGGGCGCGGCCGAGACCGTCGAGGCCTTCGCCAGGCTTGCAGTGGCCAATGGCATCACCCGGCTGGTGCTGCTCTCCGGACGCGGCGAGACCGAGGCCCAGCGCGCCGAAGAGATGGTTAAAGCCTCGGGCGCCGACTGGACGATCCTGCGCTGTGCCTGGTTTTCGCAGAACTTCAGTGAAGGCTTTCTCATCGAGTCCTTGCTCGAAGGCGAGGTTGCCTTGCCGGTCGGCACTGTCGGTGAGCCCTTCATCGATGCCGACGACATTGCCGACGCTGCCTTCGTCGCGCTGACCGAGCCAGGCCATGTCGGGCAGCTCTATGAGCTGACCGGGCCGCGTCTGCTGAGCTTCGCCGACGCCGTCGCCGAGATTGCCAAGGCGGCCGGTCGCGACATCCGCTATCTCAAGGTCTCGCATGACGAATTCACCACCGCGATGGCCGCATATGAACTGCCGCCTGAAATCGCCTGGCTGCTCAACGAGCTGTTCACCGAAGTGCTCGACGGCCGTAACGAGACGCTGACCGATGGCGTCCAGGCTGTGCTCGGCCGCGCGCCGAAAGACTTTTCCGCCTACGCACATGAAACCGCCGCAACCGGCATCTGGAGCAACTGAGATGATCAAGTTTCTTCCCACCCTCACCATCATTGCCGCAATCGGTTCGGGCGTCGTCGGCGGCGTGTTCTTCGCCTTTTCCAACTTCGTCATGGCGGCGCTTGCCCGGCTGCCCGTCTCTCAAGGCATTGCGGCGATGAATTCGATCAACATCACGGTGATCACCCCGACCTTCATGACGGCGCTGTTCGGCACCGGCCTGCTCTGCCTGGTGCTTATCGCCGCCGCCATCATGGGCTGGAGCCAGTCCGGTTCGTACTGGTTGCTTGCCGGGGCGGTGATCTACCTGATCGGCAACCCGATCGTGACCATGGTCTTCAATGTGCCGCTCAACGATGCGCTCGCTGCCGTCGATCCAGCCAGCGCCAATGGCGCCGCCGTCTGGGCAAACCATCTGAACCAATGGGTGATGTGGAACCACGTCCGCACCATCACCGCCATCGTATCGATGGCCTGCTTCATCTTCGCGTTGCTCTAGGAGGCTGAAAGCAAAAAGACCCCGCTCAGGCGGGGTCTTTTTGCGTGTGACCCTTACGGTCGGAATGGCCTAGATCGCGGTCCGGATCGATGACGTCGCGCACCAACTGCTTGAGCTTGGCGGCGTCGGGAAAGCCGCCGTCGCGTTTGCGGTCCCAGACCAGCACCTCGTTGCAGGAAATGGTGAAGATGCCGCCGGTGCCCGGCACCAGCGTCACTTCGCCCAGATCCGTGCCGAAGGTCGAGAGCAGTTCCTGCGCCATCCAGCCGGCGCGCAACAGCCACTGGCACTGCGTGCAATAGGTGATGCGGATGGTGGGCAGCTGGCTCATGTCCGAGTTTCGATCACGCCGCGCTGAGCTTGGCCATGGTCTCGTCGTCGACCTCGAAATTGGCGTAGACGCTCTGCACGTCGTCATCGTCTTCGAGCGTCGCCACCAGCTTCATCAGCGACTGGGCGCGTTCTTCGTCGACCGGAACATTGTTCTGCGGCTGCCAGATCGGCTTCACCGATTCGGCCTCGCCGAGCGAGGCTTCCAGCGCCTTCGACACTTCGCCCATGCTCTCGAAGGCACAGTAGATGGTATGGCCTTCCTCGTCCGATTCCACGTCATCGGCGCCGGCCTCGATCGCCGCGTCCATCACCTTGTCGGCGCTGCCGACAGAGGCCGGATAGTAGATCTCGCCGGCGCGGTTCCACATGAACGACACCGAGCCGGTTTCGCCGAGCGCACCGCCGGCCTTGGTGAAGGCGGCGCGCACATTCGAGGCCGAGCGGTTGCGGTTGTCGGTCAGCGCCTCGACGATCAGTGCCACGCCACCCGGGCCGTAGCCTTCATAGCGCACCGCCTCGTAGTTTTCGGCATCGCCCATCGACGCCTTGTTGATGGCGCGTTGGATATTGTCCTTCGGCATAGACACCGCCTTGGCGTTCTGGATGGCCAGGCGCAGGCGCGGGTTCATCGACGGATCCGGCGTCCCGCTCTTGGCGGCGACGGTGATTTCGCGCGCCAGCTTGGAAAACATTTTCGACCGCACCGCGTCCTGGCGGCCCTTGCGGTGCATGATGTTCTTGAACTGTGAATGGCCAGCCATGGCACCCCTGTCGTCTTCGGCTAGAGCATTACGAAGCGAGGCGACGATACCCGGCCTTCCCGCAAATGCTCGAATTTAAATTTCAGAACGTCTCTCGCATGCCTGCGAAGGCATACGGCGCTCTTTGTCGGAATGGCCGGCTTATAGATAAATCGGCTCAATTCGTCCAGACACGGCGTTCACAGCGCCCCGGCGAGCAGCTTCAATGCCCACCACCGGATTTCCTGCGCCGCCGCGCCAGCATGTTGAGTCCTTCGACCAACGCCGAGAAACCCATGGCGGCATAGATGTAGCCCTTGGGAACATGATAGCCCATGCCGTCGGCGATCAGCGTCATGCCGATCATTAGCAGGAAGCCCAAGGCCAGCATGACGATGCTCGGGTTCTTGGCGATGAAATTGGCCAGCGGCCCGGCCGCCAGCATCATCACGCTCACCGCCACGATCACGGCGATATACATGATGGCGATCTCGTCGGTCATGCCGACGGCGGTGATGATGGAATCGATGGAAAAGACGAGGTCGAGCAGCAGGATCTGGAAAATGGCGCCGGCAAGCGAGATCTGCAGCGTCTCGCCCAGCATCGTGTCCTTGTGATCCTCCGGATCGACCGTGTGATGGATTTCCTTGGTCGCCTTCCACACCAGGAACAGGCCGCCGGCAATCAGGATCAGGTCGCGCCAGGAAAAGCCGTGGCCGAAAGCGGTGAACACCGGCGTCGTCAGCTGAACGATGATCGAGATGGTGGCGAGCAGCACCAGCCGCATGACCAGCGCCGCCGAAATGCCGAGGCGGCGGGCGCGGGCGCGCTGCGCTTCCGGCAATTTGTTGGTCAGGATCGAGATGAAGATCAGATTGTCGATGCCGAGCACGACCTCGAGCACAATCAGCGTCAGCAACGCGACCCAGGCGGTGGGGTCAGAGACAAATTGAAAATGCGGCGCCAGGAATTCGATGAGCTGCATGGAGGTCGTCCCCTCTACGATCTGAAGCAGGTGTCGCCGCCAGTTAGGTACTGCGTGCGTCTATATCAATGTCACGACCAGAAGGACGGCGCTGTTTCCTCCAGCCGCGGCCCGCGACGAAACGGCGCGATCTTCTCGGTCAGCCCGGTGCGGTCGGAAATATCGACGCCGATGCCACACAATGTCGCCGGTCCGGTCGCCGCCTCGAACCGGCCTTTCGGCACCTTCGACAGGAAGCGGTTGAGCGGTTCTTCCTTGTCCATGCCGAGCGAGGAATCATAATCGCCACACATGCCGGCGTCGGACATGTAGCCGGTGCCGCCATTGAGGATCTGGTGGTCGGCGGTGGGCTGGTGCGTGTGGGTGCCAATGACGAGACTGGCGCGACCGTCGACGAAATGCGCGAAGCACATTTTCTCCGAAGTCGCCTCAGCGTGAAAGTCGATGACCACGGCATCGGCCTGCTCGCCCAGCGGACAGGCCGCCAGCTCGCGCTCGCCGGTCTGGAACGGATCGTCGAGTTCGGGATGCATGAACACCCGGCCCATAATGTTGGCGACCAGCACGCGTGCGCCGTTTTTGGCGATGTAGACGCCGGAGCCGCGCCCCGGCGTGCCCTTGGGAAAATTGGAGGGACGCAAAAAGCGCTCCTCGCGCGGCGCAAAGATCAGCGCGTCGCGCTGGTCCCAGACATGGTTGCCGGTGGTGACGACATCGGCGCCGGCGGCAATGGTGTCGCGAAAAATGTCTTCGGTGATGCCGAAACCGCCGGCGGCGTTCTCACCATTGACGATGACGAAATCGAGTTTGAAGTCGGAGATCAGGCCGGGCAGTTGTTCCCACACTGCCGTACGTCCCGATTTGCCCACCATGTCGCCGAGGAAGAGAAGTCTCATGCCCACTTCTATCCAGAGGCGAGGACGCTAGGCAAGCGCTACCCCGGCGATTGGCGCTAACGCCGGCCGAAAGTATCGCGCTGCTGGTGGAGCGGCTTTGCATTCGCGCCCGCAACGCGAACAGGCGACGCTATCGGCGACGCCGGCGGCGCGTTGCGTCCGCGCAGCCAGAAAAACCAGACGTAGAAAGCGGTGAACCCGCCCGAAACGGCAAAGAGCAGCAACCCGCCGCGCCAGCCCTTCATAGCGGCGGTATCGAGGGACGATGGATCGGCGGGGTCGTAGTACAGTTCCACCTGGTCGCCTTTGGACGTGGTGTAGAGACCGATATCCTTCGCCTTGCCGGACCAACTCATCGGTGCATCGTTGGCGACATAGGCGATGGCGACATTGATGCCTTTCGTGGTCAGGCCGTTTTTCTGCGTTTCGGTATAGGGACTGACATCCGTCACGGTGGCGACCGTCTGATGCCAGGCGAACTGGTGATGCAGGGCGGTTCCGACAATGTGCAAGCCCATCGCGAACAGCGTCACCGCGATGAGGACGAGCGGCATCAGCAGGTAGCGTGCTAAGACAAACATGACGACCGCCATCGGCTCGGATTGTATTGCGGAGAATACTATCCGGCATGTCTTGGAAACGCGTTAATGCATGTCGCTCAAAAGTGGTCCCGGTTTTGAGATAACGACATACATCAAACTAAGATCGCGAACTTTTAAGCGAAACGGCGCAGTCCGCTCTCGGTGAGTATTTCCTGGATGATGACGTCATGTGGCTCGTCCGGGACCAGCGCCACCTCCTGGCAGTCGAATGCGATGCCGATCAGCCGTGGCGGCAAGCCCTTGTCGATCAGCCTGGCGATGGCGCGGTCGTAATAGCCGGCGCCGTAGCCGATGCGATGGCCACGGTTGTCGAAGGCGGCGAGCGGCACCAGCATCACCGCGGGGTCGAGCACCTCGGCCTCCTCATGCGGACCGACCGTGCCGAATCCCATCTCGACCATCGGCGCGCCGCGCACCAGTTCGCGAAAGACGATTGTGGTCTTGTCGAGAATGGCCGGCAGGCAAAGCCTGGCTCCCTTCTCGCGCAAGGCAAACATCAGCGGCCTTACGTCGACTTCCGACCGCATCGGCCAGAAGGCTGAAACGATCTGGCCAGGCTCGATAGCGAGGTGATCGCGCGCCGTCTCGGCCATCTCAAGCGCTATCTCCACTCGCCACATCGGATCGAGCGCATCGCGGCGGCCGAGAGCTTCGCGGCGCAGTTGTTTCTTCAGGTCTTTTAAGGATGTCATGCGCTGAACGATAGAAAAGGTCGGTTTCTGGCGGCGTTTTAGGAGCGACGTTTTCTACCGCATCATCCACCAAATGCGTGGACGCGGGCAAGAAGTGACGATCCACACAACCGGTGGAGAGAGCGATCCCGGGAACCTACAAAGTAGGTGGGCGCCGTATGAGAAAACCCACGGGTCTTCCCAGGGACAGCTCCCTAAGGATCGTTAAGGCCCCGGGGAAAATGTTCTCCTGCCGGGAAGCACAGACCGTCCTCCCCAATATAGGCCGCTGGTCGGTCCAGCGCCAGTGACACGAGCCGATGTTTCCATTTCAGATGCACGCCCTTTTCGTCACGACCGGCTCGCCCTTGCACAGGCCGGGCGGCGTCCTTACGGTCGCGATGACCAACCGAGGAGCAAGCATGCGTTTTGAAGGCACGGCGGCCTATGTCGCCGACAAGGATCTGATGGTGGCGGTCAATGCGGCGATCGCGCTGGAGCGGCCCTTGCTGGTCAAGGGCGAGCCCGGTACCGGCAAGACCGAACTTGCCAGGCAAGTGGCGGCGGCACTCGGCCTCGACCTGATCGAATGGCACGTCAAGTCGACGACGCGCGCGCAGCAAGGACTCTACGAATATGACGCGGTCTCGCGGCTGCGCGACAGCCAGCTCGGCGACGAGCGCTTCAACGACATCAGGAACTACATCAAGCGCGGCAAGCTGTGGGAGGCGTTCGCGGCCGGCAAGAAGGTCGTGCTTTTGATCGATGAGATCGATAAGGCCGACATCGAGTTCCCCAACGATCTGTTGCAGGAACTCGATCGGATGGAGTTCTTCGTCTACGAGACCGGCGAGACCATTCGCGCCGCGGTCCGGCCGATCGTCATCATCACCTCCAACAACGAGAAGGAACTGCCCGACGCCTTCCTGCGCCGCTGCTTCTTCCACTACATCCGCTTTCCGGACGTCGACACGCTGCACAAAATCGTCGACGTCCACTATCCCGGCATCAAGCAGAACCTGGTCCGGGCGGCGCTGACCCAGTTCTACGAGATCCGTGATGTGCCGGGGCTGAAGAAGAAGCCGTCGACCTCCGAGGCGCTCGACTGGATCCGCCTGTTGGTCGCCGACGACATCGCACCCGAGGATCTGCGCGCCGACCCCAAGAACGCACTGCCCAAACTGCATGGCGCATTGCTGAAGAACGAGCAGGACGTGCACCTGTTCGAACGCCTGGCTTTTATGGCCAGACGGCAAGGTTAGGCCGTGTCAGAAGATCACGCGGAGCTTGAGGTTGCCATCGTTCGCTGGATCGACGACGAGCCGCAGCCGGGGATTGTCGAATTTGAGTTCAGCGACCGATTTGGTCGCCAATGGCATTTCCGCGAGAAACAAGCCCTCGTTTCGAACGCATGGTTAGGTGCTGGCAACATCTATCCACAGCCCGGCAGCTTGCGTTGCCGGGTGCTGTCTCAGAGCCAGGATAGTGAAGGCCGTTCGATAGCGGAAATTGATACGTCTCGACCGTGGTATGTGGAATCGATTGAGGAGGTCAGTCGCTTCCAAGTCTTTGCCAGCCAGCTTTTGCGGGCAGGCCCGTCAAGCCAAGGCGGCTCCCAGGATTAGAAGGTATCTGTGCGTGGACCCTTGTCGTGCTGACGGGCATTGCCGAAGCTGACCTATCACATGGAGAGCATTTCATGACCGAGATCACCGTCCGCCCGCTGGCGCAGGCCGACCATGCCGACTGGCGGCGTCTGTGGACTGCCTACCTCACCTTCTACGAAACCAAGCTCCCTGACGAGGTGTATGACATCACCTGGAAACGGCTGTTCACGGACGGAGAATTCGAGCCGAAGGGTTTTATCGCCACGCTCGACGGCAAGGCGGTCGGCCTGACCCACTATCTCTACCATCGCTCCGGCTGGTCCGAAAAAAACAACTGCTACCTGCAGGACCTGTTCGCCGACCCTGATGTGCGCGGCAAGGGCGTGGGTGCGGCGCTGATCGAGGCGGTAAAGCAGGAGGCCGGCAAGATTGGCGTCAAGAACGTCTACTGGATGACCCACGAGACCAACACCACCGCGCGCAAGCTCTACGACCGCGTTGCTCGGCGGACTGGCTTCATCGAGTACGATCTGCTGTAGATAGCCCATGTTCATCCCCTTCTTCCTCGAACTGAAGGCCGCGCGGGTGCCCGTTTCGCTCAGGGAGTATCTGTCGCTGCTGGAGGGGCTGGAAGCCGGTCTGGTCGATTATGACGTCGAGGGTTTTTATTACCTCGCCCGCGCCGCTCTGGTGAAGGACGAGCGTCATATCGACCGCTTCGATCAGGTGTTCGCGCATGTCTTCAAGGGCATTGAAGCGCTTGGCGGACCGGATGCGGTCGATGTCGCCAACATCCCCGAGGAGTGGCTGCGCCGGCTCGCCGAAAAGCATCTGACCGAGGAGGAGAAAAAACTGGTCGAGGCGCTCGGCGGTTTCGACAAGCTGATGGAGACGCTGAAGCAGCGGCTCGAGGAACAAAAAGGCCGGCACCAGGGCGGATCGAAATGGATCGGCACCGGCGGCACTTCGCCTTTCGGCGCCTATGGCTACAATCCCGAAGGCGTGCGCATCGGCCAGCACGAAAGCCGCAACCGCCGTGCGGTGAAGGTGTGGGACAAGCGCGAGTTCAGGAATTTCGACGACGCCGTCGAGCTCGGCACCCGCAACATCAAGGTGGCGCTGAAGCGGCTGCGCCGCTGGGTGCGCGAGGGCGCGGAGGAAGAGTTCGACCTGCCCGGCACCATCCATGCCACCGCCGAGCACGGCTATCTCGACGTGCAGACGCGCCCCGAACGGCGCAATGCTGTGAAGCTTCTGATGTTCTTCGATGTCGGCGGCTCGATGGACGATCACATCAAAAGCGTCGAGGAGCTGTTTTCGGCCGCCCGCGCCGAGTTCCGCCAGCTCGAATATTTTTACTTCCACAACTGCCTCTATGAGGGCGTGTGGAAGGACAACCGCCGCCGCCATGCCGAGGTGATTTCGACCTTCGACCTGCTTCACAAATACGGCCCGGACTACAAGGTGATCGTCGTCGGCGACGCCTCGATGAGCCCTTACGAGATTGCGCACCCCGGCGGTTCGGTCGAGCACTGGAACCCGGAAGCCGGCGCCGTCTGGCTCGGCCGCCTGTTGCAACAATGGCCGAACGCGGTCTGGCTGAACCCCGAAAACCCTGAGAATTGGGGCTTCACCCACTCGATCGCCATGATCCGCGATATCTTCGGCGGCCGCATGTTCCCGCTGACGCTGGCCGGGCTCGAAGCCGCGACCAAGCAGCTCTCACGCAAGCATTGAGCCCCAAACACGCCTCTGCGCTGGGCAGGCGTGTAACAAATGCTTATGTTGGTGCGAATACTGGCTGCAACCAACAACAAGCCGCCAAGGCTGAGGAGATTAGATGGATACCCATACCTACCCCGTTACCCGCACTGACGCCGAATGGCGTGCCCGGCTGACGCCGGAGCAGTATGCCGTCATGCGCGGCCACGGCACCGAACGGCCCGGAAGCTGCGCTTTGCTCTACGAAAAGCGCGCTGGCACCTTTTCCTGCGTCGGCTGCGACCAGCCGCTGTTCGAATCCAAGCTGAAGTTCGAGAGCGGCACCGGCTGGCCGAGCTTCAATGACCCGGTGCCCGGTTCGGTCGAGAACACCGTCGACCGCAGCTACGGCATGGTCCGCACCGAATGCCACTGCTCGCGCTGCGGCAGCCATCTCGGCCATGTCTTCGAGGACGGTCCGCCGCCGACCGGCCTGCGCTATTGCATCAATGGCGTGGCGCTGAAATTCGAACCGGCGGCTTAAACCGCAACCCGGTCATCATCTCTTGCACAGGGCGGCTCCGGCCGCCCTTTTTCGTGCCCCGCCGGCGTCTCAGACAACGACCACCAGGATCAACCATAGCGCGGAACCGAGCATCATCAGCGAGGCCTTGGCGCCGCCGGCCTTTTCGGCGATTCGCCAGACGGCCAGGGTCAGGAATATGTTGTAGGGCACCGGCGCGAAATGCACGGCCAGCACCACGGCCAGCGGCAGCTTCAGCCCGAGCAGGACGAGCGCGACCACCGACGACGCGACGTTGATCGCGGTGCCGACAACGACCATGTCGCGCCAGAACAGGCGATCGAGCGACACGGCACCGTGCCAGCGCGAGCGGAAGAAGCCGGCCGTTCCGCCCGTCTTGCCACCTTCGCTCCCCGCGGGTCCTGGCATCAGCTCAACTCTTTCATTCTGAGCGATCCCGAGCGCGGCATGCGCGCACGACGATCGCGTAGAAGCATATGGCTTGGCGATCGCCGTCAAACAATCGCAAAATCTTTCCGGATGGCCCTTGCCTGCATCCGCCGCAAAGCTAATTTGCTGACCGTGCTGTTCCTTCGTCCCGAGGTCGCCTGCCAGGGAGGTCTTCGATGAGCGACAAAAGCTACAATGTCCTGTTCCTGTGCAACGCCAATGCGGCGCGCTCGATCATGGGCGAAGCCATCCTAAACCGCATCGGCGCTGAGAAATTCAAGGCCTTCTCCGCCGGGTCGCAGCCGAAGGGCACCGTCAATCCCTACGCGCTGCAGCTGCTCGAGAGCCTCAACTACGACACCGGCTTCGCCCGCTCGAAAGGCTGGGACGAGTTTGCAAAGCCCGACGCGCCGGAAATGGATTTCGTCTTCACCGTCTGCGATAGCACCGCCAACGAGACCTGCCCGGTCTGGCCCGGCCACCCGATGACCGCACTGTGGGCGATACCGGATCCGGCCAAGGCACAAGGCACCGACGCCGAAATGCATCTGGCCTTCGCCGATGCCTATCGCATGCTCAACAACCGCATATCGCTGTTCACCAACCTGCCGATGGACGCGCTGGGCCACATGGCGTTGCAGCAGCATCTGGATGAGATCGGACGCGACGCGCCGAAGCCGAATTAGCGCCAGCCGATCTCAGCCTGTCCCAGCACCTCAGTAGCGGCGTGCTCGAAGCGCGAGCATTCCGTCACCAGCCAGTCGGCCATGGCCGGCCAGTTGTCCTCGGCAAAGCAGTTCACCCGCCACATCGAATTGATGCCGAGCCCATCGCAGCTCTGTTCCGGCCTGAGCTTCAGCCTGCCTTCGATCGCCGGCTGGAAAGGCTTCAGCCGCGACCAGGCTTCAGTGGCGCCGAACTTCTCGTTGCGGCCGAAGAAGACGCCGACATGGTTTTGCGCCGGCGCGACATACATGGACAGGACCAGGGCGAAGTCCGGCAGCCCGCGCTGCCAGAACCAGGGTCCGCGCCGCGCCATGGATGCGCGTTCCTCCGGATGCCGTTCGGCGAACAGCGCCCAGAAGCTGCGTTGGCGGAATTCAGAGGCGCGGCGGGCGCCGAAGTCGAATTCGCTCATGGCCGGCTGCCCCGCTGCCCGAGACCGTTTCGAAATTCGTTCTAGCGAGTCATTTGATGGCGTTTTGAGAACCGTAGCGTAGCGGACATTTGGGTCCGTGCGCAACGGAAGCGCAGAAAACGCCATCAGACGGCCGATGCGGCAGGTGCCGCATTTGGTCTCGCCCGAGGACGGCGCGGACCCGTCAGACCTCGCGGCCTCTGACGAATGAGATCAGTGCTTCCTATCAGCCGCGCGATGCATAGCGGCAAATTCCGCCAAGGTCGGAAAATGACCTCCGACCTTCGGCTGGGCAAGAGGACGCTTCGTTGCACCTGGCCCCTCCATCCCAAACCTGCGGTCAATCCAAACGCTGGCGAGCCCGATGCTCTCTGCCGGCGCATGATCATGAAACAGACTCTGCGCCACATGAAGGACTTCGTCTTGCTGAATGCCCAGATCCTGGTTCAGCCTGTCGAACAGGAAACGAAAATTGTCCAGATCCGGCTTGTAGCTGCCAATATCTTCCGCCGTGTAAACGGCATCGAAGCTGATCCCGAGCTTACGGTTTGAAGCCGCGAAACTCTGGCCGTCGACATTGGACAATACGACCAAACGGAAATGCTGTTTCAGATAGGCCAGCGCCTCCCTGGAATCCGGAAAGGCAGGCCAATCGGGCACCGAGGTGCCGAAACGTTCATGCAGATCGGCCTGCGCGGTGACACCCCAATGTCGAGCGAGCCTTGCGTGCACTGCCGCCAACAGTGTTCTGTAATGCAAGGAAGGAGTCTCGGCTTCCTGCAGCGTCTCTATTTCCCCATAGGTTTCCAACGCTTCGTCCCGGCTGATTTCGCGATCTGCGATGCTCAAAAGCGGCTGAAGCGCGTTCCAGATGCCGGTTTCCCAGTCGATCAGCGTGCCATAGACGTCGAATGTCAGCACTTTGAAACGAGTCAAATCCATATCGGTGATCCTCACACACGTGGAATTTTCGCATCCGTAGCGCCGCGCGAGGCCGATATCTCGGCAAAACCTTCCGGAATTTAGGCTTTTCCTCCCGATCTTCCGAGCAGATTCCGGCGAACTTCAGCCGGGGTTGAGTTTCGCTCCCGCCGCAGGTGGGCATCGCTCTCGGTTATGAGACGCCGCCGGCCTCCGGCCACGCGCCTCAGACCATGCCGAGCGCGGCCTTGTAGAGATCGAGGATGGTTTCCTCTTCCTGCCGCTCGGCCTGGTCCTTCTTGCGCAGCCGGATGATCGAGCGCATCGCCTTGGTGTCGAAGCCGGTGCCCTTGGCCTCAGCAAACACTTCCTTGATGTCGTCGGCGATGGTCTTCTTTTCTTCCTCGAGCCGCTCGATGCGCTCGATGAAGGCGCGCAACTGGCCGGCGGCAACAGTCTGGCTGGTCTCGGTGATGTCGTCGGCCATGTTTTTCTCCGCTTCTTTTTAGGCGCCGCGATTCTGGCGCGGCAAAATTGGAGCGGGTTCGATGCCCGAGCGGGCGCGGCGGGTCAAGCCATTATCGATGCTTCGTGGACGGCTGCTGCCAGCCGTCCCCAATGTGATCGATCGCATCACCCAAAGGCGATCAGCAAATCCTTCGCGTCGATCTGGTCGCCGGCCTTGACCAGCACTTCGGCCACCGTGCCGTCGCGCTCGGCATGCAGCGCGGTCTCCATCTTCATGGCTTCGATCGACAACAGCACATCGCCAGCCTTGACCGCCTGGCCGGCGGCAACAGCAAGCGCGGAGACCACGCCCGGCATCGGCGCGCCGACATGCGCCTCGTTGCCGGGTTCTGCCTTGCGCCGTGCCTTGGCCGCCGAGGCGCCATGCGCCCTGTCCGGCACCCGGACGCGGCGCGGCTGGCCGTTGAGCTCGAAGAACACGGTGACCATGCCCTTCTCATCGACATCGCCGATCGCAAGACAGCGCACCACAAGCGTCTTGCCTTTTTCGATGTCCAGGAAGATCTCGTCCTCGGACTTCATGCCGTAGAAATAGGTTGGCGTCGGCAAGACGCTGACAGGCCCGTAGGTCTCCTGCGCGGCGGCGAAGTCGGTGAACACCTTCGGATACATCAGCCAGGACGCGAATTCGTACTCCGAGAGCTTGCGCTCCAGCTTCTCCTCAATTTCCTTGCGGCTGGCCTTGAGGTCGGCCGGCCTGAGCAGCGAGCCCGGCCGCACGGTGATCGGTTTGCTTTCCTTCAGTGCCTTCTTCTGCAGCTTCGCAGGCCAGCCGCCGGGCGACTGGCCGAGATCACCGCGCAGCATCGAGACGACCGAGTCCGGGAAAGCGATGTCCTTGGCCGGGTTTTCGACGTCGGCGACAGTGAGGTCCTGGCTCACCATCATCAGCGCCATGTCGCCGACCACCTTGGATGACGGCGTCACCTTGACGATGTCGCCGAACATCAGGTTGACGTCGTGATAGGCTTGGGCCACCTCGTGCCAGCGCGTCTCCAGCCCGAGCGAGCGCGCCTGTTCCTTGAGGTTGGTGAACTGGCCGCCCGGCATCTCGTGCAAATAGACCTCCGAGGCAGGCCCCTTGAGGTCGCTTTCGAAGGCGGCGTACTGGTTACGCACCGCTTCCCAATAGAAGGAGATGTTGCGGATCCATTGCGGATCGAGACCAGGATCGCGCTCGGTTCCCTTCAGCGCCTCGACAATCGAGCCAAGGCAGGGCTGCGAGGTGTTGCCGGAGAAGGAATCCATCGCCGCATCGATGGCGTCGACGCCGCTTTCCACGCCCGCCAGCACCGTCGCCGCCGACAGGCCTGACGTATCGTGGGTGTGGAAGTGGATCGGCAAATCGGTCGCCTCGCGCAGCGCCTTGAACAGCACGCGTGCGGCAGCCGGTTTCAACAATCCCGCCATGTCCTTGACGGCGATGATGTGGGCGCCGGCGGCCTGCAATTCCTTCGCCAGCCCGACATAGTATTTGAGGTCGTATTTGGCGCGCGCCGGATCGAGGATATCGCCGGTGTAGCAAATCGCCGCTTCGACCAGCTTGCCCTCGGCGCCCACCGCGTCCATGGCGACGCGCATATTCTCGACCCAGTTCAGGCAGTCGAAGACGCGGAACAGGTCGACGCCGCCACTTGCTGCCTGTTTGACGAAATGCTGCACGACATTGTCGGGATAGTTGGTGTAGCCGACGCCGTTGGCGCCGCGCAGAAGCATCTGCAGCAAAAGATTGGGGGCGGCCTCGCGCACTTTGCTCAGCCGCTCCCACGGATCCTCGGTGAGGAAGCGCATGGCGACGTCGAAGGTGGCGCCGCCCCAGCATTCCAGCGACAGCAGCCGCGGCAGCGCCCGCGCATAGGTGCCGGCAATGCCGGCAATGTCATGCGTGCGCATGCGGGTGGCGAGCAGCGACTGATGGCCGTCGCGCATCGTCGTGTCGGTGACCAGCACCTCCTTTTGCTCACGCATCCAGGCGGCGAATTTCTCCGGCCCCAGCGCGTCGAGTTTCTGCTTGCTGCCGCCCGGCACATTGCCGTTGAGATAGGGCACGATCGGCGCGGCCGCATCGGCCTTCGGCATCGGACGGCCACGGGTTTCGGGATGGCCGTTGACACTGACGTCGGCCAGATAGTTGAGCAGCTTGGTGGCACGGTCCTGCCGCTTCACCTGCTCGAACAGTTCCGGCGTCGTATCGATGAACCTGGTCGTGTAGGAATTGTCGGCGAAGCGCGGGTGGTTGATGATCGCCTCGAGGAAGGTGAGATTGGTCGCCACGCCGCGGATGCGGAACTCGCGCAAGGCCCGGTTCATGCGGGCGATCGCCTCTGCCGGTGTCGGCGCCCAGGCCGTCACCTTCTCCAGCAGCGGATCGTAGAAGCGGGTGATGACCGCGCCCGAATAGGCGGTGCCGCCGTCGAGGCGAATGCCGAAACCGGCGGCTTCGCGATAGGCGGTGATGCGGCCGTAATCCGGAATGAAACTATGCTCCGGATCCTCGGTGGTGATGCGGCACTGCAGCGCGTGGCCGTTCAGCCTGATGTCGGCCTGCACCGGCACGCCCGATTCCTTCGTGCCGATGGCAAAGCCGTCCAGGATGTGGATCTGCGCCTTGACGATGTCGATGCCGGTCACCTGCTCGGTGACGGTGTGCTCGACCTGGATGCGCGGATTGACCTCGATGAAGTAGAATTTGCCGGTGTCGGCGTCCTGCAGGAACTCCACCGTGCCGGCGCCGATATAGCTGGTCTCGCGCGCGATCTTGAGCGCATAGCCGCAAAGCTCCTGGCGCAATGCCTCGCTGAGGTAGGGCGCCGGCGCCCGCTCGACGACCTTCTGGTTGCGGCGCTGGATCGAACAGTCGCGCTCGAACAGATGCACGGCATTGCCGTGCGTGTCGCCAAGCACCTGGACCTCGACATGGCGGGCGCGCTCGATCAGCTTTTCGAGATAGACCTCGTCCTTGCCGAAGGCGGCCTTGGCCTCACGCTTGCCTTCGGTGA
This sequence comes from Mesorhizobium sp. CNPSo 4688, assembly GCF_057784295.1. NCBI lineage: Bacteria > Pseudomonadati > Pseudomonadota > Alphaproteobacteria > Hyphomicrobiales > Phyllobacteriaceae > Mesorhizobium > Mesorhizobium sp. CNPSo 4688. The sequence continues at coordinate 105,495 of NZ_JBWLUY010000002.1, forward strand.
CTTCGCGGACCAGATCGGCCTCGGCGCGGATGGCGCGCATGCCGCGCCCGCCACCACCCCACGATGCCTTGAGCATCACCGGATAGCCGATTTCCTTGGCCAATTTCTTGACCGTGTCCATGTCGTCCGGCAGCGGGTCGGTTGCCGGGATCACCGGCACGCCGACCTCGATGGCGAGATTGCGCGCGGCGACCTTGTTGCCGAGCCGGCGCATCGTGTCTGGCTTCGGGCCGATAAAGGTGATGCCAGCCTCGGCGCAGGCATCTGCGAATTCAGGGCTTTCCGACAAAAGGCCATAGCCCGGATGGATGGCGTCGGCGCCGGACAACCTGGCGACGCGGATCACTTCCTCGATCGACAGATAGCTTTCGATCGGTCCCATATCCTTGGCCAGATGCGGCCCGCGCCCCACCTGGTAGCTTTCATCGGCCTTGAACCGATGCAGCGAATATTTGTCCTCCTCGGCCCAGATCGCCACGGTTTTGAGGCCGAGTTCGTTGGCCGCGCGAAAGACGCGGATGGCAATTTCGGACCGGTTGGCGACGAGGATCTTCGTGATGGCCAAGGAAGAAGGCTCCGGACAGGGAGGGATGGGGGCTCAGCAATGATTAACGCGAAAATGCTGCAGTGCAACCAAAATCGGGAGGCGATTAAACCGATTTAAATAAATTCTAGCACTGCAAAGCGAAAGACTGCGTGCGAATGGCGTCGCGAAGTGACGCGAATTGTCATCCCGCGCACAATCCGCTCCCGGCTAATGGTTCCTTTTTAGCCAATGCCGTCGCTACGCGCTCCGGCAGGTCAAAGAAAAATGCCCGGCGCAAGCGCCGGGCATTTCGTAGGGATTGCGTTATCCGATCAGGTCTTCGGCAGCCAGGTGATCTTGCCGTCCGGACCCTTCTTCCACTCGTACATGATGTAGCCCGGGAGCTTCGGATCGCCCTTCTCGTCATAGGCGAGGTCGCCCAGAACGGTCTTGAACGGACCCTTCTCATGCAGCGCCTTGGCCACTTCCACCGGGTCGTTCGTCTTGGCCACGGCAGCGGCCTCCGCGATCACCTGCATGGCAGCGTAGGCGTAGAGCGTGTAGGCTTCCGGTTCAAAGCCCTGGGCGCGGAACTTCTCGACCAGTGCCTTGTTCTCGGGGATCAGGCGCGGATCCGGACCGAAGGTGTTGAGCGTGCCGATAACCGCGTCGCCGGCGATCGCAGCCAGCTCGTCGGTGACGATGCCGTCGCCCGACATCAGGGTAGCCTTGAGGCCCTGGTCAGCCGACTGGCGGATGATCAGGCCGGCTTCCGTATGCAGGCCGCCCCAATAGATCAGGGTGACGCCGGCGTCCTTCATCTTGGCGATCAGCGCCGAGAAGTCCTTGTCGCCGACATTGACGCCTTCGTACATGACTTCCGTCAGGCCGGCTGCGTTCATCGTCTTCTTGGTTTCGTCGGCAAGGCCCTGACCGTAGGGGGTCTTGTCGTGGATGACGGCAACCTTGGCGTCCTTGAAGTTGGCCGCGATATAGGCGCCGGCAATGCCGCCCTGCTGGTCGTCGCGTCCGCAGGTGCGGAACACGTTCCACAGGCCGCGCTCGGTGAATTTCGGGTTGGTCGCCGCCGGGGTCACTTCGACGATGTTGTTGTCGACATAGACTTCCTGCGAGACCGGAATCGAGACGCCCGAGTTGAAGTGGCCGACCACGAACTTGACGCCATCGCCGACGAACTTGTTGGCGACCGAGATGCCTTGCTTCGGATCGGAGACGTCGTCGCCGACTTCAAGCTTGATCTGCTCGCCATTCATACCGCCTGCTGCGTTGATGTCAGCGACGGCCGCTTCCGCACCCTTCTGCAGCTGCGCACCGAAGGCCGCATTCGGACCGGTGATCGGACCGGCGACGCCGACGAGGACGTCAGCCCATGCGTTACCGCCGAACGCGACAAGCGCGGTCAGGGCAACGGCGGACAAAAGTGATTTCTTCATTTAAACGCTCCCATTTACGAGGTGGGCGTGGATGATACTTTCATGCGATGCCCACCCTTATCGCAGAAAGCGTACTTTGCCGATTTTCAGGCCCTTGTCACGCCGATTCATCCCCGAAACGGCGTTAATGATGAACGTCAGCCTTTCGGTTTCCAGCTTAAGATCGAAGCCCGTTCGTAAAGCCAATTATACTGCGTCACCATTTGGTTGGTGCGCGTGTATTGATAGCCGACAAACCCCAATATCATGAGCACGATTGTATCCACGACATAGTATTGCAGTGAAAACATCGTGCCGCCGAACAGGGCATGATGAATGAACCTTATGCCGATGCCGAGCCCCAGCAGGTAGACGAACAGCACCGGCAGGCTGCGCCATGTCTGAGCGCTGGCCTTGCCGGTCATCCATGCCGCCCAGCCGCCGAGCAGACAGGTGACGAAGAAGAACTGCCAGATGGAAGGTTCCTCGTGAAGAATGCCTTGCATGGTGAAGACTCCTGAAATCAGTGGTGGCCGCCTTCGAGATAGGCCGCGCGCACTTCCGGATTGGCGAGCAATTCCTTGCCGGTGCCGCTCATGGTCACGTTGCCGTTGACCATGACATAGCCACGCGTGGCGAGCTTGAGCGCGCCGAAGGCGTTCTGCTCGACCAGGAACACGGTCAGCCCTTGCGTGCGGTTCAGCTCGCGGATGGCGTCGAAGATCTGCTTGACGATCAGCGGTGCCAGACCCAGCGACGGCTCGTCGAGCAGGAGCAGCTTCGGCCGCGCCATCAGCGCGCGTCCGATCGACAGCATCTGCTGCTCGCCGCCCGACAGCGTGCCGCCGCGCTGGGCGATGCGCTCCTTGAGGCGCGGGAACAGCGTGAACACCTTCTCGGCATCCTCGTCATAGTGCTTGAGGTTGTCGAGACCGGCCCCCATCTGCAGGTTTTCCATCACCGTCATGCGCGGGAAAATGCGCCTGCCCTCCGGCGACTGCGCGATGCGCAAGCGCGCGATCTCGTGCGTCGGCATCTGGGTAATGTCGGTACCGGCGAAAGTGATGGTGCCGGCACGGGCCCGCGGCGCCCCGAAAATGGTCATCATCAGCGTCGACTTGCCGGCGCCATTGGCGCCGATCAGCGCGACGATCTCGCCCTGGTTGACGTGAACATCGACGCCGTTCAGCGCCTTGATGTTGCCGTAGTAGGTCTCGACGCCCCTGATATCGAGCAGCGTTGTCTCGGCCATCACTTACGCCCTCCGCGCGGCTTTGATGTCGGGGATTTCCCGGCGGGCTTGGCCGTGGCCCGCTCGGTCGGTTTTCTCGGCGCGACGTTGGCCTTTGCATCGAGTTGAGCTGCCTTCGAGGCGCCTTTCGACACCGTGACCCGCTCGCCCTCGCTGTGGCCGATCGTGTCGCTCACCGGGCCGGCGAGATAGGAAGACGACGAGCCAGGTCCGTGCGCCGTGTCAGGCCCTATGTCCAGCTGCTCGATGACGTCTTCATCGCCGACTTCGGTCAGCACCGTCTCGACCTCCTCGTCGTCGACGCCGAGATAGGCGGCGATGACGCGCGGGTCGGTGCGCACCGATTGCGGGCTGCCGTCGGAAATCTTGCGGCCATATTCGAGCACCACGACATGGTCGGAAATCTGCATGACCACCGACATGTCGTGCTCGATCAGCAGGATCGAGGTGCTGCTCTTGATGTCCATCAGCAGCGAATTGAGCGCGGCCGATTCCTTCGGATTGAGGCCGGCCGCCGGCTCGTCGAGACACAGAAGCTCAGGCCCCGTGCACATGGCGCGCGCGATCTCGAGGCGCCGCTGCGCGCCATAGGGCAGGTCCCCGGCCGGGTCGTCGGCGCGATCGACGAGATCGGCCTTCTCCAGCCAGTGCTTGGCAAGCTCCACCGATTCGGCCGAGGCCCTGCGGTAGCCGCCGATCCCGAACAGGCCCAGGATCGTATAGCCCGATGCCTTCATCAGCTTGTTGTGCTGGGCAACCAGGAGGTTCTCCAGCAGCGTCATGCCGGAGAACAGCCGGATGTTCTGGAAGGTACGCGCCACCTTGGCGCGCGCCGGGATCTCGTGGTTAGGCAGCCGTTCGAGCAGGAAGCTCGAGCCGTCGGCACCGTTAAGCGTGATCATGCCTTCCGACGGCTTGTAGAAGCCGGTGATGCAATTGAAGACGGTGGTCTTGCCGGCGCCGTTGGGTCCGATCAGCGCGGTGATCTCGCCGCGCTTGGCCTGGAAGGACAGGTCGCCGATGGCGACCAGGCCGCCGAACTTCATCGACAGATGCTCGACCTGGAGGATGGCGTCTTTCATGCCCGCATTGGCCTTCTGAATCGAACTCGCATTCATCAGCCGTGTCCTTCCTTGGTGAAGGAACTGGAGACCGCTCTTCGCTCCTTGAGGAAGGCTGTCGGTTCACGACTGCCGACGAAGCCGCGCGGCTTCCAAAGCATGACGATGACCATGGCCATGCCGAACAGAAGCATGCGGTAAAGCTCCGGCGTGAAGTCCTTGCCGAAGACCTGCTTGAGGAAGTCGAGTTCGCGCAGCGCCTCGGTGCCGCCGATCATCACCATTGCGGCGACCGCAATGCCGACCAGCGAGCCCATGCCGCCGAGCACGACGATGGCCAGGATGATCGCCGATTCCAGGAAGACGAAGGATTCAGGGCTGACGAAACCTTGCCGTGCGGCGAAGAACGCGCCGGCAAAACCGCCGAACATGGCGCCGGTGGCAAAGGCGGTGAGCTTGGTGGTGGTGGTGTTGATGCCGAGCGAGCGGCAGGCGATCTCGTCCTCGCGCAGCGCCTCCCAGGCGCGGCCGACAGGCATGCGCCTGAGCCTGATGGTGACGAAGGCGGTCAGCAGCGCCAGCGCCAGGATCAGATAGTAGAGGAAGATCTTGTAGTAGGCGCTCGACTGGGCGATGTGCAGCACCTTGCCGATATAGTTCGGGTCCGTCGAATTGAACGTCATCAGGCCGAAGAACGTGACCTTCGGGATACCGGAGATGCCGGCCGAGCCGTTGGTGACTTCACGCCAGTTGATCAGCACCAGGCGGATGATCTCGCCGAAGGCCAGAGTGACGATCGCCAGGTAGTCGCCACGCAGCCGGAGCACAGGAAAGCCGAGCATCACGCCCCAGAAGGCGGCCATGGCGCCGGCTGTCGGCAGCAGGATCCAGAACGACAGGCCATAATGCGAACCGAGCAGCGCATAGGCATAGGCGCCGACCGCGTAGAAGGCGACGTAGCCGAGATCGAGCAGGCCGGCGAGGCCGACGACGATGTTCAGCCCCCAGGCCAGCATCACATAGATCAGGATCTGGATGCCGAAATTGTCGATCCACTTCAGCGAGCCCTGCAGCCCGCCGACGAACGACCACGACATCAGCGACAACACGCCGACGACCAGGATCGGATAGAGCACCAATGCGGTGACCCCGAGCTTGGTGAAATTGTCGTGGATGTAGGCGCGGAAGTAAAAGATCACGCAGGCCAGCGCATAGATGACGGCCAGCGCGCGCAGGAACTGCAGATAGCCGGCCAGACCATCGCCCACCAGCCCCGGCAAGGCGCCGCCGAACACAAACAGTATGGCTGCCAGCACGATGGCAACGATGAAGGCCGGAAGCAGGAAGAAGCGCGACGCCACGCTGGCCGGCAACAGGCCGGTGGCGACATTGGCGATCTTCTGATTGGCCATGAAGGGCTGGCCATAGGCAATGTAGAAGAAGCGGCCAAGCATGGTCAGCACGACCACGGTGATGAGCAGCCACCAGCGCGTTACCAGGATCAGCTGGTTGCTGATGTTCTGGTCGGTCTTCAGGCCGATGAACAGAACGAACAGGCCCAGCGAGATGGCACCGGCATAGAGCGCCTCACGAAATGCGCGCTGCACGGGGGAGGCGACGGTGTCGCGCTCCGAGGATACGGTAACCGCCATTGTCTCAGACCTTTTCGACTTCTGGCCGGCCCAAAATGCCGGAAGGCAGGAAGATCAGCACGATCGCCAGGATGGAGAACGCCGCGACGTCCTTGTAGTCGATCGAGAAATAGGCCGACCACATGCTTTCGATGAAGCCGATCAGCAGCCCGCCAAGCACGGCGCCCGGCAGAGACCCGATGCCGCCGAGAACGGCCGCGGTGAAGGCCTTGACCCCCGGCACGAAGCCGTCGGAGAAGGCGATGACGCCGTAATACATCAGGAACAGGGTGCCGGCGACTGCCGCAAGCGCTGCGCCCATGATGAAGGTGATCGAGATCGTACGATCGACATCGACGCCGAGAAGTGCGGCCATCTTGCGGTCCTGCTCACACGCCCGCTGCGCCCGGCCCAGTGAGGTCCTGTTGACCAGGTACCAGAACAAGGCGAGCAGCAGCGCCGTGACGATGACGATGATGATCTGCTTCAGCGACACGCTGATGCCGTTGATGTTGTAGACTTGGCTGACCATCGGCGGGATCGGCTTGTTGCGCGGACCCTGCGTCACCTGGATGAAGTTCGACAGCGCGATCGACATGCCGATGGCGGTGATCAGCGGCGCCAGCCGGAACGAACCGCGCAGCGGCCGGTAGGCCACCTTCTCGATCGTCCAGTTGTAGAGGCTGGTGAGCAGCATCGCCACGATCATCATGATCAGCAGCGCCAGGACGATCGGCACCGAATAGAACAAGGCGCCGAGGATGAGGAAAACGACGAGGGCGGCGAAGGCCCCGACCATGAAAATGTCGCCGTGGGCGAAGTTGATCATGCCGATGATGCCGTAGACCATCGTGTAGCCGATTGCGATCAGCCCATAGATCGATCCCAGCGTCAGCCCATTGATAAGCTGCTGGACAAAGTACTGCATGTGTACATGGCTCCCCTGGAATGTCGCCCATGCAGACGCATTCCTTTTCGTATTTCCCCTAGTCGTAAAGTTTCGAGCCCGGATTGCAACGTGATTTTTCAAACGTCGTGCGTGTTTTGGCGGCACGCCTTCCGATTGCCCGTTTTTTTGCTCCCGACCCCTGGACTATCGCGGACCCTATCATTGGCCCAACGCAATGTCTTTGACGATTCAGCCGGACAATGCACCCCGTTTCGAAGAAATCGCCGTCAAAATTAGGTGATGAGACGATTCGTTGCGTTGCTGACAGGCTTCGTTTTTTAGCCACATTCCTTTCCGCAGAGGCAAGATTCTTGCTGCCTAGCCACAAAGCGTTGATCGAGTCGGCCGCGATGGCCGATAAAAGACCGTGTTGAACCCGAGCTTCCAGGCCCGGCCGCCGGACAAGGAAGCGACTGCCCGTCTGTGATCAGTAGGCGGATCCACCGTCCTCGCTCAGCGCATGCCGCTCCGTGCCTTTCAAGGGTGGATTGAAGACGCTGACCAGGATCATGTCGCCTGCGGCGTCGGCCCGCAGATAGTGCTCGTCATGCTCATTGAGCACATAGATCGTACCCGGTTCGATGCGGTGCACCGCACCGGACATGTCCTCGACCTCGCCGGTGCCGGCGATGCAGTAGCAGGCCTCGAAATGCCGCCGATACTGAAGGCGCGATTCGCTGCCGGCGCGCACGACGGTGTGACAGACGGTGAAGCCCATGCCGTCCTGCTGGGTCAGCAGCCGGTGGCTGGTGCCATTGCCCCAATTCACGAAGAAGTCAGATTTTTCTACATCAGCCAATTGTCTGGTGAACATGTCGATTTCCCTGCGGATACCGGCCAAGGACCGGGAAGTTGCGGATGGATTGGTGATCCACGGCAGAGATGCCGCATGCCGGGCGGGCCTTCAAATGATTGCTTCTCACTGATCATGTTAGTAAATCTTACAGATGGACTACATTCCGCTGAATGCCATCCGCGCCTTTGAGGCTGCCTCGCGCCGCTTGAGCTTTTCCGCCGCCGCCGACGAGCTGCATGTGACCCATCCGGCGATCAGCCACCAGATAAGGCGCCTGGAAGAGTGGCTGGGCGTGCCTCTGTTCCACCGCGACGCGCGCAAGGTAAGGCTGACCGATGCCGGCGTGATCCTGCAGGCGTCAGCGAGCGCTGCCCTTGCCGAACTCGGCGCCACCTGCCGGCGCATCCGGCGCAATGCCGCGGAGGCGACCATTTCTGTCGGCTGCATCCCGTCCATCGCCAGCCGCTGGCTTGTGCCCCGCCTGCCAGCCTTCACCGCCAGTCACCCCGACATCGGCATGCGCGTCGCCTATGCCAAAGCCGAGGACAGGCTTGGCGATGGCGACAATGACGTGCTGATCACGCTCGGCGCCGATCCGACGCCCGGCGTCACCAGCCTGAAACTGTTTTCGCGCCTCAACCGCCCAGTGTGCAGCCCCTACTATCTGGCCGGCAGGGAGCATCTCAGGACACCTGCCGCGATCGCCGGCGCCGAACTGCTGCACGACGAGAACCGCCAGGGCTGGAGCGAGTGGTTTGCCGAGGCCGGACTGGCCAAGGTCGATGTCGGCAACGGACCGGTCTTCGCCGACTTCAATATTCTTGCCACCGCCGTCATCGCCGGCCACGGCGTGGCGCTGTGTCCGGTCGATGTTTTCCGTGACGAGTTGAAGCGCGGCGACCTGGTGGTCCTGTCCGACATATCGACGAACCGCGACAAGGCTTACTTCCTGACCATGGCGGCGAATGCCTCCCCCGCCGCACTCACCTTCGCCGACTGGTTCCGTCGTGAGGTTTCTGTCGGGCCGGATGATCAGCCGCCCAGCAACCTCACTTGACGACGAACCCATGCGCGAACGGATCGCGGTCGTCGATGAAGATAGTGTTCAGACCGGTCATCCGCGCCCAGCCGCCGATCGAAGGGATGATGGCCGGCTTGCCGGCAACGGTGACGTCCTTTTCGACCTTGCCCTTGAACAGCGAGCCGATGATCGATTCATGGACGAAGCTGTCGCCGGCCTTGAGCTTGCCCTTGGCATGAAGCTGCGCCATGCGCGCCGAGGTGCCTGTGCCGCAGGGTGAGCGGTCGATCGCCTTGTCGCCATAGAAGACGGCATTGCGCGCATCGGCGCCCGCCACCGTCGGCTTGCCCGTCCACAGCATGTGCGACAGCCGGTTGATCTCAGGATTTTCCGGATGCACGAACGAATACTTCTCGTTGAGCCGCTGCCGTACCACCGGGCTCCAGGCGATGAAATCGCCAGCGGAGTAGTCACCCATATCGCGGTAATTCGCCTGCGGTTCGACGATGGCGTAGAAATTGCCGCCATAAGCGACATCGACGGTAATCTCGCCAAGCTGCGGGCACTCCACCGTCAGCCCTTCCGCATAAAGGAAGGACGGCACATTGGTGATACGCACCTCTTCGACATAATCGCCAACCTGTTTGTACTCGGCGATGACCAGGCCAGCCGGCGTGTCGAGCCTGAGCACACCCGGCGTTTTCGGCTTGATCAGCCCATGTTCGATGGCCATCGTCACCGTGCCGATCGTGCCGTGGCCGCACATCGGCAGGCAGCCCGATGTCTCGATGAACAAGATGGCGATGTCGCAATCCTCGCGCGTCGGCGGATAAAGGATCGAGCCCGACATCACGTCATGGCCGCGCGGCTCGAACATCAGCCCGGTGCGGATCCAGTCATACTCCGCCAGGAAATGCGCCCGCCGTTCCATCATCGTCGACCCCTCGAGCAAGGGACCGCCGCCTGCGACCAACCGCACCGGATTGCCGCACGTATGGCCGTCGATGCAGAAGAAGGATTTTTTGGCCATGATTTCCTCGAACTCAAAACCGTTGCGGGCTGAAGGGGGTAAGATCGATCGGCGAAGTCTGCCCGAGAACGAGATCGCGGATCAAGCGGCCGCTGGCCGCCGCCTGGGTCAGGCCGAGATGGCCATGGCCAAAGGCGTAGACAACGTTGGGCGCAGTGCGCGCCGTGCCGATGACCGGCAGCGAATCCGGCAGCGACGGACGATAGCCCATCCATTCGCGACCGCCTGACGGGTCCAGCCCCGGCAGGAACTGTTTGGCTTTTTCGAGCATGGCCTTCGAGCGCGCAAAATTCGGCGGCCGGTCGAGTCCGCCCAGCTCGACGGCGCCGCCGACGCGCAAACCTGTGTCGAGCGGCGTGATGACAAAGCCGTGGCCGGAGAAGATCAGCATCCGCTGCACGGCAAAGGCAGTCTTCGGCAAGGTCGTGTTGTAGCCGCGCTCGGTCTCCAGCGGGATAATGTCGCCGAGGTTCTTGGCCAGCAGATGCGACCATGCCCCGGCAGCGACGACGAGGTGTCTCGCCTGTCTGGTCGTGCCGTTAGCCAGCGTCAGCGCCGCGCCGCCATCATTGGCCGAAACGCGCTCGACGCGTGCTTTCTCGAAACGCGCACCCAGCCCTTCGGCATAGGCCCACACCGCCTTGCCGAGCAGTTTCGGGTCGGCAACCGTCTTCCATCCCGGCACGAACGTGCCCTTGATGAAGCGCGGCGACAGTCCAGGCTGCAGCCGCGCCAGTTCCTCGCCTTCGACATGGCGAAAGCCGATGCCGAAGCGCTCTCGCGCCGCCCAGCCCGACAGTCCGGCCTGAAACTCTGCCTCGCTTTCGTAAAGTTCCAGCGAACCATCCTCGTGCAGCATCGGCCGCGTGCCGGACCGCTCGAGCAACCCCATCCATTCGGCCTCGGCGAGCCTCATCATGCCCGCCTGTGCCACAAGGCTCGCCTCATAATGCCGCGGCGCGCCAGCGCGCCAGAAGCGGAACAGCCATGGCAGGAGCTTCGGCAGATAGGCCGGTGGGATGCTGAGCGGTCCGAGCGGATCGGCAAGCCATCTCGGCAATTGCCGCATCATGCCCTTATGCGCCATAGGCAGCACGTCGGAGAAGGCAAAGGCGGCGGCATTGCCGGAGCTCGTCTCCTCGCAGATGCCGGTGCGGTCGAAGATAGTGACGCTGCGCCCGGCCTCGGCCAGCTGCGCTGCGGCGCAGATACCGACAATGCCGCCACCGACAATGGCGATGTCGATCGCAGCATCGCTATTCATGACCGCGCGCCATGCAAAATGGCCAATCTCGGTGCTCCGAGCCAGCCCCCTCATCCGGCCCTTCGGGCCACCTTCTCCCCGAGGGGAGAAGAGTTCGCCAACGCCGGCGCGAGTCTCTTCTCCCCAACGGGGAGAAGGTGGCCGCGAAGCGGCCGGATGAGGGGGCCTGCAGCATTGACAATTCAGAACGTCGGCAACTTCGGCCGTACTGCCAGCGCGTCCGTGACGATCTTTTCCACCGTCTTGCGGCGCTCGCCCGACAGCGGCTGGCGCGGCATGCGCACGCGGTCGTTGGTCTGGATGGCGAACACTTCGGCAAGCTTGATGTTCTGCACCAGATAGGTAGACACGTCGAGATCGAGCAGCGGCCGGAACCAGCGGTAGATCGAAAGCGCCTCCTCGCGGCGGCCCTGCTTCATCAGCTGGTAGATGGCGACGGTCTCGCGCGGGAAGGCGGTGACCAGACCTGCCACCCAGCCGATGGCGCCGACCGACAGCGCCTCGAAAGCGAGATTGTCGACGCCGGTGAAGAGGTCGTAGCGGTCGCCGAAGTGGTTGATGATCTCGGTGGAACGGCGGATATCGTCGGACGATTCCTTGATGGCGACGAAGCGCTTGTCGGTGGCCAGTTCCTCCATCTGGTCGACGGTGACGTCGACGCGGTAGGCGAGCCGGTTGGAGTAGATCATCACCGGCAGGTCGCCGGCCGCGGCGACGGCGCGCAAGGCGGCGACGGTCTCTTCCGGGTTGGTGTGATAGATCGGGCTCGGCACCACCATCAGCCCGTTGGCGCCTTCCTTGGCGGCGCGCTTGGCGATGCTTGCCGCCTCGCGGGTGCCGGCCTCGTTGACCGTCAGCAGCACCGGCTTGTTCCCGGCGACTTTCTGTGCCGTCTTCAGCACCTCGATCTTTTCGTCATGCGACAGCATCGGGCCTTCGCCGAGCGAGCCGCAGACGATGATGCCGTCGCAGCCGGCCTCCATCTGTAACGCAAAGCAGCGCTCCATCTCGGCATGGTCGAGGCGGTCGTCGGCAGTGAATTTGGTCGTGACGGCGGGGAAAACTCCGGTCCACATAGCTATCTCTCCATCTGATATATCAGCCGTATATCTGCTAAGAAATCTACTGTCAATGCGGAATCTGCTATGATATATCTAAAATATATCAGGAGCGGACCTTTGATATCCACCGACACTGCATCCCCAGAGCCGGCTGCCACCAAGGCCTATCGCGCGCTCGAGCATATGATCGTGACGCTGGAACTGGCGCCGGCGAGCTTTGTCACCGAGGGCGCCCTGATCGAAAGGCTCGGCCTCGGCCGCACGCCAGTGCGCGAGGCGATCCAGCGCCTGGCCTGGGAAGGCTTGCTCGACATAAGGCCACGCGCCGGCATCGCCATTGCCCCGCTGCACCCCGGCGACTGGCTGCGCGTGCTTGACGCGCGCCGCGGCGTCGAGGTGGTGCTGGCACGCTCAGCCGCCCGTTTCGTCACCCGCGAGGCCGCCGACATGTTTCACGATGCAGCACTTGCCATGCAGAAGGCGGTCATCTCGGGCAACGTGCTGGCCTTCATCCAGGCCGACAAGGCGCTCGACGAGGCGCTGGCGCAGGCTGCCGACAACCCGTTCGCGGCGCGGCTGGCCGCGCCCTTGCAGACCCACAGCCGCCGCTTCTGGTTCCGCTACAAGGCCGACACTGGCCTTGCCGAATCCGCCGAGCACCACGTCGCGCTGATCCGCTCGATCCTGGACGGCGACGAGGAAGCCGCCGCCAAGGACGCCAAGCGGCTGATGGCGCTGCTGCGTGGCCATGCCGAGACGGCGGCGACGCGCTGAACGGGCGATCAGATCCCTTGCGCGGTGGCGATGGCGGTATTCTCCCATCCGTCACCGGTCGCGAAGATGCAGCTTCGACCCTTCACGTCGGTCACCAGCATCGACCAGGTCCCATTTGCCGCAACATAGATCTCGACAATGGCGGCCTCGCCGACCACACCGTAGCCGATCTGCTTTTGTTGAAAGGCCTGCGCCAGCCCCGCGACGAGGTCGCTGTGGCCACCGCAGATAAATTGCGCCTGCGCCGATGGCGTCGACAGCGCCAGCGCGGTGCCGATCGCGGCTATCCTGATCCATCGAAACGAAAATTTGTGTGCCATGGGCACCTCCTTCGCCTTGGCGTTCCGGCAAAGGGAGGCACATGGGGCAGCCTCAATATACCGAAACGTTCCAGGCCGGGTTCGACGTCTTCATCACGTCACTCCTTCTGGTTTTCCGGTCTGTCGTCAGGGAAATTTATCATTCCCTTGAATCGATATGGTGAGGCCCCGAACCGAAAACAAGCACCATTTCGGGACTTGCGGCGCGTTGCAGGACAACGGTCGGCGTCAGACTTCCGCCGGTTCGCGAAGTGCTGCCCATTTCAGCAGGGCATCGAGCGCCGGGCACAGGGCCTGACCCCAGTCGGTCAGGCGATATTCGACCTTCGGCGGCACCTGGTGATGCACGATACGGCGCACGATGCCATCGGCCTCCATCTGTCGCAGCTGCTGGATCAGCATTTTTTGCGAGATTGCCGGGATCGCCCGTTCGAGGTCGGAGAAGCGCAGCACCTTGCCGCCGAACAGGTGAAACAGGATCACCAGTTTCCAGCGGCCTTCGAGGATGCGCAGCACATTCTCCACGCCGCTTGCCGCCGATGAGGGTGTCAGCGGCTCGTCCTTGCTTTCAGGCCCAACCTTACTTTCGGGTAAGTACCTTACCTTTTCGTCGGTTCTTGTCATTTCCGCAGCATATCTCACTTTAGGGACCGAGCAAGCACCGCCGACGTCGAACCGGTGGAGCGACAACCGGAACCGGAGACGAGATCCATGACCGTAAAACTTCCCCAGCCGCTGGCGGATTATTTTGCTGCCAAGAACCGGCACGACATCGACGCCATGCTCACCCCCTTCGCATCGGATGCGACGGTTCGCGACGAAGGCGAAGTCCATCAGGGGTCGGCCGCCATCCGCGACTGGATGGATGCAACCACACGCAAATACCGGGTGACGGTCGAGGTCGCCGACGCGACGGCCAATGGTCAGGCTTGGCGGGTCGCCGGCCTCGTCTCAGGCAATTTCCGCGGCAGCCCCGCTACGCTCCATTACAACTTCACGCTGGCGGGCGACCGGATCGCGCGGCTGGAGATCGGCGCATGACCATCGTCCAGAAATTTGCGGTCGACGCCCAGGAATTTGCCGGCAAGCGGGTTCTGGTCACTGGCGGCACCAAGGGTGCTGGCCTAGCCATCGTTCACCGGCTTACGGCGGCAGGTGCGGCCGTTCTGACGACCGCCCGCTCTGCTAGCCCTGACGCGCCATCGCCGCAGATGTTCGTGCAGGCCGATGTAAGCACCTTGGCAGGCACCGAGACAGTCGCCGCAAGTGTGTTGGAGCAGCTTGGTGGCATCGACATCGTCGTGCACAGCGTCGGTGGTTCGAAGAGCCCAGGCGGAGGATTTGCCGGACTGCCGGAGCAGGCCTGGCAAGATGAACTAAACCTCAACCTGCTGGCGGCGGTGCGGCTCGATCGCCTGCTTGTCCCGCATATGATCGAGCAAGGCTCCGGCGCCATCGTCCATATATCGTCGATCCAGCGCCGCCTGCCGCTGCACGAATCCACCATCGCCTATGCGGCGGCCAAGGCGGCCCTATCGACCTACAGCAAGGCGCTGTCCAAGGAGCTCGGGCCGAAAGGCATCCGCGTCAACACCGTGGCGCCGGGCTGGATCCACACCACCGCTTCAGAAGCCATGGTGAAGCGGCTGGCATCCCACTCGGGTTCGGACGAGGCAACCGCCCGCCAGGGCATCATGGATGCGCTGGGCGGCATCCCGATCGGCCGGCCGGCATGGCCGCAAGAGGTTGCGGAACTGGTGGCTTTCCTTGTTTCCGACCGCGCCTCGGCGATCCACGGCGCCGAATACGTCATCGACGGCGGTACGATTCCGACGGTGTGACGTCATGCAAAAAATCAGGGGCGCAACTAAGTTGCGCCCCTGATCGTGGAACAAGTACCAGACGTCAGTTCATCGTCGGGATGACGAATTCCGCGCCATCCTTGATGCCGGACGGCCAGCGCGACGTCACCGTCTTGGTCTTGGTGTAGAAGCGGAACGCATCCGGGCCGTGCTGGTTGAGGTCGCCGAAGGACGACGCCTTCCAGCCGCCGAACGTGTAGTAGGCGATCGGAACCGGGATCGGCACGTTGATGCCGACCATGCCGACCTGGACACGGGAAGCGAAGTCGCGCGCGGCATCGCCGTCGCGGGTGAAGATGGCGACGCCATTGCCCATTTCGTGGTCGTTGGCGAGCTTGATGGCGTTCTCATAGGTCGGCGCCCGCACCACCGAGAGCACCGGTCCAAAGATCTCTTCCTTGTAGATGCGCATGTCGGCGGTGACGTTGTCGAACAGGCAGCCGCCCATATAATAGCCGTCCTCGTAGCCCTGCATAGAGAAGCCGCGGCCGTCGACGACCAGCTTGGCGCCTTCCTTGACACCAATGTCGACATAGCCCTTGACCCGCTCCAGAGCTTGGCGCGTCACCAGCGGGCCGAAATCAGCGGAGGAATCGGTCGATGGGCCAACCTTTAGGCTTTCGACACGCGGGACCAGCTTTTCCATCAGCCGGTTGGCGGTGTCGTTGCCGACAGGCACCGCCACCGAGATCGCCATGCAGCGCTCGCCGGCCGAGCCGTAGCCGGCGCCGATCAGCGCATCGACCGTCTGGTCCATGTCGGCGTCGGGCATGATGATCATGTGGTTCTTGGCGCCGCCGAAGCACTGCACGCGTTTTCCCGCCGCCGTGCCGCGCGAATAGATGTAATGGGCGATCGGCGTCGAGCCCACGAAGCCGATGGCCTTGATATCGGCATCGTCGAGAATGGCGTCAACGACATCCTTGTCGCCATTGACGACGTTGAGGATGCCGGCCGGCAGGCCGGCCTCGATGAACAGTTCGGCGATGCGCATCGGCACGCCCGGGTCACGCTCGGAAGGCTTCAGGATGAACGCGTTGCCGCAAGCGATTGCCGGCGCGATCTTCCACAGCGGGATCATAGCCGGGAAATTGAACGGCGTGATGCCGGCAACAACGCCGAGCGGCTGGCGCATCGAATAGACGTCAATGCCGGGGCCGGCGCCGTCGGTGAACTCGCCCTTCATCATGTGCGGCGCGCCGATGCAGACCTCGACCACTTCGAGGCCGCGCTGGATGTCGCCCTTGGCGTCGGCGATGGTCTTGCCATGCTCGCGCGCCAGTATGTCGGCCAGCTCGTCATAGTCCCTGGCCACCAGTTCGAGGAACTTCATCAAGACGCGCACGCGCCGCTGCGGGTTGGTGGCGGCCCATTTCGGCTGCGCTTCCTTGGCGTTCTCGACCGCCGCGCGCAGTTCCGCCGGCGAAGCCAGCGCCACCGTACCGCGCACCGTGCCGTCCATCGGCTGCATCACGTCCTGCTTGCGCCCGCTGGTCCCGGCGACATGCTTGCCGCCGATGAAATGACCGTATTCGATCATGGTTTCTCTCCCTGAGTTTGTGATGGCGCATTCAACGCCTTTGCCGGCGCGAAGGCAACGCGAGGGAGAACGCAACCGTTGTGCAGAAAATAGACAACCGAGGATGAGTGTGCATTAATTGCCGCAAATGACAGCGCGTGCCTATCTTTGCAGGACTTCTCAAAGTTGAGCTTCGTCACACCCCCCTCTGTCCTGCCGGACATCTCCCCCTCAAGGGGGGAGATTGAGCTCTCATGGCTGCTTTCGACAATATTCAACGTCGCAGAAAGAAAGCTGCCGATCTCCCCCCTTGAGGGGGAGATGTCCGGCAGGACAGAGGGGTGCGAAGGATCACAGCGCCGGTCATTGCCATCAAGGCCGTCCCCATGAACTGGGATGACGTCCGCATCTTCCTCGCCGTCGCCCGCGCCGGGCAGATCCTCGGCGCCGCCAAACGGCTGGAGCTCAACCACGCCACCGTCTCGCGCCGCATCGCCGCACTTGAGGACGCATTGCGGGCAAAACTCTTTCGCCGGCTCACCACCGGCAGCGAGCTGACGCCGGCCGGCGAGCGCTTTCTCGACATTGCCGAGCGCATGGAGGGCGACATGATCGCTGCGCGCTCGACCGTGTCGGGCGAAGGCGACGACATCTCCGGCACGGTGCGCATCGGCGCGCCCGACGGGTTCGGCGTCGCCTTCCTGGCCACGCGTCTCGGTGCGCTGACGGCGCTGCACCGCGAACTGACCATCCAGCTGGTGCCGGTGCCGCGTTCCTTCTCGCTGTCGCGGCGCGAGGCCGACATCGCCATCACCGTCGAGCGGCCGAGCGAAGGCAGGCTGGTGGCGGGAAAGCTGGTCGACTATACGCTCGGCCTGTTTGCATCTCGCGGCTATGTCGAGGCGCATGGCCTGCCGCGGACATCAGCGGAACTAAGCCAGCACACGCTGATCGGCTATGTGCCGGACCTCATCGTCAGCCCATCGCTCGACTATGCCGCCGAGTTCAGCCCGGACTGGCGCACCAGCTTTGCCATTTCCTCGGCCCTCGGCCAGGCCGAGGCGGTGCGCTCCGGTGCCGGCATTGGCATCCTGCACACCTTCGTCGCCCGCTCGATGCCGGAGCTGATCCCCGTCGACATCGTGGCTCCGATCCGCCGCGCCTACTGGCTGGTCTATCATGAATCGGTCAGGCCGCTGCGCCGTGTCCAGATCGTCGCCAACTTCATCACCAAGGCGGTGGAACGCGAACGCGGGCTGTTCGTGTAGGCTGCGCCTTATGAGGACAACCACGCGCTGGAGACCTATTTCGTCGAGCTGATCGACACCGCAAGCACCATATCGAGATCGTCAATCCCTACCTCAATCTGACACCGGAGCTCAGCCTGGCCATCGAGCGGGCTCTGGCGCGCGGCGTCAGGATCGACATTGTCGGCTGCATCGACCTCAAGGGCGACATTGGCGGCAAGTTGCTGACCGCGCTCAACAAGCTGTTCGTCGCGAAATATGGCGACCGCATCAACATCCGCGAATTCAAGGCGCCCGATGTCGTGCTGCATTCCAAGATCATGATGATCGACGAAAGGCTGGTGACGATCTCGTCGGTCAACCTCAACAACCGCAGCTTCTTCCACGACCTGGAGAACGGCATGATGGTGCTCGACCCCGCCTTCTACGCCAGAATGAAACCGGTCTATGACGACTATGTCGCCCATTCGAACCCGGTCCCGACCAAGGTGACGATCCCGTGGGCCTACCGGTGGCTGTTTACGAAGGGCTGGGTGAAGGAGGCGTTCTGATCCCTACCGCAAATACCGCTCCGGCCCCAACTCGCGCACGTCGATGTCGGGCACTTTGCTGGAGATGATGTCGGACAGCACCTTGGCCGAGCCGCAGGCCATGGTCCAGCCAAGCGTGCCGTGGCCGGTGTTGAGATAGAGGTTGGAAAACTCGGTGCGGCCGACCAGCGGCGGCCCATCCGGCGTCATCGGCCGCAGTCCGCACCAGAACGACGCGGCCTTGAGGTCGCCGCCATCCGGGAACAGATCGCCGACCGAATGTTCGAGCGTGCGCCGGCGCGATTCGTGCAGCCGCAGATCGAAGCCCGAAATCTCCGCCGTGCCGCCGACGCGGATGCGGTCGCCGAGCCTGGTGATCGCCACCTTGTAGGTTTCGTCCATCACCGTCGAAACCGGCGCAGCCGCCGCATCCTTGATCGGCACGGTGATCGAGTAACCCTTGACCGGATAGACCGGGATCGGACGCCTGAGCAGTCGCATGAAGCGTGCCGAATAGCTGCCCAGCGCCAGCACGTAGGCGTCGGCCGCGCGCGAGCGCTGGTCCGTGCCGAAGCTGACGATGCGATTGCGGTTTTTGGTGAAGCGCCTGATCTGGCTGCCGTATTCGAAGGTGACGCCACGCGCCACGCAGAGCTCGGCCAATCTGTCGGTGAACATCTTGCAGTCGCCGGTTTCGTCGCCGGGCAATCTCAGCCCACCGACGAATTTTCCCCTCACGCCGGCCAGAGCCGGCTCGGCCGCGATGCAGCCATCGGGATCGAGCAGCTCGTAGGGCACACCGTATTTCTTCAACACCTCGACATCGCCGCCGGTACCGTCGAGCTGCTTTTGCGTGCGAAACAGCTGCAGCGTGCCCTTGGTCCGCTCGTCATAAGCGATGCCGGTCGCCTCGCGCAGCGCCTTCAGCGTGTCGCGGCTGTATTCGGCGAGCGGCACCATGCGCGCCTTGTTGATGGCATAGCGATCGGCCGTGCAGTTACGCAGCATCTTGAGCAGCCACGTCCACATGTAAGGATCGAAGGCCGGTCGCACCACAAGCGGACCATGCTTCATCAACAGCCATTTGATCGCCTTCAGCGGAATGCCGGGACCGGCCCAGGGCGAGGCATAGCCGGGCGACACCTCGCCGGCATTGGCGAAGCTGGTTTCCAGCGCCGGCCCCTTCTGGCGATCGAACACCGTGACCTCGTGGCCGGCCTCGGCGAGGTAGTAGGCTGTGGTGACCCCGATAACGCCGCCGCCCAACACGAAGATCTTCATCGCATCACTCTCCACGACGACATCTTATCCGAGCCTGAAGCCGTCGCCTCCTGTCTGCCGGATTTTGCCGCGTCCGCCAAGGGGCGGCGTGTCGCGCCTCTATTCGTTGATGTAGCGGCGATGAAAGCGCGGGCCGAGGCTGGTCAGGATTTCATAGCCGATCGTGCCGGCATGACCAGCCGCATCGTCGACGCTCTGCGACGGACCCAGCAGTTCGACAAGGTCGCCCTCGCGCAGCCCGCCGGCCGGCAGCGCCGAAATGTCGAGGATGATCGAATCCATCGACACCCGCCCGACAAAGGGCAGCCTGACACCTTCGAACCAGGCGGCCGATGCGGCGCGCCGGTGCCAGCCATCGGCGTAGCCGAGCGAGATCGTCGCCACACGCAAAGGACCGCTGGCCAGAAAGGCATGGCCGTAGCCGACGCCCACACCCTTTTCGATGCTGCGCGTCTGGATGATCTTTGCCTTGAGCCGCACCACCGGCAGCATCGGGTTCGCCTCGTCCGGCGTCGGGTTGATGCCGTAGAGCGCAGCACCTGGGCGGGCGAGGTCGTACCGATAGCGCGGCCCGAGAAAGATGCCGGAGGAATTGTCGAGCGACGCCGGCGCCTTGGGCAGCATTTTGCGCAACCGTTCGAATTCCATGAGTTGCGCATCATTGGCCGCATTGGTGGGTTCGTCGGCACGAGCCAGATGGCTCATGACCAGGACAACGTCGATGCCGGTAAAGGCATCGGCCGCAAGCGCCTCGACCTCCGCAGGCGCCATCCCCAGCCGTGACATGCCGCTATCGACCTGAACGGCCGCCTTGAACTTGCGGCCAGCCTTTTGGCCGGCCCCGCTCCATGCCTTCAGTTGCCCGGCGCTGTTGATGACGGGCACAAGATCCGCCGCTATCGCTTCCGGCTCGGAGCCCGGCGGCAGCCCGTTCAGCACATGGATCGCTGGCTGCGGCCCGAGTGCCTCGCGCAGCGCGACACCCTCAGTGAGATGCGCGACAAAGAAGATGTCGCAGCCCTCGGCAACCAGCGCCGCCGCCACTTGCCGCGCGCCGAGCCCGTAGCCGTCGGCCTTGACGACGCCGGCGCAGCGCACGCCGCCAAGCTTCGCCTTCAGCCGCCGGTAATTCTCCCGGACGGCGCCGAGATCGATGGTCAGGACCGCGCCGGCCGCCGCTTCGCTGATCGGCCGCAGGCCGGCCTCACATGCTGGATCCAGTGACTTCCCCGAGGCGCTGCCCATCCCGGCTCCTGACCAGAGCACCAAACAACTCTATCAGTACGGACAGATCGTGGACGCCGCAACAGCTGAGCTGGTTACGCCAAGTGACGGAATGCCGCCACCACATCCTCATAGACCTTGCGCTTGAACGGCACGATCAAGCCGGGCAGGTCCTGCATCGGCCGCCAAGCCCATTCATCGAATTCGGCGGTATGGCCGCCGGGCGGCGGATTGATCTGGATCTCGCTGGTCTCGCCGTGAAAGCGGTAGGCGAACCATTTCTGCGTCTGGCCGCGATAACGCCCCTTGAAGGCGATGCCGACCAGATCGGCCGGCAGATCGTAATTGATCCAGTGCGGCGCCTCGGCCAGCAGCGTGACCGAGCGCATGCCGGTCTCCTCATAGAGCTCGCGCCCGGCCGCCTGCAGCGGCTCCTCGCCCTTGTCGATGCCGCCTTGCGGCATCTGCCAGAGCTGCTTCGTGCCGGCAAATTCACTATCCGGCTCGGCGATGCGATGGCCGACCCAGACCAGCCCGTCGCCATTGAGGATCATCAGTCCGACGCAGGGGCGGTAGGGCAGCGTCTCGGGATCGATCTTTTTAGCCATCAGTTAGGTTCAGCCGTTTCGGGAGTTCGCGCTAATTTTTTTCCGGATCAATCGCCACCGCCGAGATGGGCACGATCTCGATGCCGCGCTTTTTCGCCTCGAGCACCCACGCCGCAACCGTGTCGACGGTGAGGTCGAAGGCCGAGCCGATGCCGACGGCGGAGCCTTTGGCGCGCGCTGTGGCTTCCAGCGCGTCGAGCTTTTTCAGGATGGCGCCGCGATCCTGCACGGCATCGATCGCCATATCGCCGACGACAAACGGCACGCCGTCCTTCAAGGCGAGATCGGGCGCCAGGCTCCGCGCGGATGAGCCGTCGTCGATATAGGCAAGGCCGCGTTTGCCGAGCTCGGCCATGAACGGTCCCATCGCCGTCGCGTCGGCGGAAAAGCGCGCGCCCATATAGTTCATGACCCCGGTATAATTGGTGGTCCGCGACAGCGCCCAGCGCAGGCTCTTCAGGTTCTCGTCCGGGCTTGCCGCCACCGTCAGCGTGTTGCGGCCGGGATTGACGTTGGGATAGTCGAACGGTTCGAGCGGCACCTGCATGACCACCTCATGCCCGCTCTGCCGTGCCGCCTGCATCCAGCGGCCGATGCTGTTGCCTTGCGGTGCAAAGGCCAGCGTCACTTCCGCCGGAAGCTTGGCGATTGCTGCCTGGGTTCCGGTCTGCGACACGGCAAGCCCCCCGATGACAATCGCCACGCGGGCGCCGCGCGACCCGGACCACGGCCGCGCATAGACGTCGAACGGCCGCCTGCCGTCGGCGGCGCGCACCGGCAGCGGGCCGGTGTCGCTGGCCTCGATCAGCGCCTTGTCAGGAATATGCGCGATCTTCAGATTCTGACCGATCGTCGACGGGTCATGAATGACGATGGCCGCATTCGCTGGACCGTCGCCCTCCTGGGTCTGCATATGAATGATCTGCGGCCCGGCAGCCTTGGGCGGCGCTTCCGCCTTCGGCGCGGCGGGCGCGGCAGTCGGTGCCGCCGCGGCAGGCTCCGCCGCCGCCGTCACCTTCGGCGTCGAGACCGCCGCCTGTTCGGGCTTGCGGAACGGCTTTTCGCGAAGCGCGATCGCGCCGGAGATGCCGAGCGCGGCCAGCACGACCAGTGTCGTCGCGACAGTACGGGCGCTCAACCCGCGCGACGCAGCGCGCGGCCGGACGGTCTGTCCGAGCGGGCGTTCTATGTCCTTGCCGATGTCAGCCAAGCCGTATCCCCGGGCGCATGATCAGCGAAACCTTTTCGCCATGCGCAGATCCAACACTGACGGCGCGTCCTCGGCGCCTTTTGAGGCCCCGCTCTCCAGCCACTGCCTCCGAATCAAACTGCCGGAACCTTGCGGTCCCGGCAGCATTGCATTGCTTCGATCAGGCAGCCAGATGCATGTCGCTCAAAAGTGGTCCCGGTTTTGGGACATCGACATGCATCCAAACAAAGAGTCCCGCCGGTCGACTTACTGGTTGAGCACGGCCTTCTCCGGATTCGGCGGGAACGCCGGATCGGTCTTCTGGCCGCGCAGCAGCTGTTCGGCGTAGATCAGTTGCAGGTCGTCCTTCGGATCCGGCGGCACATAGGCAGCCGAGCCCGAACCGGTATCGCTCTCGTCGGCGCCCTTGATGTGACCCTTAAGGTCCGATTCGCCGCGCGTCAGGTCCCTGCCCTGCAGTTCGGGCGGCAGCGGCTGGTCGACCTTGATGTCGGGCGTAATGCCTTTGCCCTGGATCGACTTGCCGGACGGCGTGTAATAGAGCGCCGTCGTCAGGCGCAGCGCGCCGTTCTCACCAAGCGGGATGATGGTCTGCACCGAGCCCTTGCCGAAGGACTGCGTGCCGACCACGGTGGCGCGGCGCAGGTCCTGCAGCGCGCCGGCAACGATTTCCGAAGCACTGGCCGAACCGCCATTGACCAGCACGATCAGCGGCTTGGCGCCGATGTCGTCGCCTGCCTTGGCGTCGAAGCGGGTGACATCCTTCGGGTCGCGGCCGCGGGTCGAGACAATCTCGCCACGGTCGAGGAAGGCGTCAGACACGCTCACCGCCTGGTCGAGCAGGCCGCCCGGATTGAGGCGCAGATCGAGCACATAGCCCTTGAGCTTGTCGTTCGGCACCTGCTTCTTGATGGTGTCGATGGCGTTCTCGAGGTCGTCATAGGTCTTTTCGGTGAAGGAGGTGATCTTCATGTAGCCGACGTCGTTCTCGACCCTGAACTTGACCGCCTTGACCTTGATGATGTCGCGCACGACGGTCAGCTCGATCGGCTTGTCAGCGCCCTGGCGCAGAATGGTGAGCTTGATCGGCGTGTTGACCAGGCCGCGCATCTTCTCGACCGCGTCGTTCAGCGTCAGGCCGCGAACCTCTTCGCCGTCGATCTTGGCGATATAGTCGCCGGCCAGCACGCCTGCCTTGGCGGCCGGGGTGTCGTCGATCGGCGTGATCACCTTGACCAGGTCGTTCTCCATGGTGACCTCGATGCCGAGGCCGCCAAATTCACCCTTGGTCTGCACGCGCATGTCCTGCGCCTGCTCGGCATTCATGTAGGAGGAGTGCGGATCGAGTGAGGCGAGCATGCCGTTGATGGCGTTTTCGACCAGCGACTTGTCATCCGGCGGCGTCACATACTGCGCCCGCACGCGCTCGAAGATGTCGCCGAAGATCGCCAGTTGCTTGTAGGTTTCGGAGCCTGCAGCGTTCGCCGTCGAGCCCGGCGCGCCATAGACCAGGCTCATCGCTGACGCGCCCATCAGCGCACCGGCAATAAGAAGCGACAGTTTCCGCATCATTTCACGTCCTTCCAGAGAAGCGGTCCGCCCACCATGGGGTCGGATCGACGGGTTTTCCATCCTTGCGGAACTCGACGTAGAGTTCCGGCGTGGCATTTCCATTCTTCGAGGCCGAGGTGCTTGCCACCCGGGCCTCTCCCATCGCGCCGACCGGCTCTCCTGCGAGCACCGACTGGCCAGACGCGACGCTGATTCTGCTCATCCCCGCCAGGACGACATGATAGCCGTCTCCCGCATTGAGGATCAAGAGTTGACCATAGGAGCGAAAAGGCCCCGCATAAAGCACATTTCCGTCCGCAGGTGCTGTAACGATGGCTCCCGATTGTGTCGCAACCATGTCGCCAAGCATCACCGCGCCGTTACCGTCATCGGCCCCGAAACGGCGCTTGATCTTGCCGGTGACCGGCAGCGCGACCTGGCCCTGAAGCGCCGAAAACGGCGCCGATGCAGTGAGACGGTTGCCTTCCGGCACTGGCAGAGAGGCGAGCTCCGTTGACGCAGTGGTATCCGCGTCCGGCTTGTCGCCGTCAGCCGCCTTCTGCTCGCCTGCCTTAACTGCATCCGCCGCCTTGCGGCTCTTGTCGGCCTCGAGCGAGGCGATCAGTTCCTTCAGGCTGCCGGCCTTGGCCGCAAGGGCTTGGGAGCGCTGCTTTTCCGCCACCATCGCGGTCCAGGTGTCCGCTTCGAGCTTCTGCTTGGCCTCAAGCAGCATGGAGAGCCGCTTCTTTTCCGCCGTCTGCTCGCCGACCGCCGCCGTCAGCCGGGTCCGCTCGGCCTCGATCGAGGCCGTCACCCGCGCCTGCTCCTTGAGGTCAGCCAGCAATTTGTCGGTCTGCTGGCGCAGTTCAGGCACCACGGCGCCGAGCAGGATGGCGCTGCGCACCGACGACAGCGCGTCTTCCGGCTTGACCAGGATCGCCGGCGGCGGATTGAGCCCCATGCGCTGCAGCGCGCCCAGCACTTCAGCCAGCACGTCGCGTCGCGCCGCCAGTGAGACGCGGATTTTCTGTTCCTCGCCCTTCAGCCCTTCGAGCCTGGCGCCGATATCCTCGATGTCCTGGCCGAGCTTCTGCTCGGTCATCGCCGATTGGATCAGCGCCGCGGTGATCGAGGCATGGTCCTTCTTGACCGCCGCAATGTCGGCGGCAAGCTTGGCCAGCCGTTCGGACGACAGCGTGATCTCGGCCGACACCTTCTCATATTCGGCCCGGCTCTGATCGGGGTCGGGCGCGATATCGAGTGTGCTCTGCGCCCGCGCAAGCCCAAGCGATAGCAACAGCGCCGCGACAGCGATGCCGCAGCGCGCGCGCCCGTAGCCCGTTCCTGATTTCCCGTTGTCAGCCATTGAAGCCCGACTCTATGCGTGGCTTCGTTAACGAACCATCAACCATGATCGAAACCGAAGCCTAGCATAAGACAGCCGCGCATTGGGGCGGAAATCGGTATGACGGTGATTGCGTCCACCGGTTTACGACCGATGGTACGGATGGCCCGAGAGAATTGTCGCCGCGCGATAAAGCTGCTCGCCCAGCATGACGCGCACCAGCTGGTGCGGCCAGGTTGCCGCGCCGAACGACAGTACCAGATCGGCTTGGTCGCGCAGCGGCTGGTCGTGTCCGTCGGCGCCGCCAATGGCGATGATCAGCGCCTTGCGGCCGCCATCGCGCAGCTGGCCGATGCGGCTGGCGAAATCGTCTGAGGACAGGTTTTTGCCGCGTTCGTCGAGCAGGAACAGGGCCGTGCCCGGCTGCAGCTGCGCCTGCAGCCTCTGGCCTTCCTCGCGGCGGCGCTCATTGGCGTTCTGGGCGCGTCCCTCGGCAATCTCGGAGACACCGGAGAATTCGAGCCCGATCGCCGGGCCGCTCTTGGCGAAACGCTCGAAATAGCGGTCGGCGAGTTCTCTCTCGGGGCCGGTCTTCATCCGGCCCACGGCATGAACGAATACTTTCATCGCGCCTCTATAAGCCGCGCGAGCGGCTTAGTGGAGGGTCTCTTCCTCGAGATCCGGCGCCTGCCACATCTTTTCAAGATTGTAGAATTCGCGGACTTCGGGGCGGAAGACATGGACGATGATATCGCCTGAATCGATCAGGACCCAGTCGGCGCCGGACAACCCCTCGACGCGCGCCATGCCGAGGCCGGCATCCTTGAGCGCCTTGAGGAGATGGTCGGCGACAGCCGAGACATGACGGTGCGATCGACCCGACGCGACGACCATATAGTCGCCGAGGCTCGATTTCCCCTGAATGTCGATTGAGACAATATTTTCGGCCTTGGAGTCTTCCAGACTGGCAAGGACTGTCTTGATGGCACGGGATACGGCGTCGTCTACGCTGATCCTGGCCGGCGAAGGCACGATGTCGGCCTTCTTCCGCAGTGCTGTTCTCAGTGTATTTCCTTTCGCAGCAAGAACAACCAAATCACCCATGAAAATCAGGTGACCACCCATAGATAGGCAGAGTTCCGTTGCAGTTTCAAGACGCAGGCTCTGCCAGCGCGAACGTGGCGCCCACCTTGCGGTTCCGCCGGGCTTCAAAAAAATCGGAACCCATGGCGTCCGCAGGGGTTATCGACGCACCCGCCAACCGGAATTTCTCTGATGCCCATCGACCCCCAAAACACGCTTCTCACCGTGCAGGCCGGCCTTGCGCAACTGAGCACCCTGATCGTTTCCTATTCTTTCTCCGCCGTCGGCGCCGTCATCCTGCTGGTTGTCGGCTATCTCGTTGCCGGTCTCGCCGAACGCTCAATCTCAGCCGGGCTCGGCCATATCCATGGCTTCGACGCGACGCTGCGGCATTTCTTCTCCAAGATCGTGCGCTACGCCATTCTGATCCTGGTCGTCATCATGGTGCTCGGCCAGTTCGGCGTGCAGACGGCCTCGATCATTGCCGCGATCGGCGCCATAGGCCTTGCCATAGGCCTGGCGCTGCAAGGCACGCTGCAGAACATCGCCGCCGGCATCATGCTCCTGGCGCTCAGGCCATTCCGAATCGGCGAATATGTCGAGGTCGGGCCGATAGCTGGCACGATCGAGGAGATCGGCCTGTTTGCCACCAGACTGCGCACGACGGACGGCGTCTACGTGCTGGCGCCCAATTCGACCCTGTGGAACCAGCCGGTTCGCAATTTTACCCGCAACGGCGTGCGCCGCACCGACATCACGCTGAGCATAGGCTCGTGGAACGACATCGACCTGGCGCAGAAGACCATGCTCGGCGTCGCCGCTGGCGAGCGCCGCATCAAGCGCGAGCCGGTGCCGATCGCCTTTGTCGCCACTGTTGGCGACGCCAGTGTCGCCATCACCTTGCGCTACTGGACGTCAGCGGCGGATTTCTTCGCCACCCAGATCGATCTCACCAAACGCGTCAAGCAGGCCTTCGACGCCGAGGCCATCTCGGTTCCGGCGCCGCCGCCGGAGGCCCGGCAGGAGGCTTCCGCCACCCGACAGTAGGTTTGTGGAACCCGTCTAGCGCTGCTCTTCAGGGGCGAAAGCGAGCTCCACCGGCAGCGGCGCCTGCGCCGACATCGG
This sequence comes from Mesorhizobium sp. CNPSo 4688, assembly GCF_057784295.1. Lineage (NCBI taxonomy): Bacteria > Pseudomonadati > Pseudomonadota > Alphaproteobacteria > Hyphomicrobiales > Phyllobacteriaceae > Mesorhizobium > Mesorhizobium sp. CNPSo 4688. The sequence goes on from NZ_JBWLUY010000002.1 coordinate 133,198, forward strand.
CGCGAAACTGCCGGTCTCCGTGGCGGGCACGGCGCGCGTCGTCGCCACCCGCCACAGCACGAACAGGCAGAAGACGGTGGCGATGATAATCGCCACATAGATGAAGGCCTGCGTTCCATAGACAGCCGACAGCGCCGTCACGATGCCCGGCACGATGAAACCAGACAGCGACCAGGCAAACAGCAGCGAACTCGACAGCGCCACCATGTCGTCCTTGCCGGCGCGATCGGCGGCATGCGCGCTGGCCAGCGAATAGATCGATTCCGACGCGCCGTCCCAGATCACATAGATCACCACCAGCACCGCCAGCGCGCCGCCGTCGAAGCCGATGGCGAGCAGGCCGGCGACGATGGCGAGTGCTGCAGCGCCGGCCAGCACGTAGCGGCGGTCGGTACGGTCGGAGATCCAGCCGAGCGGGATCTGCAGGATCAGCGTGCCGACCGGCATGGCCGAGAGCAGCAGCGCCACATCGGCCTGGCTGTAGCCCTTGGCCGTGGCGTGGATCGGCGCGAAGCCAGAAATCGCCATCGACAGGCCGCCGACGGCCAACATGCCGGCCACGCCGACCGGTGAGATTCGCCAGGCGCGCCCAAGCGCCACCGAGGCCGCGCGAGGTGGTGGCGGTTGAGCTAGACGGGTCATCCCCACCGGCAGGATCGACACCGCGGTGAAGGCAATGCCGATCAGCGGCGCCTGCGCCGACGCGATGTCGACCGCCGCAAGCAGGGCATAGCCAACGCCGAGCCCGGCGACATAGGCGACGTAAAACACCGCCATCACCCGGCCGCGAATGGCGTTGGCTACGGCATCGTTGAGCCAGCTCTGAGCAACGATGAACAGGCCGCATATGGCAAAGCCGTAGAGAGCGCGCGCCGCGATCCACAGCAGCGGATAGGTGCCGGCGCCGATGGCCGCGTTGGAGAGCGCAATCAGCGCCGATAGCACCATGAACGCGCGGGCGTGCCCGACCCTTCTGACGAGAGGTCCTGTCAGGATGCAGCCGGCAAGGCCGCCGGCCGACAGGCCGGTGATGATCAGCCCGGCCCATGTCGGATCGAAATGCTCCACACCGAGCCGGACCGGGATATAGGCAAACATCAACCCATTACCGACCGCAATCAGCGCCATCGACACGACGACACTGGCAATGGCGATCACCGGCGCCGGCGGGGCGCCATGGTCCGGGTCGATGTGGGTCTTTGCGAACGTGGCCATATCCGCAGAGCATCGCCTACGCGGCAACGAAAGGCCGCCGCAAAAGCGACATCGGCAGGTCTTCCCTTCTCCCCTGTGGGAGAAAGGGAGGTCAGCCCTCCTTCGCAGACCTGCGAATAGCGCTCGACGACAGCGACGAGCGCGGGCCGTGAATAAAAGTCCAGGCCGGCGCCTTCATCCGCGCAAGCCTGGGCGCATCGCCTTCGTCGACGCGGGCATAGTCGAAGGTCTTGGCTACAACCGAGGACAGGAAGGACAGCGTCGCACCTGGGCGGTCGATGACGGCGATCGGGAAGGTCATGACGATCCGGCGCCAGCGCTGCCAACGGTGGAAATCTCGAAGTGAGTCGGCGCCCATGATCCAGACGAAGTCGACGCCGGGATTGCGCGCCTTGACCAGCGCCAGCGTGTCGGCGGTGAAGCGGATATGATGCGCCGCCTCGAAAGCCGTCACCTTGATCTTCGGGTTCTTGGCGATCTGCTCCGACTGAACCAGCCGGTCGCCGAGCGGCGCCAATTCCCTGGTGCTCTTCAGCGGATTGCCAGGCGTCACCATCCACCACAGCTGGTCGAGCGCCAGGCGCCGCAGCGCAATCTCGGCCACCAGCGCGTGGCCGGCATGCGGCGGGTTGAACGAGCCGCCGAACAGGCCGACGGCAAGGCCCTTCTCGGCGTGGGGCATGCGGAGATAGCGATTGGAAATAGCGCCCTTGCCCTCCCCCTTATGGGGAGGGTCGATCCGCGAAGCAGAGCGGGGTGGGGGTGTTGCGGAATTCAGCGTCGTACCCCCACCCGGCTCGCTGCGCTCGCCACCCTCCCCACAAGGGGGAGGGTAAGGCCAGCGCTCAAGGCCTCACCTGTCCCGACCCGCGCACGCGGTATTTGAACGAGGTCAGCTGTTCGACGCCGACCGGTCCGCGCGCATGCATCTTGCCGGTGGCGATGCCGATCTCGGCGCCCATGCCGAACTCGCCGCCGTCGGCGAACTGGGTCGAGGCATTGTGCAAGAGGATCGCCGAATCGATCTCGTTGAAGAAGCGCTCCACCGCCTTTGCATCCTCGGCGATGATTGCCTCGGTATGATGCGAGGAGAACGTTTCGATATGGTCGATGGCGCCGGCAATGCCGTCGACCAGCTTCACCGCGATGATGGCGTCGAGATATTCGGTCACCCAGTCGGCATCGGTCGCCGGCTTGGCGTCGAAGAACAGCTTCATCACGTCGAGATCGGCATGGATTTCGCAGCCGGCAGCGCGCAGCGCGTCGAGGATCGGCACCAGATGGGTGGACGCCACGGCACGGTCGACCAGCAACGTCTCGGCGGCGCCGCAGACGCCGGTGCGGCGCATCTTGGCGTTGACGGCGATCTTCACCGCCATGTCGAGGTCGGCCGAGCGGTCGATATAGAGATGGCAGATGCCTTCGAGGTGGGCAAAGACCGGCACCCGCGCCTCGCTCTGCACGCGCCCGACCAGGCTTTTGCCGCCACGCGGAATGATGACGTCGAGATTGCCGGAAAGCCCCTTCAGCATTTCGCCGACGGCGGCGCGGTCGGTGGTCGGCACCAGTTGGATGGCGTCTTCCGGCAGTCCGGCGGCCTTCAGCCCCTCGACCAGGCAGGCATGGATGGCAGCGGAGGAATTGAGCGAGTCCGAGCCGCCGCGCAGGATCACCGGATTGCCGGCCTTGAGGCAGAGAGCGCCGGCATCGGCCGTCACATTCGGCCGGCTCTCATAGATGACGCCGACAACGCCGAGCGGCGTGCGCACGCGCTCGATCTGCAGGCCGTTCGGCCGCTCCCAGGCAGCGATCACATCGCCGACCGGATCCTTGAGTTCGGCGATTTCACGAATGCCGTCAGCCATGGCGCGGATGCGCGCCGGATCGAGCTTCAACCGGTCCATGAAGGAGGTGGACAAGCCCGATTCATGGCCATTCGAGACATCGATGGCGTTGGCGTCGAGAATCTCCTGCTCACGCGAAATGATCGCCTCGGCCATGGCAACGAGCGCGGCATTCTTGGCGGCGGCGGTGGCGATGGCCAACGGTCGGGCGGCGGCGCGGGCGCGGCGACCGATATCGGCCATCAGCGCGATGGTGTCATCCCCGGATTTTTCATGCAGCTTCAGCATGGCTCATCCTCCGCTCACGTCGCCTCCGGCCCATAGCGGATCGGCAGCCCGTATCTGGTCACCCGCGCCGCTCACCACAAGGTCGTCGCGGTGGATCATCGCCGAGCGCGCCTCGTAGCCGAGCACGGTTTCGATCTCGGCTGTCTTCAGGCCAGCGATCCTTACGGCATCTGCGGCATCGTAGGCAACCAGCCCGCGCGCGATCTCGCGGCCCTCGGGCGACAGGATCGCCACCGTATCGCCGCGCGAAAAGTTGCCGCTGACCAGCCTGACGCCTGCCGGCAGCAGCGATTTGCCGGACAGCAGCGCGCCGATGGCGCCGGCATCGACGGTGAGCCGCCCCGCGGGTTCGAGCTGGCCGGCGATCCAGGTCTTGTAGCCTTTGACCGGATTGGCGCTCGGCCTGAAGAAGGTCGCGCGCTCGCCGCGTTCGATCGCCATCAGCGGTGACAGCCTGGTGCCCGAGGTTATGATCATGGCGGTGCCGGCGGCGGTAGCGATCTTGCCGGCGTCGAGCTTGGTGCGCATGCCGCCACGCGACAGTTCGGACGCGGCCGCCCCCGCCATCGCCTCAATGTCAGGCGTGATACGGTCGACCACGGAGATGAACCTCGCCTGCGGATCGCGCGCCGGCGGTGCGGTGTAGAGCCCGTCAATATCGGAGAGCAGCACCAGAAGATCGGCGCCCATCATCGTCGCCACCCGCGCCGCCAGCCGGTCATTGTCACCATAGCGGATTTCGGAGGTCGCTACCGTGTCGTTCTCGTTGATGACCGGCACCGCCTTCATCTTGAGCAGGGTCGAGATGGTCGCGCGCGCATTGAGATAGCGGCGGCGCTCTTCGGTGTCGCCGAGCGTCAGCAGGATCTGGCCCGATTTCAGCCCGCCCTTGCCGAGTGCATCCGACCATGCGCCGGCCAGCGCGATCTGCCCGACGGCGGCCGCCGCCTGGCTCTCTTCAAGCTTCAATGCCCGCTTGCCGAGACCGAGAATGGTGCGGCCGAGTGCAATGGCGCCGGACGACACGACCAGGATTTCGGCGCCACCACTGGCGAGCACCGCAATGTCGTCGGCCAGCGAGGCCAGCCAATCGCGCTTCAGGCCGCTGGCGCGATCGACCAGCAGAGCCGAACCGATCTTGACCGTGATGCGCCGGTATTTCTTAAGCGATTGCGCCGTCATCGTTATGAATTCCAGCGGGTCTCGACGGGAGCTGCGGCCCTGTCGCGCGCTTCGCCTACCACCGCCATCAGCGCGCGCAGCACCGCCTCGACGCCTTCGCCGGTGACGGCCGACAGAAGCATCGGCGCGCGGCCGGCGGCGCGCTTCAGCGACGCCGCCTTCTTCTTGCGCGCATCGGCGTCGAGGATATCGACCTGGCTGAGCGCGACGATCTCGACCTTGTCAGTCAAACCGTTTCCGTAAGCCTCAAGCTCGGCGCGCACGGTCTTGTAGGCCTTGCCCGGGTTTTCCTCCTGCGCCGAGACCAGATGCAGCAAAACCCGCGTGCGCTCGACATGGCCCAGGAAACGGTCGCCGATGCCGACGCCCTCATGCGCGCCTTCGATCAGGCCCGGGATGTCGGCGATGACGAACTCGCGCGCGTCGATGCGGGCGACGCCGAGGCCGGGATGCAGCGTGGTGAAAGGATAGTCGGCGATTTTCGGCTTGGCCGCGGTCACCGCAGCCAGGAATGTCGACTTGCCGGCATTGGGCAAGCCGACCAGCCCGGCATCGGCAATCAGCTTCAGCCGCAGCCAGATATTCATCTCTTCGCCGGGCAGGCCGGGATTGGCGCGGCGCGGCGCCTGGTTGGTCGAGGTCTTGAAATGCTGGTTGCCGAAACCGCCATTGCCGCCCTTGGCGAGCAGGAAGCGCTGGCCGACCACGGTCAGGTCGCAGATCAGCGTCTCATTGTCCTCGGCAAACACCTGGGTTCCGGCCGGCACTTTCAGCGTCACGTCGGCGCCCTTGGCGCCGGTCATGTTGCGGCCCATGCCGTGGACGCCGGTCTTGGCCTTGAAATGCTGCTGGTAGCGATAGTCGATCAGCGTGTTCAGCCCGTTGACGGCTTCCAGCCAGACATCGCCGCCGCGGCCGCCATCGCCGCCGTCGGGGCCGCCGAACTCGATGAATTTTTCGCGCCGGAACGACACCGAACCGGCGCCGCCGTCGCCGGAGCGGATATAGACCTTGGCTTGATCGAGAAATTTCATTGGACTACGCAGTTTCTGCCGTTGGCCTTGCGGCTTTGCTCTAACCTTGCGCCTTGCTCTAAACCAAGGCGGACCGAAGGGCGAGGCCGATTTGCGACTAAAGCGCCGGATGCCCTTTTGCCGGGGACGCGGTAGCGGTGTTCGCGGGACGGAGCGTGGGGGGCGCGGGAATGAAGGTTGTCACCTATAACATCCAGTACGGCATCGGTCTCGATGGCCGCTACGATCTCGGCCGCATCACCGATGCGGTGCGCGGCGCCGACGTCATCGCGCTGCAGGAAGTGACCCGCAACAACCCGCGGAACGGCAACCGTGACATGGTGGCCGAGATCGGCGAGGCGCTGCCCGAGTATTTTGCCGCCTATGGCAGCAATTTCGAGGTCAATGTCGGCTCGCGCCTGGAGGCCGGCCGCGCCATCACCACAACCTTCCAGCTCGGCAACATGGTGCTGTCGAAGACACCCATCCAACTGTCGCGCAATCTGCTTTTGCCACGTAGCCGCAGCCTGGAGGCTATGAACTTCCAGCGCGGCGCGCTCGAGGCGCTGGTCGAGACCCCGCTCGGCTTCGTCCGCTTCTATTCCACCCATCTCGACCATCGCAGTCCTGTTGAACGCGCCAGCCAGATCCGTTTTCTGCGCCAGCGCCTGTTGAACTATGCTCTCGAAGGCGGCGGTCTCTCCGGCATCCCCGAGATCGGCCTGCCGGACCTGCCCTATCCCGAAGCCTTCATCGTCATGGGCGACTTCAACATGCTTCCCGGCTCCTCGGAGTATGTCGAACTCGTCGGCCGTCCGGACCATGAGTTCGGCATGCCGCTGACCGCCGATCTCGCCGTCGATGTCGCCCAGCGCCTCAACGCGCCGGACATCGTCACCTGGGTCGATCCCAACCGGCCGCAAGACACAAGCCGCCACAAACGCATCGACTACATCTTCACCTCGGCCTCACTCGCCGGATCGCTGAAGCGCCTGTGGGTCGACCAGAGAGCCGTCGGTTCCGATCATCTCCCGGTCTGGGTCGAGATGGGCTGAGTTGAGCCCGATCCACAACCGACGTTTCCAAACCTGTCGTTTGGAACCACGCGCTTAGGTGCGTTGAGATTCAGGCCAGGCCGAGTCGAGAATGGTGGCTTCCGAGAACCGGAGCGGAGCGTACTTAAGTACGTGAGCACCGGAAGCGCAGGAAGCCGCCATTCGCAGACCGGCCTCGCCTGAATATCAATACACCTAGAAGTGGACCCAATTTCGGAGACTAATCCACGTCTTGCGATCCAGCCTATACCGCTCGACCGGCACCTGGCCGGCGACGATCGAGTTCAGCATGCCCTGGCCGGCATACTGGAAGCCGCACTTGTGGATGACCCGGCGCGAGGCCGGATTGATGACCCTGGTCGAAGCCTGCAGCACCTGCGTTGACGTCCGCTGGAAGGCGAGATCAACCAGCGCATGCGCGGCCTCCGTCGCATAGCCGCGCTTCCAGTAGGGCTCGCCAATCCAGTAGCCAAGCTCTAGCCCGCGATCGGTCATGTTGAGGCCGGCGCAGCCAACGAAAGTGTCGGTGCCCGCTAGCGTCAGAGCGTACGCAATTCCGGCCCGCCGCGATCTTGTCATGGCCAGGAAGGCGCGTGCCTCGGCCTCGCCATAGGGGTGCGGCATGCGGGCCAGCATTTCGGCGACATGACGGTTGTCGGCAAGCTCGACCAGTTGCGCGATATCGGCTTCGCAAGGCGCCCGCATCACCAGCCGTTCCGTGGCCAGCGCCGGGCAGTCTATCGCGTAACTTTCGTCTTCGGTGTCTTCCGCTTCGGCAACCATTTTCAGTCCTCCAGGCAAGAAAAAAGGGGAGATGGAAAACCCATCTCCCCTGATCCTTTTCCTGGCCCGATCCATTCATTGGTTGGCCAGACACCGGTTCCCGAGATGGGCGCCGGTTTTGTAGTGCGGAACCGGCTACTCCGCGGCTTTGGTAATCGGGTTGACCGATACGTAGGTTCGGCCGTTGGCTTTTTTGTTGAAGGTGACTGCGCCGGTCTCGAGCGCAAAAAGGGTGTGGTCCGTGCCCATGCCGACATTGACGCCGGGATGCCAGGTGGTGCCGCGTTGACGGATGATGATGTTGCCCGGGATGACGGCTTCGCCGCCGAACTTCTTCACGCCCAGGCGCTTGGAATGCGAGTCGCGACCGTTGCGCGACGAGCCGCCAGCTTTCTTGTGTGCCATCTAACTAACTCCGATGCGCCTCAAGAGGCGCTTGAATGGTCTTATGAACGCGTTCGCGTTCCGTTTCAAGTCCGATCCGGCGACCTTATCGCCGGAAAAATTACTTCTTCGCCAGCTCCTTGGCCTGCTCGCGCCAGTCCTTGATCTGGTCGGCGCTGAAGGGCATGTGCTCGTCGATCTTGGCGACATCCTTGTCGGTCAGCTTGGCCAGCTGCGCGAAGGTGATGATGCCCTGTTCGGCCAGATCCTTGGCGGCGACCGGGCCGATGCCCTTGATCACGGTCAGGTCGTCCGGCTCGCCCTTCGGCGCCTTGAACAGCGGCGCAGCGACGGTGGTCTCGGTCTTGGCCTCTGCCTTCGGGGCAGCCTCTGCCTTGGCTTCCTTCTTGGCCTTGGCTTCCTTCGGCGCGGCCTCGGCCTTCGCCTCGGGCGCTACGTCTGCCTTGGCTTCCGGCGCCTTGGCTTCGACCTTGGCGGCAGCCTTCTTGGAAGGCTTGGCGCCACCCAGCAGGATCTCGGCGATCCTGACCGTGGTTAGAAGCTGGCGGTGGCCGATCTTGCGGCGCGAATTCTGCCGGCGGCGCTTCTTGAAAGCGATGACGGTGCGGTTCTTGCCCTGCTCGACGACTTCCGCCGTGACCAGAGCGCCATCGACGAACGGTGCGCCGAAGGTGACATTTTCGCCCTCGCCATGCGCGAGAACGCTGCCGATTTCGACGATATCGCCGACATTGGCTTCGAGCTTTTCGATCTTCAGGAGATCGTTGGCGGCAACGCGATACTGCTTACCGCCCGTTTTAATGACTGCGAACATTTTTTGCCTTTCGCTGTTCGGTCGGCCTTGATGAACCGCCTCTGGCGGTTCGGCCGTCTTTTTGTCAGTCTGCGGGTTCAAAAAACAAGCGGCGCGGAAGAACCCTCCACGCCGATTGCGCGCTTCCCCTAACCGAAGGTTTGGCTGAAGTCAAGGCAAACGGCCCGATTCCCTGCTGCTCCGGTCCTTGCTCCAGAACGCGGGCTGACGCCGCCTGTCGACGCCGCCAATGCCTGATCAGGCAAGGCCCGCACAGGAAGCTGAATTTCCCCGCGGATTTGGCCTTGTAACCTGCCCGCCCAGCCGTTATCTAGTGCGCCGCGCCGGCAACGGCCGACCATGACCGCGGAGAGGTGGCAGAGTGGTCGAATGCACCGCACTCGAAATGCGGCATGGGTGCAAGCCCATCGGGGGTTCGAATCCCTCCCTCTCCGCCAGATTTCTCTCCTAACAGATTGATTTTGTGGGATAGTTGTCGACGCCGCCTGCCTCCTTCCCAATGCGTTTCCCAAGGAAAATGCACCGAAGGCGACTTGGATTATGCACCGCTTTTCTGACCGTACCGAAAGCCTGATCCTCGGGAGATTCTCCCGTCGCGCCCTACGGCGAGGTCATCATGTGGCCCGACGATCTGGAGTCGCAGGAAGTGCTGGTGAGGAGCGGGCTATGATAAATCCAAACGCCGTGCTCGACCCTCTACCAGCAGCGATCGAGCCGAGCAACGACATGATCGTTCTGCCGTTCCACCACGCTTGCCGCAACAACTTCGGCATGATCGCTCTCCGCACCGAAGATGATTTCATGCTCGTCTCGCCGTCGCACTACCCTGAGCGCTACCCGCCGGCTCTTGCATTCAATAGGTCCGACGCCCACCATTTTAGCCCGCTGCCGCAACGGTTGCGGGCTTTTCATTTGGCGGTGGGGACTAGCGGGATAGCGGGCAAAATGCCGTCGCTTTCGAGTGTCAGCAGATGTGGTAAGGTTGATCGTCGGCGAGTGGCAGAGGTCCAGCAACAATGACTTTGAGACGAACCAGAGCTTACGGCACATCCGGCTTGGTTCTAGCGGTTTGCATTGTATTTGCTTGGCAGAACGCCGCTGCCGCTCAAAATTGCGACGCAGCCGCGACGCCTGGCGTCAATTGGCAGGACTGTGACAAAAAGCTTCTCATCCTAAAAGGAGAGGACCTGAGCGGGGCGAACCTGATCGGCGTTGATTTCACTTCGACCGACCTCAGGAACAGCAATCTCCTTGCGGCAAATTTTGAGAAGGCAACGCTTGTGCGTGCTTCCCTGGCCGACTCGACCGCCAAAGGCGCCCGGTTCGACAAAATCGAGGCCTACAGGACCGACTTCAGCCATATGGACGCGCAGGGCGCTGTGTTTACGGGCGCGGAAGTGCAGCGCTCGAATTTCGAGGACGCCAATCTGACCAATGTTGATTTCACAAAGGCGGAATTGGGGCGAGCGCAGTTCCATGACGCCGATATCAGCGGCAGCCGTTTTTCGTTTGCCAATCTCGCGCGGGCGGACTTCCGAGGAGCGACGTTCACCGCGCCGATAGACTTTGACCGCGCTTTTTTCTTTCTGACCCGTATCGAGGGCCTCGATCTTTCCAATTCGGCGGGTCTATCCCAGTGGCAGCTCAACATGGCTTGCGGAGACGCCCGGACCAAGTTGCCTTCTGGCTTGACGAAGCCTGAAGATTGGCCCTGTAGCGAGCCATAGGCTCGGCGCCCTGTCGCTGCCGGGGCTGAAATCGCCAAGCGCGCCCTTGCGGGGGCGAAGCTTGCCCATCATGCTTTAGCGCATCAATTTGGGAGGCGGCGGCGATGACTGAACGTGAGCACGAGATACTCGCAAATGCTTGGGCGCAGGCAACCGGAGCGCAACAGATCCTGCAGGCGCTTCTCATCATGCTGAAAAAGTCTGGCACGTCGCGCGAGTTTTTGGAGCAGGTGTTTGATCTCGCGGCTCAGCCGTCTGAGGCCATGGCGTTGAGCGACGATCAGACGACTCGGGCGATCGCAGTGAGGACGGCTCAGATCGTGGATCACTTTCGCGCTAACGTCCTTGGTTGACGATTGAACCTCGTCCCGCTCGGAGTAGCCGCTTGCCTCCTGATGGCCGGCATGGGCGCCCATATGCTGTTTCGCTGGCGCCTTTTCGTGAGGAGACTATGGGCAAGCATTTCCGCGACGAACAGATCGAGGAATTCCTAAAAGCCTACGTCGCGAGGTTCCCGGACGCCGTAGAGCGAATGGAACATGTCATGTTGAATCCGTTCGACGATAATGACGAGCTGATGTCCCAGAACTTCCGCGAGATTTATCAGGTCGCACAGTCGATGGAATTCTTCACGGCATACGCGACGCATGAGCCGAGTGCGATCCATCATTTGGTCAGGGACGTCGCGAGACGTGTGTCGGATGGGCTTGGCCCTATGGGATCGAGAAAAATCAAATATTGACGCGCCGCCTGGCCTGGATAGCAAGATGCCCCACCGGAATCAGCCGGTGGGGCTCTTAGAACAGCCCACTTAGGGACTAGCTGAAGGGCTGTTCGGCGGTGTGACCCGGGGAGGATCACATGTGCAATTTAACGCCTTCCTTTGCCCGGCACATCGGCCGAACAGATGACGACGGTCCCCGTGCCTTGGACTCCCGCATAACAAATGATGCTGCGATCATGCTGTTAGGGGTGTAGGGTCGCTCGTCGTCCGCTTCCACCGGCATGTGGACGCTTGGGAGCCAACTCAGGTGCTTTCGCCCCGCCAGGGATAGAAAGCCATGGTTGAAGTTGCCCCGGACCCAGGTCCTGATTCCGTTGAGATCACCGATTGCCACGGCGAGTGGTTTGTCCTCGTTGTGCGAAACGGCAAAGCAAGTATCAGCAGTTTTGAGAGTGAATTCTACGCTCGCTCTTTCGCCGAGGTTCAGCGGACCGGCTTAGGTCTCCCTCCAAGAAAGAAGTCCCAATGAGCAAGCCCCAAAGTTCTACCGATCCTGCCTCAACTACCCGTACGACACGGCGGATTTTGCCGAGAAGCACGGTCTGTCACTCAGGGCGGCAGACGTCAGGCTTCAGTAAGGCTTAAGCCCAGGTTCAGGAGGCGGCGCGTTCGGGTCGGGGCAATCAGACAATTGCTCACACGCAGGAGGCCGATCGCCAACTCCGCCATAACGTTCCACCAGTTTTGCGAATCCGTAGGCGAAGGCGAAAAGAAGCGCCAGGACAGCCACTATTCGGACGGCCATGCGAGATTATAGCACGATCATCCCGGCGCGTTTGTTTAGGCTTCACGAACGTAATATGATCTCTTGCCAGCCGGCACCCATTGCCGGTTAGGCCCGGTGGTCAAACCCCAAGCCCCCCGCCCTTGACCGCTGGGCCGCCGGTAGCCTCGCCAGCGCGCATTTATGCCGACCGCTGTCTGCCAATGTTGGCGCGACCGGAAAGTGTATCGTTTTACTCAATTTCCAATTGCTGGACTCGCGCGATGCGTCGGTAGTTTAATTTTTGCATCAGGCCAAGGAGTGGAAGGGTCACGAACTGGGAGGAACTAGACACATGGATTTCGAATTCGACATCCGCCATCCGTCTGACGATCAGCCGTACGAAATCACCTCTTTCGCCCAAAAGTACGGCCTTACGATCCCAATTGCGGACGCCGTGCTCTTCGCCAAAGGACCGTCGCGGACGGCATGCGACGCTGCCGCACTGGCTTTCCTCTGCGCTATTGCCGCACAAGCCAAGAGACAGAGGGCGCAATAGGCCCGCCAGGCGGCCGGCGGGGCTCCTACGCCCGCGAAGCCCTCCGCGCATCCCGGTGCCCGCCTGTGGGCGCCATGCACTGCAACGCCATACCGCGGGAAAGCCGTTCCTACTTGTCGAGCCATGGCCCGAAATGACCGGGCGGCAGTGACGCCTTGTTGCGTAGCAGCCAGCGCCCGATCGGCGCCTGCTAGGCGACGAGGCCTTGCCTGATTTGGTTTACCTCTTCGATCGGGACCGGATGCCCGGTGAGGAAGCCCTGCATCAAATCTACCCCCAGGCGCTGCAGCAATATGTACTGCTCTTCCGTTTCAACGCCCTCGGCGAGCACGACATGGCCGAGATTGCGAAGCAGTCCGACCATGTCCCTCAACAGGCTAAGGCCATGAGACGTCTGGCAATCGTGGAGGAAGCTGCGGTCGATCTTGACCACGTCGAATTTGAAACGGCGGAGCCATGTAAGGCCAGCAAATCCCGTTCCGAAGTCGTCCAGCCAGATCTGAACGCCCAATTTTCGCAGCCGCTCCACGTTTCTTACCGCTTGCGCCTCCAGAAAGATGTCACTGCCTTCGGTGATTTCGATGGCCAGTTTCTGTGGCGCGAGGCCGTGCCGACCAAGGATTTCGGTGATCCGGAGTGAAAAGTTAGGAACCTTGAGCTGAAAGACAGATACGTTCACGGTCACGACCGAGCCCAATCCGTATTCGGCCATGTCACCGCAGGCTCGATCGACCAGCCACGTACCCAGTTCCACTATCGCGCCGGTTTGCTCGGCAACGGGTATGAATACGGACGGACTGATCATGGTACCGTCGAAGTCACATACCCGCATCAGCGTCTCGTGGCCCAGCACTCGTCCAGACGCCAGGTCGCAAATTGGCTGGTAGGCGACAGAAACGAGCTGGTTGGAAACTGCCAGCTTCAGCAGTTCCGAGAGATTTTCGCCGGAGCGATCCCGGCCGGTGGCGTGCGGGTCGTAAATTGTGAACGTAGCCCGACCCGCAAACTTGGACGCGTAGAGCGCGCGGTCAGCTTCCTGCAGCAGGATTCGAAGTTCTATGCTCTGATCGGCGCGCGTCAACGAGGCTCCGGCACTGATCGTGACAATGTTGAGCTTGTCACCCCGATCAGGGTGGTAGATGTCCAAGTCCTCCACAGCGCGACAAAATTGCTGCGTTATTTCGTGAAGGTGAGCCCGTCCGGTGACCTTGCAGAGAATGACGAATTCTTCTCCGCCATAGCGTGCCGCGACGGCGTTGTTCGAAGCCGCTATTTCGGAAAGGACCTGGGCGAGTTTGATCAGACAATCGTCGCCGGCTTGATGACCAAGTCCGTCATTGAACCTTTTGAAGTAGTCGACGTCGATCAGAATGAGGCCTATCTCGTCGTCGTCCGCGACCCAGTCTTCGCGCAGCTCCGAGAACTCTCGAATGATCGCTCTCCGGTTTTTCATCCCCGTGAGCGGATCCGTGTCCGCGATCTCGGTTAGCTTCTGCCCCTTCCTTATCGCAGCCTGCTCCTGGAACTGCGCCCGAAGTGCGTGCAGGAAAGTCTGGTACCGCTCCAGGCTAAGTCGCCAGGAAAGATACAGCGACAACACCAGACAATTCACGAAATAGGCCGACAGCACGACTCGGCCCACGATCTCGGCCTGGAGGAAGAACAGCGCGGCGCACACAAAGCTTGCGGCGACCGTCGCGGAGGCAATGGCCGAAAGCCAAAACCGGAAGTTGAAGAACAAATTCGCACCCAGGATAAACACGGTGCCAAAAACCATGAAATGGGAGAGGGCATCCTGATGCTCTGTTCCAAGAGCGGAGACGAGCCATCCAAGGGCCCCGGATACAATCGCCAACGCCGCTACAAGGTGCAAGGTGGCAAGGGCGAAGCCCCGTCGGGCGACAAATTCGACAAGCGCCAGGGAAGTGAGCCCTAGCACAACGCGGGTCAAAACAAGCCGATCGGCGATATCCGGAAAAAGAAACCAATCGAAGAGGCCGTAGGCCACATAGCTGACTACAGCAGCCGCAATACCCCATCGCACGAGCCTGCGATTTTCATCCGCATCTTTCTGCAGGAACAGCGCCAGGAGTTCCGGATCGGCCGAATGCCACCGCGGGCGTGCAATCGCCACCGCCACCTTCTGGGCAACGTCCTCGCTCAGTTGCATTGCAACGCTCCTCTGCGATCTGCAGTAGCGAATGCAATAGCCGAGGTTGCCTGCCATCGGAGAATGAAGGCGCCACTGTCCGCAGGAAACGTCGGATGTCGCTAACCGACGGTAAACAGGCGGTCCGGATTTAGCCAGTTAAGGAGGGTGGATGACCGCCCAATTGGCTAAAGTTTTATTAAAATTTTATTAAAATAGTTCGCATCATGCGGCGACGCACCTATGCTGTTTGCCGTTGGGCCGGGGGGCTAAACCTGAGGGTAAACGGCATGCCTATCGACCCAAAATTGCAGCTCGACGAATACAGCCTCGTCACCACCAGACTGATGAAAAAACATGCCGCGACCTCGGAAGAGACGGCTGACGCGGACGAGTTGAGGAACAGCACGGCCCAGCTCGCCTTGATACTGGATCTTGCTCATCAAGCCTTCACGCGGCACAAACCGGCCGCCCTCACCGTCCATCGTTTGGCGGGCAGACTCCATAAGCTCCGCCGGCAGGTTGCTCCCGCGGTCTGGCAGAAACTCGTCCCTATGGCTCAGCAGCATCGTGTCGCGGAATATTTGATCCAGGACCCGTTCACACGTTGGTCCGTCGAAAAGCCGCGCGGGTATTCAGGCGATGCAGGCCTGCTGGACATTTACTACAAGCATCCCACTGCCGACGAGACCGTGGCTTCGTCGACCTTACTTGGTCGGCAAATTTACGCATACACCAGTGAAGCTGCCAGTTCGGTGGCGGGGCGCGAGCGGCGGGATATTCTGACCAGGACGGTGGACGAGACGGCCAGGAGGACGGAAAAGGCGGAGGTGCTGGCGATTGCCTGCGGCCACCTGCGGGAAGCCGAACGCTCCGACGCATTGGCCAAGGGCAAACTGCAACGTTGGATCGGCCTGGACCAGGACCCCGTCAGCGTAGCCACTGTGAATCACGACTTTGCCGGCACGGCAGTAGAGGCACTCCAGGGCTCTGTACGCGGCATTCTTCGCCGCGCCTACGCTCTTGGCACGTTCGATCTCGTCTACGCATCGGGGCTTTACGATTACCTGCCGCGTGCCATCGGCGTCCGCCTGCTGCAAAGAGCCATGGAACTCGTCAAGCCTGGTGGCGAATTCCTGTTTGCCAATTTCAGCGACGAGATCACGACGGATGGTTACATGGAGACCTTCATGGATTGGCCACTCATCTTACGGTCGGCTGACGATATGCGGGACATCATCAATGCCGCCCTCGGCGGGAGCTCTTTCGAAGCGCAAGTATATTATGGCTCGAACCGAAATATCGTTTACGGCAAAGTCAGGAAGGGCGACCTCTAACTGGCCACAGTGCAGGAAATCGCGCGAGTCGCCCATTTTCGGCATCATCGTTGCCAGCGCTTCAGATGATCGATCAGCGCGCGCAGTTTCGGCGCGACATTCCTGCGGCTTGGGTAATAGAGGTAGAAGCCAGCAAAGCGCGGGCAATAATCCTCGAGCACCGGGAACAGTTCGCCCCGTTCCATTGCGGGGCGAAAACTCTCTTCCATGCCGAAGCTGATGCCAGCCCCGGCCACCGCCAGCTTGACCATCAACGCCATGTCATTCGTTGTGATCTCCGGCGCGACGTCGACCCGGACCTCCTTGCCGTTCTCTGCGAACTCCCAGCGATAGGGCGCGGCCTTGGGCGCCGGACGCCAGCCGATGCAGCGATAGCGGGCAAGGTCGGCGGGATGCGAAGGCACGCCAAAGCGATCGCGATAGCCAGGCGAGCAGACGGCAATTTGCCGCTCGTCGCCGGCAACCGGTACCGCGATCATGTCCTGCGCGATGACCTCGCCCAGCCGAACCCCAGCATCGTAGCCTTCGACGACGATGTCGAACTCTTCGTCGGTCACCGTGATATCGAGCTGGATCTCGGGATTGGCTTCGACAAACCCGCCAAGAAACGGCCCTGACAGGAAGCGTTCGGCAATCGATGATACGGCCAGTCGCAATTGTCCGCGCGGACGGTCGCGCAAGGCCTGTGTCACATCGAGGGCGGCGCGCATGTCGGCAATGGCTGGTCCGACCTCGGCAAAAAGCCTTTCGCCCGCCTCGGTCAGGCTGACGCTGCGCGTGGTGCGTTGCATTAGGGCAATGCCGAGGCTCTCCTCCAGCCGTTTGATGGTCT
This sequence comes from Mesorhizobium sp. CNPSo 4688, assembly GCF_057784295.1. Lineage (NCBI taxonomy): Bacteria > Pseudomonadati > Pseudomonadota > Alphaproteobacteria > Hyphomicrobiales > Phyllobacteriaceae > Mesorhizobium > Mesorhizobium sp. CNPSo 4688. The sequence continues at coordinate 149,888 of NZ_JBWLUY010000002.1, forward strand.
GGCTGACGGCCGAGCGGCTGACGCCCATCCGGTCGGCTGCAGCACGGAAATTCCGCTCCTCGGCCACAAGCGCAAAGACCACCAGCGCATTGATATCGGGCGACATTGGTTTGCTCAGCTTTCCACGGCGTATCGAACTGGGCGCCTTATCGCAACAATGCCTCTGCGCTATCTCCTTGGCAACCACCTCGCAGCCTAAACATCAAAGGAAAGTTGCCATGTCTCTCGACAAAGTCGTTCTCAGCACCGGTGCCTCCAGCGGCGTCGGCCAGACCCATCCTTACGTCGGCATGTGGGTCACGGCCGACCGCCACATCCGCCACGAACTCCTGCCGAGCGGCCGCTATGTCGAGGCAAGGGGAAAGCGCGAGCGCGCCTATCTCGGGCGCTATGTCGTGACCGGCAACCACATCGACTATTGGGACGACACCGGCTTCACCGCCGACGGAGACTTCGTCGACGATGTGCTGCACCACGCCGGCATGATCTTGTACCGGGACAAGTGACGAGCCGCGCGCAAGGCCGATCGGCTGGATCGGATTTCTAAGCCTTTGCTGGTACTCAATCGTCGGTGGGCGGAGTTTCCCGACAGTGTCGCAGCGCGCATTCATCACCCTGCTGATCCTGCTGGCGGTGCTTGTCGCGCTGTCGGCAGCATCGTTTCCCGGCGCGATGATCGGCTTCCTGTTCGGCATCACGATCGCCTTCTTCATCGCGATACCGGGAGCAGCCATTGGCGATGCGCTGCATCGGGCCGGCATTCCGGTGACGGGCGAGCAACTCGTCTAGGCTCTGGGCGGCCTCTACGCCGTTCGTCCTTGCCGCGGCCTGCAGGCTTGGCTGCGGCTCCGGCGAGGCGACATGGACGGAGCGCGATCAGCGGGTTGCGGATGGCCCTTCTGCTGGCCCTGCCGCGGATCGCCTGGCTGTCGGTCAATGCCATGCAACGCAATTGGCCGTGACCCCATTCAGCTCTCGAAATAGCAGGCACGGTCGAGATCGGCGATAAGCCCCGGCCCGGTCGGCAACCATCCAAGCGTGTTGCGGGTTTGCTCAGCTGAAGCCGACAGGTCCCTGCCGATGAAATGGCCGAGGAAGCCGAAATGCCCGGCCGCCTCCTCGGGGCTTTTGGAAACGACCGGCAGGTTGAGGCGGCGGCCGATGATCTCGGCGATCTCCCTGGTCGCCACGCCCTGTTCGGCAACGGCGTGATAGCTGACGCCGCCCGTCCCCTTCTCCAGCGCCAGCCTGTACAAAGTGGCGGCGTCGAGCCGATGCACCGCCGCCCAACGACTCATCCCATCGCCGATATAGGCCGACACTCCCTTTTCACGCGCAATGGCAATCAGCATCGGCACGAAACCGTGGTCGCCGTCGCCATGAACGGTCGGTGGCAGCCGCACGGTCGAGGCGCGCACGCCGCGTGCGGCTAGCGCCATGGCCGTCGCTTCGGAAGCGCGCGGCATGGCGGCCGATGGCGGCGCAGGTTTGTCGTCCTCGGTTGCGGGCTTTCCCTGCGCAAAGCCCGCAAGTCCGGAGGTGACAAGCAGCGGCCGCTCGGAACCTTCCAGCACCGCGCCGAGCGTTTCGATGGCGCGCTGGTCTGCTGCACAACTGGCGGCGAATTTCGAAAAGTCGTGGTTGAAGCCGGTATGGATGACGCCGTCCGCCTGGGCGGCACCGCTGCGCAGGCTGTCCAGGTCCTCGATATCGCCGCGATGCGCCTCGGCACCAGCGGCAATGATCGACGTCGCACCCGCTTCCGAGCGGGCAAGGCCGAGCACCTGATGACCCGCCCCAAGCAATTCCCGCACAACCGCCGAACCGACAAAACCGGTGGCGCCGGTAACGAACACACGCATGATGATTTCTCCTTGGTTTTTGCCGAGCCGCTTGGGGCAGCCCTGTTGCCGAAGGAGATAGAAGGTTGAGATCATACGATCTATGCTGTAGAATCCGAAATATCTTCGCAATCGTCCGGGAATGCTCATGGATCCGCTGTCAGACGTGCTGTCGCTGCTGAAGCCGCGCAATTATCTCTCGGCCGGGCTGGAAGCCGGTGGCGACTGGGCGATCCAGTTTCCCGACCAGCAGGCCGCCATCAAATGCGGCGCCGTGGTCTCCGGTCGGTGCTGGCTGTCGGTCGAAGGCGTCGCTGACGCGGTGCGCCTTGACGCCGGCGACTGTTTCCTGCTGCCGCGCGGCCGGCCTTTCCGCCTTGCCAGCGATCTCGGCCTGCCGACGGTCGACGCCCGAACGATCTTTTCCCCGACGCGCACCGGCGGCATCACCACCCACAATGGCGGCGGCGATTTCCTGCTGGTCAGCAGCCGCTTCGCGCTGTCCGGCGACCATGCCGGCATTCTGCTGCGGATGCTGCCGCCCATCGTCCATATCCGTGGGGACAGCGACCATTCGGCGCTCCGTTGGCCGGTGGAGCGGATGATGCAGGAATTGCGCCAGCGGCGTCCCGGCGGCTTTCTCATCGTCGAGCATCTCGCCCATATGATTCTGATCGAGGCCTTGCGCCTGCATATGGGGGCTCGTGACAGTGTCGGCTGGCTGTTCGCGCTGACCGACAGGCAGATCGGCGCCGCGATCGCCGCCATGCACGAAGACCCGGCGCATGGCTGGACATTGCAGACGCTGGCCGAGCGCACCGGCATGTCGCGATCGACCTTTGCGCTGAAGTTCAAGCAGACGGTCGGGGCCTCACCCCTCGACTATCTGACGCGCTGGCGCATGATGCTCGCCGGCGACAGGTTGATGCATTCCGGCGATCCGGTGTCCGTTATTGCGCTGGCGCTCGGCTATGAATCCGAAAGCGCCTTCAGCACGGCGTTCAAGCGCGTCATGGGCTGTTCGCCGCGCCAATACAGCCGGCGCCTGGAAACGGACTCGCCGGCGCAGGGCGAACGCGAAGCCGCCTGAGCAGGCGATCCGATGCCGGATCACCTTGCTTACAGGCTGTAGCGCGAGCGAAACTCGGCGAAGGTCATCGCCAGATGGTTCTCGTCGACCTTGCCGGTGATCCCGTCGACGCTGCCCGACTGGCTGAATTGCCAGATGGCATAATTGGTGAAGCCCGACGGTATCGGCGGTGGATTTGAGCCGTAGCGGGCGAGCCAGAGCGGGCAGTTGCCGAAGCCGCTCGGGTTGCCCAGCGCCTGCCAGATGTTGGCGCGGGTATAGATGAACGGCCAGCGGCCATTATGGGCAGACCGCACCGCCGCCACCCAATCCTTCGCCTTCTGGACATAGGCGGCCCTTGCCGCCGGTGTTGCCGGAATGAGTTCGATGTCGAGCGAGGGAATGAGGTCGCCGCTGCCGAACGACACCGTGTTGAGGAAGGCATGCGCCTGGTCGGCGCCCGAAGCGGTGTTGCGCAGGAAGTGATATCCCCCCACCAGCAATCCCGCCGCCTTGGCATCGGCAACATTGCGCACCGCGAATGCGTCCTTGCCGGTCTTGTCGGATATCTTGACGAAGGTGAACTTGACCCCGGCGTTTGCGACCCGCGTCCACTTGATGGCGCTGGCGCCGCTGCCACCGGCCTCGTTCTGATAATGCGAGACGTCGATCCCCTCACGCGTCGGCATGCCTCTGCTCCATAGCCAGGCGGGCGCCGAGAAATTCGGCGCGCCTCGTTCGTTTGATGCAAGCTGTAAGAAACTTCCCCCGAAGCTCAATGAACACACATGCGGATAGCGGTTCTCTTGTCTTCGCTGAGTTCAGTCATATTAGCCCTATCTAAGTTCGCCTCTGTGAAACCCTTCACACAGTTCTGTTTTGCAGGGACTGGACGATCCGGCCGTCGACGGCGTCCGGTTGCGCCATGGCGGCGATATGGCGTGACCTGCCGGAGCGAAAAACGGGCGGCCTTTGGCCGCCCGTTTCGTTTTCGTCGGCGACTGGATCAACATCCAGGATCAATATCCGTCGACGTCAGTGACCGCCTGCGCGAAAGCCTGCGGCGCTTCCTGGGGCAGATTGTGGCCAATGCCGCCCTCGATGGTCCGATGCGCATATTTGCCCGAAAACTTGTTGCGATAGGCCGTCGGGTTGAGATGCGGCGCGCCATTGGCATCGCCCTCGAGCGTGATTGTCGGCACGCCGATGACCGGCCCGGCGGCAAGCCGGTTTTCCAGATCGTCATATTTCGGATCGCCCGCCGCCAGCCCGCCCCGCCAGCGGTAATTGTGAATGACGATGGCCACATGGTCCGGATTGTCGAAGGCCGCGGCGCTGCGCTCGAACGTGGCGTCGTCAAAGTTCCATTTCGGCGACGCCGTCTGCCAGATCAACTTCGCGAAATCGTGCCGGTATTTGTCGTAGCCGGCCGCGCCGCGCTCGGTGGCGAAATAGAACTGGTACCACCAGTTATGCTCGGCACTTGGCGGCAGCGGCACCTTGCCCGTCTTTATGTTGCTGACGAGATAGCCGCTCACCGAGACCAGCGCCTTTGCGCGTTCCGGCCACAGCGCCGAGATGATGCAGGCGCAGCGCGCGCCCCAGTCGAAACCGGCAAGGATCGCCTTCGGAATATTGAGCGCATCCATCAGCGCGACGATGTCCTGGGCGACCACCGTTTGCTGGCCGTTTCGCATCGTGTCGGCGGACAGGAAGCGCGTCGTGCCGTAGCCGCGAAGATAGGGCACGATCACCCGGTAACCCGCCGACGCCAGCAGCGGCGCGACATCGACAAAGGCATAGATATCGTAAGGCCAGCCATGCAGCAGAATGACCGGCGGACCGTCCGCCGGACCGGCCTCGGCATAGCCGATGTCGAGAACGCCGGCCTTGACCTGCTTCGGCGCCGCGAAAGACGTGTTGGTGCCCGGCTTGACCGTAGGCAAGGTCGCCGCCTTTGCCGTGCCGGTCAGCGCGCCGGTCGCGCCGGCCAGGCCGGCCGCAGCGAGGGTCAGGGCCGCCGTGCCGAAGAAGCGGCGGCGGTCGTGATTGATTTCGTCGGTCATGGGTTTCTCCTACTGATTTGATACCGGCTGGAAAGGATGGCCCGGGTGTATCTCCCATGTGTCCCCATCCGTTCAAATTGAAAGCGGATGTGGCGAGGCGGCACCCGGACACACTGAGATACATTTCCGGCCGATCGGCACACATTCGGGATACGTCGCCTGCCTCATATGCGGAGGTCGCTGGCCTCCGGGCCATTGCGACTCAACGTTATCCTCCCCTAAGGAAACTATCTCCATGACCGCGATCGAAAAAGTCCTCTACACCGGCAAGACCCACACCACGGGCGGCCGCGACGGCGCCTCGAAAAGCCGTCCCGCATCGACCTCGGCTCCTTCGTCGAAAGCCTGGTGTATGACCACCAGGACACCGGCAAGGCCGTCTCATCAGGCGCGGAAATCGATGCCGCCGTCATGACGCGCCCGTAGGCGCTGCGGCGCATCCTCACCAACCTCGTCGACAATGCGCTGAAGTTTGCTGAGAGCGCGGAAGTCTCGGCGGAGAAAGGACCCGGCGATCACGTCGTGATCAAGGTGCTCGATCGCGGTCCCGGCATCCCCTGACGACCAGCTCGAGGCTGTTCTGCAATCGTTCTTCCGTCTCGAGCAATCGCGAAACCGCGGCAGCGGCGGCGCCGGACTTGGCCTGGCGATCGCCTATCAATTGTCTCTCGCCATCGAAGGCAGGCTCGAGCTGAAAAACCGGCCCGGCGGCGGATTGATCGCCGAAATCCATTTGCCCAATCAGATGCAAATGGGCCGCAATTCGTAATCGCAGAGCGGCTGGGTGACCAGTCTGGCGGTCGTCACACCGATCCATGATGCGCCGCTATGGCGTTCAGGAACACCTTGCCAAACTCCTTGAGCTTGGCCGCACCGACGCCGTTCACTTCGGCGAAGGCATCAAGGTCGTGCGGACGGCGCTCCGCCATGTCGATCAGCGTGCGGTCGGAGAATACCACATAGGCCGGAACCTGACGCTCCTTGGCCAGCCGCAACCGCAGCGTCTTGAGGGCGGCGAGCAGCGACGCATCGACATTTTCGCCCTGGGGTATCTGGCCAGCACGAGCCGCGCGGCGCGCCGCCCGGGTGCGCGTCTCGACGCGGTACTGGAACGGAACCTCGCCACGGCCGAGCGCATGGCCTTTTTCGGCGATGGCTAGGCCGCCATGACCGCCCGGATCCGGCATCAGGAAACCATTCGCGACCAATTGGCGGATCAGCGACAGCCAAAAGTCCTTCTTGTGCGTGGCACCATTGCCAAAGGCGGCCAGCCTGTGATGGCCCCTTGCCGCCACCTTCTCGGTTTCATGGCCAAGCAGGATGTCGATGACATGGCCGGCACCGAAGCGCTCGCCGCTCTGTGCGACCGCCGCCAGGATAAGGCGCGCCTCGGCCGTTCCGTCGGCGCGCGGTGCCTGCTCCAGGCAGTTGTCGCAATTGCCGCAAGGGGCCGCCTCTTCGCCGAAATAGCCGAGCAGCACCTGGCGGCGGCACTCGGCCGTCTCGCAATAGCCGATCAGCGTGTCGAGCCGGCCATGCGAGCGGCGCTTGTGCTCGACAGCGGCGTCCTCGTCCTCGATGAACATGCGGCGCATGCGGATGTCGCCGAGACCGTACAGCATATGCGCTTCCGCTGCTCGCCCGTCGCGGCCGGCGCGGCCGATTTCCTGGTAATAGGCTTCGAGGCTGCCCGGCAGATCGGTGTGGAAGACATAGGCGACGTCAGGCTTGTCGATACCCATGCCGAAGGCGATGGTCGCCACCATGACGACGCCCGACAGCGTCATGAAAGCGTTCTGGTTGGCGTCACGCGCCTCCTTGCTCATCCCGGCGTGATAGGCAAGCGCGGTGACGCCGTTTTTCTCGAGGAAGGCCGCCATCTCTTCGGTCTTCTTGCGCGACAGGCAATAGACGATGCCGCTGCGCCCCTGATGGCGCTCGATGAAATGGAGCAATTGCCGCTTGCTGTCCTGCTTGGGCTCGATGGCAAGCTTGATGTTCGGACGGTCGAAGCCAAGGACTTGCGTTTCCACACGCCCGCCAAACAGCCGCGTCTCGATGTCTGCCCGCGTCGTCTCGTCCGCCGTCGCCGTCACGGCAATGATCGGCACATCGGGAAAGACGCCACGCAGCTGCGACAGATCTTCGTATTCGCGCCGAAACGCCGGACCCCATTGCGAGATGCAATGCGCCTCGTCGATGGCGATCAGGCTGACATCGAGCCTGGCCAACGCATCGAGCATGCGCTCGGTCATCAGCCGTTCCGGGGCGAGGTAGAGCAGACGCGTCTGCCCCGACGCGACGCGGCGCCACGCCGCGACATTGGCGTCACGATCGATCGAGGAATTGATCGTATCGGCCGCGACGCCGGCAAGGCGGAGTGCCGCGACCTGGTCTTGCATCAGCGCTACCAGCGGTGAGACGACAATGGTCAGCCCGCCTTTGACCAGCGCCGGGACCTGGTAGCAGAGCGACTTGCCGGCACCCGTCGGCATGACCGCCAGCACATGACGGCCGGCAAGCAGCGCCTCCATCACCGACGCTTGGCCCGGGCGAAAATCGTCAAAGCCGAACACGTCCTTGAGGACGCGCCGTTTGGGATCGTGCGCCGAAACGCTCGTCGTCGATATCTGCATCACGGATGTTTTCGATCGGCCGCCCGAAGCAGCGGCATGGGGCAACGATTAGCGCAGCCCCCGTCCGACCACAACAAGCAGCAGCAACATCCCACCGATGATTGACCTGGCTGGCACCGTTAAACCTATCTTCACCAAGTTGCGGCACCGTCCAAACCCTGCGGCGATGTTTCGAGTACCGCTGCGCCAAGAGCGCACAGGCAACAGGCCCGCGCCTCCCAGGAGGCGCGGGTTTCCGTTTCTGGAGCAGGCGAAAAGGATCAGGCCAGGAAATCAGCCCGGTGCGGGGTAAAACTGTCGACCAGCCGCCCGGCCTCCAGCGCCTTGACCCCGTGCACCAGGTTGGACGGCACGATGAAGCTGCCGCCGGTCTCGATTGTTTCGGTCCGGCCGTCGATGGTCACCTCGAAGCGGCCTTCGGCGACATAGCTGGCCTGGACATGCGGATGCGAATGCAGCGCGCCGACGCCACCCTTGTCGAAACCGAACTCGACCATCATCAGTTCGTCCGTATGCAGGAGAACGCGCCGCCTGTTTCCGTCCGGTGTCGGCGTCCAGGCGCTCTCGCCGGGATGGGCGAAAATCTTGGCATCGGTCATTGTTGTCTCCTCATCGCGCCAGCCAGCCGCCGTCGACCGGAACCACCGCGCCATGCATATAGTCGGACGCCGGCGCCAGCAGAAAGACGGCGGCGTCGCCTATGTCTTCCGGCCCGCCCCAGCGACCGGCCGGGATGCGCGCCAGTATGGCCGCACTGCGGTCGGGATCGGCGCGCAGCGCCTCGGTGTTGTTGGTTTCGATATAGCCCGGCGCAATGGCGTTGACGTTGATGCCTTTTGCCGCCCATTCGCAGGCGAGCAGCCTTGTTATGCCGAGCGCGCCATGTTTCGACGCGGTATAGGACGCGACACGGATGCCGCCCTGGAAACTCAGCACCGAGGCGATGTTGACAATCTTGCCGCGCCGGCCGGGCTCGGCCAGCACGTGCGTGGCAAAACCCTGGCTCAGAAAAAACAGCGTCTTCAGATTGACGTCGATGACGTCGTCCCAGTCGGCCTCACTGAAATCGACCGCATCGGCGCGGCGGATGATGCCGGCATTGTTGACCAGGCCGTCGATCGGGCCGGTCTTTTCCCAGACCTGGTCGAGCATGGTCTTGGCGGCGGCATGATCGGCGAGATCACACCGCACGGCTTCGAACTGCCCACCGGCCTCACTGACCTTTGTTTCCGTGTCGTCCATCGCCGAGCGGCCGACGCCGATGACGGTGCCGCCGGCGCGCGCGATCGAGACAGCGATGCCCTGGCCGATGCCGGTGTTGGCGCCGGTGACCAGGATGCGCCTGCCGGCGAGGCTGAAGGCGGACGGCCCGCTCAACGCAGTTCGCCCAGCGGCACCGGATCGACATCGGTGTAGTCGACATTGTCGCCGGCCATCGCCCAGATGAAGGCGTAGTTGGAGGTACCGGCGCCCGAATGGATCGACCAGCCCGGCGACAGCACCGCCTCTTCGTTGGCCATCACCAGATGGCGGGTTTCGTCCGGCTCGCCCATGAAGTGAAAGACGCGCGCCGTCTCCGGCAGATCGAAATAGAGATAGGCCTCCATGCGCCGGTCATGCACATGGCAAGGGATGGTGTTCCACACCGAGCCCGGCGCCAGTTGCGTCATGCCGACCACCAGCTGGCAGGTCTTGACGCCGTCGGCATGGATGAACTGGAAGATCGAACGCTCGTTGCAGGTCTCCTTGCTGCCGAGATCGAGCCGCTTGGCATCGCCGATGCGGATCAGCCGGTTCGGATAGGCGTGATGCGCCGGCGCGCTGAGCAGATAGAATTTGGCCGGCGTGCCCTTATCCGCCGAAGCGAACGACACATCAGTGCTGCCCATGCCGAGATAGAGCATGTCGCGCGGCTGCAATGGATGGGCCTCGCCGTTCGCCGTCACCGAGCCGGCGCCGCCGATGTTGACGATGATCAGCTCGCGGCGGTCGAGAAAATTCTTCGTTCCCGTCGGCTTGATCGCTTCCAGCGGCAACGGCGCTGCCGCCGGCACGGCGCCGCCGACGATCATGCGGTCATAATGGGTATAGGTCAGGCTGACGCGCCCCGGCTGGAACAGGTCGTTAATATGGAAGTTGTGACGTAACTCGTCGGTTCCCATGGACGCCGCGGCTACCGGGTCGATGGCGAAACGCGAGGTGAAATCGGTATGCGGGTGACTTTGAGACATTACTGCTCCAGCTGATTCGTCTATTCGGTTTCCGCCGCCTTGACCGAGTCGGCATAAAACACCTGGCGGGAGTGCAGGCGCTCGCGGTAGCGCTGCTGGCTGGCGGTGAGATGAGCGCGCATCGCCTCGCGCGCGGCTTCGGCGTCGCCCGATGTGATCGCATTGAGGATCACCAGATGCTCGCGCTGCAGCCCGCGCTGATAGCTGTCGGACTGCACCAGCTCGGTCGACCAAGGCGAGGTGACGTCGCAGGGAATGGCGCGGCGTCCGAGCACATCGAGCATCTCGACATAGAACGGGTTGTTGGTGGCGCTGGCGATCGCCCGGTGGAAGGCGAGATCGGCCGGACCGGTCGGTTCGCTGTTGAGCAGCAGGCGCTCGAACTCGAAGAAGGCTTCCTGGATCGCCGCCTCTTGCGCCGCGTTGCGGCGGATGGCGGCGAGCCCGGCCGATTCGATTTCGACCGCCAGGCGCACTTCGAGCACGTTGAGCGCGACCGAATCCTTGGCTCCCATATCGGCGGCGAGCGCGCCGAACATGGTCGAGATGTGTTCGGTGACGAACACGCCGGCTCCCTGGCGCGCCTCGACCAGGCCATCGGCCGCAAGCTTGGCCAGCGCCTCGCGGATAACGGTGCGGCTGACGCCGAAAGTCTCGGTCAACTGTCCCTCGGTCGGCAATTTGTGGCCCGGCAGGATCTCGCCGGCATGCAGCTGCTTGCGGATGGCCGCGACGACGGTTTCCGACAGTTTGGGTTTTCTCTCGACCCTCAGGTCAACAGCGCTATCCGATGCCATGTCGCACCCCTGTTTGAAGACGCCCTATTTGCCCTATTTGAAGACACTCGGCAGCCAGAGCGAGATCGCCGGAATATACGTCACCAGTCCCAGGACCACGATACCCGCGCCATAGAACGGCCAGATCGATCGCATCGCTTCCCACACCGTGATCTTGCCGACCGCGCAAGCGACGAACTGCACGGTGCCAACCGGCGGCGTGTTCAGCCCGATGCCGAGATTGAGGATGGTGATGACGCCGAAATGCACTGGGTCGACGCCGTAATGCGTGACCAGCGGCAGGAAGATCGGCGTGCAGATGATGATCATCGGCCCCATATCCATGAACGTGCCGAGCAGCAACATCAGGACGTTGAGCAGAAGCAGCACCACCAGCGGGTCGGTGGAGATGGCGTTCATCCCCGCGATCAGCAGCACCGGCACTTTGAGATAGGCCATCAGCCAGCTGAACGAAGCCGCCGTGCCGATGATCAAAAGCACCATCGATGTCGTGCGCACCGCGCCTTTGGTGGCATGGACGAAATCGCTCCACGCCATGGACCGGTAGACGAAGACGGTGACCAGCAAGGCGTAGATGATGGCGATGCAGGAGCTTTCCGTCGCCGTGAAAATGCCCGAGCGGACGCCTCCGAAGATGATGCCGATGAGCAAAAGCCCGGGCACGGCGATCACCGCCAGCTGGCCGACGCGCGAAAAGCCGGGGAAAGCCTCGACCGGATAACCGCGGCTGCGGGCGACAAAATAGGCCGTGACCATCAGCGACGCGGCGAACAGCAGACCGGGCAGGATGCCGGCGGTGAACAGGTCGGCGATCGAAATCTTGCCGCCGCCGGCGATCGAATAGATGATCATGTTCTGCGACGGCGGCAAAAGCAGCGCGATCAGCGCCGCCATCGAGGTGACGTTGACAGCGTAGTCCGCGCCGTAGCCGCGCTCTTTCATCTGCGGGATCATCAGCCCGCCGACGGCGGCGGCTTCGGCCACCGCCGAGCCGGAAATGCCGCCGAACAATGTCGCGGCGATGATGTTGACCTGACCAAGCCCGCCCCTGACATGGCCGACCAGTGAGCCAGCAAAGGAGACGATGCGCTGCGCGATGCCGCCGCGCACCATCAGGTCGCCGGCGAAGATGAAGAACGGGATCGCCATCAGCGAGAACGCCGACATGCCGGATTTCAATTGCTGGAAGACCACCAGGGGCGGCAGGCCGAGATAAAGCACGGTGGCGAAAGATGCAGCCCCTAGGCAAAACGCGATCGGCGTGCCGGCAAACATCAACAGCGTGAAGACGCCGAACAGGATCCAGAGTTCCATCTAGGCCTCCTGCACGGCCGGCATTTCCGGCACGTCTTCGAGATTGATGTCCTTGTCGATGTCGACGCCAGACCAGCGCAGCACGATGCGCTCGGCCGAGAACAGGCAGATCAGGACGCCGCCGGCAACCAGCGGCAGATAGTCGAAACCGCCGGGAAGTTCGAGCGCCGGAATGACGGTGTGCCAGGTCAACCCGACCAGCTTGCAACCATACCAGACCATTCCGAAGCCAAAGCCGAACGCGATCAGGTCCGACAATGTGCGCAGCGCCCATTTGCTGCCCTTCGGCAGGATGTAGAGCAGCACGTCGAAGCCCATATGGTAGTTCTCGCGCACGCCGACCGCCGCGCCGAGGAAGATGAACCAGTTCATCAGCATGATGGCGGTGACTTCCGTCCAGCTCGGCGACGCGTTGAGCACGAAGCGGGAAAACACCTGGTAGGCGACGAGCGCGGTCATGACGACCATCCCGATACAGGCGAGATAGAGCGCGCCGTCGCAAATCTTCGAGAGCACCGCGCTGAAGCGCGGCGGCGCGCCGCTCCTGGCATTTCCCGCAGTCATCCGATCCTCCCGGCCTTCCGTTCCTGAAATGATTGGCGGGGCGGCGCTCTGCCGTCCCGCCAGGAGATTACTTGGTTGCCTGGATGCGCGCGGCGAGATCCTTGAGTTCCGGCGTCGACAGGTACTTGTCGTAAACCGGCTTCATCGCATCGATCAGCGGCTGCTTGTCGATCTCGCTGACCTTGACGCCGGCCTTCTCGACGATGTCGCGCGACTTCTTTTCCTGCGCATCCCACAGCTCGCGCATCTTGACGACGCTGTCCTTGGCCGCCTGCTTGACGATCGTCTGGTCTTCCGGCGACAGCTTGTCCCAGCTCGGCTTCGCCATCACCAGCACTTCCGGTACGATCTGATGCTGGTCGACGGTGTAGTGCTTGGCGACCTCATAGTGCTTGGCGGATTCGAAGCTCGGCCAGTTGTTTTCGGCGCCGTCGATGACGCCAGTTTCGAGCGCCGAATAGACCTCGCCATAGGCCATCGGCGTGGCGTTGGCGCCGAGCGCATTGACCATGTCGACGAACACGTCCGACTGGATGACGCGGAACTTCATGCCCTTGAGGTCGGCGATCGAGGTGATGTCCTTCTTGGTGTTGTAGAAGGAGCGCGCACCGGAATCGTAGAAGGCGAGACCAACCAGATCATGCGCCTCGAAGGCCTTCAGGATCTCGTCGCCGATCGGCCCGTCCATGACATGGCGCATCTGGTCGACCGAGCGGAACATGTAGGGCAGCGACGGCACAGCGGTTTCCGGCACGATGCCGTTGAACGGCCCCATCGAGACCCGGTTCAAATCGATGACACCGGTTTGCGTCTGCTCGATCGTGTCCTTCTCCTCGCCAAGCTGGGCCGAATGATAGACCTCGACCGAATAGCGCCCGGCGGTGCGCTCCTTGATCAGTTCGCCCATATATTTGACCGCCTCGACCGTCGGATATCCATCTGGATGGGTGTCGGCCGAGCGCAGCACGGTCTGGGCGTTGGCGACGCCGATCATCAGCGAGCCGAAGGCGAATGTGGCCGCCGTCAGTTTTGAAAAAAGCAACATGACTGTCTTCCTCCCTTTGTAAAAATCAAGACGCCCGGCTCAGAGCCGGTACGCCTTCTTGGCAAGCGTATAGGCAAGCTCCCGCGCCAGCTCGTGCGCCTCGTCCTCCCGCAGCCGGTGCTCGGCGACGAGACGGGCGAGAAAGGCGCAGTCGACCCGGCGCGCCACATCGTGGCGGGCGGGTATCGATGGAAAGGCGCGGGTGTCGTCATTGAAGCCGACGGTGTTGTAGAAGCCGGCGGTCTCGGTGGTCATCTCGCGGAAGCGGCGCATGCCTTCCGGGCTGTCGTGGAACCACCAGGCTGGCCCAAGCTTCAGCGCCGGATAGACGCCGGCGAGCGGCGCCAGTTCGCGCGCATAGCTGGTCTCGTCAAGCGTGAACAGGATGACGGTCAGGTCGCGCTCCAGCCCGACGCAGTCGAGCAAAGGTTTGAGTGCCGCCGCATAATCGGTGCGGGTCGGAATATCGAAGCCTTTGTCGCGGCCGAATTTTTGGAAAACACCAGGCGAATGATTGCGCCACGAGCCGGGATGGATCTGCATAACCAGCCCGTCGTCGCGGCTCATCTTGGCCATTTCGGTCAGCATCTGGGCGCGAAACAGTTTGCGCTCGCGCTCATCGTCGGAGCCGCGGCGGATGCGGTTGAACAGCTCTTCCGATGCCGCATCGGACAGATTGGCGGTCTCGGCCGTCGGATGGCCGTGATCGGACGAGGTCGCGCCGAAACTTTTGAAGAAGGCGCGGCGCTGGCGATGCGCGTCAAGATAGCCGGCCCATGTGCCGGTATCGCAGCCGCTGATCTCGCCGAGACGGTCGAGGTTGCCTAAGAAGCCCTCGAAGTCTGGATCGACGACGGCGTCCGGCCGGTAGGCGGTGACCACGCGGCCTTGCCAGCCGCTGTCGCGGATCGCCTTGTGCCATTGGAGATCATCCAGCGCCCCCTCGGTCGTCGCAACGACCTCGATGTTGAAGCGCTCGAACAGTGCACGCGGGCGATAGTCGTCCTGTTTGAGCAGGCCGGCGATGGTATCGTAGTGGCGGTCGGCGGTGCTGGCGTTGAGCGGCTCGTCAATGCCGAACAGATGCTCGAGCACATGGTCGAGCCACAGTCGCGTCGGCGTACCGCGGAAGAGGTAATAGTGCTCGGCGAAGCGCCGCCAGATCGCCCTAGGGTCGCTCTCGGCCGGCAAGCCGTCGAGCGGTGATACACCGAGGTCCTCCAGCCGCACGCCCTGGCTGAACAGCATACGGAAAATGTAGTGGTCGGGCACGACCAGCAATTGCGCCGGGTCCGGAAACGGCTCGTTGAGTGCATACCAGCGCGGATCGGTGTGGCCGTGCGGGCTGACGATTGGCAGGTCCTTGACCCCGGCATAGAGATCGCGCGCGATCGAAAGCGCACGCCCTTCAGCGGCAAAAAGCAGATCGGGGTGGGTCAATCCTGCCACGTCACTCCTCCCAAGGGCGCTATCGGTAGGATTGGGAAGAAGTAATGTCAACATACAAAAATTGGATTGTTGTATGATGACTTTTAGCCGACACCGGGTCATTGTGCGGCGGGAGAACGGATGTTACGCCGCTAGCCTCCCGACCGATCAATCCGAGCCCGACAAGCCAAACCATGACAACCAGACGCCTTTGCAACGACACGGTGCGATCCTTGCCGGCCTCGGTTGCGATCCCGGCCTATGACCGCGCCGCCGTCGCCCCAGGCATCGTCCATCTCGGCGTCGGCGCCTTTCACCGCGCCCATCAGGCAGCCTATGTCGATGACTGCCTGGCGGCCGGCGAGACCGGCTGGGGTATCATCGGCGTGTCGCTGCGCAGCCCCGACACGCGCGATGCGCTGACGCCGCAGGATGGGCTCTACACGCTGGCGGTCAGGGATAGCGGCGGCGAAAAGCTCCAGGTCATCGGCTCCATCCAGTCGATGCTGGTGGCGCCGGAAGATCCCGGCGCGGTGCTCGCCGCGCTGACCGATCCGCGCACCCGCATCGTCACGCTGACCATCACCGAAAAAGCCTATTTGAGAGCAGCCGATGGCAGCCTTGACGAAAAACATCCCGATATCGTCCACGATCTGGCCAGCCTCGGATCACCAAAGACCGCGCATGGCTTCCTGGCTGAAGCGCTGGCACGCCGCCGTGCCGCCGGCACGCCGCCCTTCACCGTGCTGTGCTGTGATAATTTGCCGGCCAACGGCGCCACGCTGCACCGGCTGCTGATCGCGTTCGCGAAATTGCGCGACGCCCGGGTCGCTGCGTCGAGCGATACGCGACTCGCGGAACACATCGTCGACGAGGTCGCGTTTCCCTCGAGCATGGTCGACCGCATCGTGCCGGCAACCACTGATGCCGATCGGGGGCGCATTGCCGGCGAACTCGGCGTCGAGGACGCCTGGCCGGTGATGACCGAGCCGTTCCGCCAATGGGTGATCGAAGACAGCTTTCCGGCGGGACGACCGGCCTGGGAAAAATTCGGCGTCACCATGGTCGAGGATGTCAGGCCGTTCGAGGACATGAAGCTGAGGCTGCTTAACGGCGCCCATTCGGGCATCGCCTATCTCGGCCTGCTCGGTGGCCATGCCACCGTCGACCGCGCCTTTGCCGACCCGGCGATCCGTGAATTCGTCGACCGGCTCTGGGCCGAGGCCATCCCGACCTTGCCTGGAGATGCCGGGCTCGACACGTCAGCCTATACGGCAGAACTCGCCGACCGTTTCTCCAACACGGCACTCGCCCACCGCACGGCGCAGATCGCCAATGACGGCAGCCAAAAACTGCCGCAACGCATTGTCGCTTCCGCCATCGAACGCATCCAGTCCGGCCTGGTCCCGGAGCATCTGACTCTGGTGATCGCCGCCTGGATCGCGGCCTGCGAGGCGCGCGGCAAGGACCTGCCGGAAGCCCACTTCACCGACCCGCTCGACACAGCGCTGGCCGCGCTCGGCGACCAGCCGACGCTGGAACGGGTGGCGGCAGTGTTCGACCTCGCCGGCTTCGCCAGCGGCAAGCCCGAGAAGCAGGCGCTCATCGAACTGGTCGCCGCCCATCGCGTCCATATCCGGCAAGGCGGGGTCGCGCTTGCGCTCGCCGCGCTCGGCATACCGGGAAAAACAAAGTAAGCAGGGTCGCATCCACCAACCCTATTGTCCTGCCGGAGCGTCCAGCGCCTGCCGCGACGAATAGTCCGTGCCTTTCGAATTCCAGAACAATCGCACGGCCTTGCCGACCAGGTTGTCGAAAGGGATCGTCCCCATGCGAAAGCGGCTGTCATTGGAGTTGTCGCGATTGTCGCCCAGCATGAAATACTCGTTCTCCGGCACGGTCCACGCCATCGTATCATCCCCGACCGACCGATCCGTCAGACTGAGGGTCAGGTAAGAAACGCCATTTGGCAAAGTTTCTCGCTGCTCTTTGCCTGCCCCATCGTCCGATGAATAAGGACCAATGTCTTCCAGACCAACCGCTGCATCATTGATATGGAGCACGCCGCCGACCATTTGGATCTTGTCGCCGGGAAGACCAACGACCCGCTTGACGTAATCGATGTCGGGTTCGGACGGCGGCCTGAACAGGACGATATCGCCGCGCTTGGGCTCGGCGCCGAAGATCCGGCCCTCGAATGGCAGCAGCCCCAGAGGAACAGTGTAGCGGCCATAGCCATAGGCGAACTTGGAGGCAAAAAAGTAGTCGCCGTTCACCAGCGTCGGCACCATGCTGCCGGACGGCGTGGAAAAGGACTGGAACAGGAACGTGCGGGTGACGAGCGCGGCCACGATCGAGGCGTAAAACACCAGCACGAACACCGAAACCCCTCGCGCGTACCATTTGTCCGGCTTGAACCGGCCTGCGAAGGGGAGAACGATCGCTATCCACACGATCGTCAGGCCGTAACCTGAGTAGGTGCCCACGGCAGCAAGATCCATGCCCGGTATCACCGGAAACCCGATGTAGCAGATCGCGATGGTGGCGCCGGTGATGACCAGCAGGCTGATCAAGGCCAGCCGGCCGGCGCCGATCCATAGGAAGCCGGCGAATGGGCCGCCGAACGCCGCTATCAACGCCGTCGTCCACAGGGATCGCGAGGCCGTTTCCGGTTGCGCTGCTTGTTCCGTCATCGGCCACCCCTCAATGCCTAGGCAGCCGGACTGTCCGACAAACAAAAACCTGAGGCAAGTCCCGCCTGACTGTGCCGCCACAGCCAAATCGCGGTTGCGCCCGACCCAAGAATTGTCTCTGGCTGGCGCCCTTTGCCGGCGCTATCGCCTAGTACCGACTCATCTCGCTCTGCCTGACGGCCGGCATGCCGCTGCCCGACTTGAAGCTGGCCACCGACCGTTCGTGCTGCTGATGCTGGCGCTGCCCGCCCTGAAATCCCGCCACGGCCGTGCGCCTGTGCGCGCAACGATCCGGGGATGAAGGCCGCAACAAAAAAGCCGGGCTGAGCCCGGCTTTATCTTCAAGTCGTTCTGCGGCTTAGGCTGCCAGCAGTGCGCTTTCGAGCGTGGTGAGCTGAGCGAGGAACTGCTCGGCCTTGCTGCGGGACTGATCGTCCTTGGCATCGGCAGCGTCTTCCTTGGCGTCCTGGATGCGGCGGGCGAGATCGGCGCGATCGATGTCGCCGACGGCAACCGCCGATTCGGCGAGCAGCGTGCAGCCAGCCGGAACAATGTCGGCAAAGCCGCCGAACACCACATAGCGCTCTTCCTTGCCGCCGGCGGTCTTCACCGTGACGACGCCCGGCTTGATCGTGGTCATGACCGGTGCGTGATGCGCCATCACGGTCATCTCGCCTTCGGCGCCCGGAATGACGACAGCTTCGACCTGCTCGGAAACGAGCAGCCGCTCCGGCGAGACCAGTTCGAATTGGAAAGCTTCAGCCATGATCATTTTAGCGAGTAGGGAATAGTGAGTAGCGAGTAGGGAAAGAAGACCCGCTCAACCCATCAATCCCTATTCCGCTACTCCCTATTCGCTTCTTATGCCGCTTCAGCCGCGAGACGCTGTGCCTTCTCGACCGCTTCCTCGATGCCGCCGACCATGTAGAAGGCGGCTTCCGGCAGGTGATCGTAGTCGCCGTTGCAGAGGCCCTTGAAGCCCTTGATGGTGTCGGCGAGGTCGACAAGCTTGCCCGGCGAACCCGTGAACACTTCGGCGACGAAGAAGGGCTGCGACAGGAAGCGCTCGATCTTGCGGGCGCGGGCCACAGTCTGCTTGTCCTCTTCCGAGAGCTCGTCCATACCCAGGATGGCGATGATGTCCTGCAGCGACTTGTAGCGCTGAAGGATCGACTGCACCTGGCGGGCGACCTGGTAGTGCTCTTCACCGACAACCATCGGGTCGAGCATGCGCGAGGTCGAATCGAGCGGATCGACGGCCGGATAGATACCCTTTTCCGAGATCGCGCGGTTAAGCACGGTCGTCGCGTCAAGGTGGGCGAAGGAGGTCGCCGGCGCCGGATCGGTCAAATCGTCGGCGGGCACATAGATCGCCTGCACCGAGGTGATCGAGCCCTTGGTCGTCGTCGTGATGCGTTCCTGCAGCGCGCCCATGTCGGTGGCGAGCGTCGGCTGATAGCCCACGGCCGAAGGAATACGGCCGAGCAGCGCCGACACTTCCGAACCCGCCTGCGTGAAGCGGAAGATGTTGTCGACGAAGAACAGCACATCCTGGCCCTGGTCGCGGAAATATTCAGCGACCGTCAGACCGGTCAGGCCGACGCGGGCACGTGCGCCCGGCGGCTCGTTCATCTGGCCATAGACCAGTGCCGCCTTGGAGCCTTCGCCGCCGCCCTTCTTGTTGACGCCGGACTCGATGAACTCGTGATAGAGATCGTTGCCTTCGCGGGTGCGCTCGCCAACGCCGGCGAACACCGAGAAGCCGCCGTGAGCCTTGGCGACGTTGTTGATCAGTTCCTGGATCAGCACGGTCTTGCCGACGCCGGCGCCGCCGAACAGGCCGATCTTGCCGCCGCGGGCGTAAGGCGCCAGAAGATCGAGAACCTTGATGCCGGTGATCAGGATCTGCGCTTCCGTCGACTGTTCGACATAGGAGGGAGCCGGCTGGTGAATGGCGCGCATTTCGATACCGTCGACCGGGCCTTCTTCGTCGACCGGCTCGCCGATGACGTTGATGATGCGGCCGAGCATGCCCGGGCCGACCGGCACGGTGATCGGCGCGCCGGTGTCATAGACGTCCTGACCGCGAACCAGACCTTCGGTCGAGTCCATGGCGATGCAGCGCACGGTGTTTTCACCAAGATGCTGGGCAACTTCGAGCACCAGGCGATTGCCGACATTGGTCGTCTCGATGGCGTTCAGAATGGCCGGCAGGTGATCGCCGAACTGGACGTCGACGACAGCGCCGATGACCTGGCGGACCTTGCCGACAACGCCGGTCTTCTTCACAACGGCGGCTGTCGTCTTCGCTGCCGTAGCCTTGGCCGGGGCCGCTGCCTTGGCGGGCGCAGCCGCCGTCTTGGCCGGAGCGGCCTTCGCCGCTGCTGCCGGAGCCTTTGCCGCCGCTTTGGGAGCTGCCGCCTTCGGGGTCGCTGCTTTCGCCATCGTCTTTACCCTTTTCGTCCTTTGTTTCTCACGCTCCACCACAAGGTCGATGACCTCCTGGCGGCCGCGCCTAGAGCGCCTCGGCGCCCGAAATGATTTCGATCAGTTCCTTGGTGATCTGCGCCTGCCGCTGGCGGTTGTAGGTGATCGACAGCTTGTTGATCATGTCGCCGGCATTGCGCGTCGCATTGTCCATGGCGCTCATCTTGGCGCCCATCTCGCCGGCTGCGTTTTCGAGCAGCGCGCGGAAGACCTGGACCGAGATGTTGCGTGGAATGAGGTCGGTCAGGATTTCGCCCGGCTCCGGCTCGTATTCGTAGACGGCGTTGCCGCCGGCGGTAGCCTCGGCGGGAGCGGAAGCCACACCGGCGGGAATGATCTGCTGCGCCGTCGGGATCTGGCTGATCACCGACTTGAACTGCGAATAGAACAGCGTGCAGATGTCGAAGCCACCCTCGTTGAAGAGGTGGATGACCTTGCGGGCAATAGCGTCGGCATTGACGAAGCCGAGCGTTTTGACCTCGCGCAGATCGACGCGTTCGAGGATCATGGAACCATAGTCGCGGCGCAGGATGTCGAAACCCTTCTTGCCGACGCAGATGATCTTGACCTGCTTGCCGTCGGCCAGCAGCCGGCGGATGTGATCGCGGGCGAGACGCGCGATCTGCGAATTGAAGCCGCCGCACAGGCCGCGCTCGGCGGTGCAAACGACGAGCAGATGCACGTCGTCCTTGCCGGTGCCGGTCATCAGCGCCGGGGCATCGCCGCCGCCGCCGATCGCCTGGGTGATGTTGGCGAGCACCAAGCCCATGCGCTCCGAATAGGGGCGCGCGGCTTCCGCTGCTTCCTGCGCGCGGCGCAGCTTCGCCGCGGCGACCATCTGCATCGCCTTGGTGATCTTCTGCGTCGCCTTGACCGAGGCGATACGGTTACGAAGGTCTTTTAACGAAGGCATGCTTCAAACCTGATCCCGTCCGTCCGGCTTCTCAAGCGAAGGTCTTGGCGAAGGCGTCGATCTCGGCCTTCAGCTTGGCGCGCAGATCGTCCGACAGCGCCTTCTCCTTGCGGATGCCGTCAAGCACGTCCTTGCCGGCCGAGCGCATGTGGCTGAGCAGGCCATGCTCGAACTTGCCGACTTGATTGATCGCCAGCTTGTCGAGGTAGCCGTTGACGCCGGCGAAGATCACCGCGACCTGTTCCTCGACTTTGAGCGGCGAGAACTGCGGCTGCTTCAGGAGTTCGGTCAGACGCGAACCGCGATTGAGCAGGCGCTGCGTGGCGGCGTCGAGATCGGAGCCGAACTGCGCGAAGGCCGCCATTTCGCGGTACTGCGCGAGCTCGCCCTTGATCGAGCCGGCAACCTGCTTCATCGCCTTGATCTGCGCCGACGAACCGACGCGCGACACCGACAGACCGACGTTGACGGCCGGGCGAACGCCCTGGAAGAACAGATTGGTTTCGAGGAAGATCTGGCCGTCGGTGATCGAGATCACGTTGGTCGGGATGTAGGCCGACACGTCGTTGGCCTGCGTCTCGATGATCGGCAGCGCGGTCAGCGAACCGCCGCCATTGTCGTCATTGAGCTTGGCGGCGCGCTCGAGCAGGCGCGAATGCAGGTAGAACACGTCGCCCGGATAGGCTTCGCGGCCCGGCGGGCGGCGCAGCAAGAGCGACATCTGGCGATAGGCGACGGCCTGCTTCGACAGATCGTCATAGCTGATCAGCGCATGCATGCCGTTGTCGCGGAAATATTCGCCCATGGTGCAGGCGGTGAACGGCGCCAGGAACTGCATCGGCGCCGGATCGGAAGCGGTTGCGGCGACGATGATCGAATAGTCGAGCGCGCCGCGCTCTTCCAGCACCTTCACGAACTGCGCGACGGTCGAGCGCTTCTGGCCGATGGCGACATAGACGCAGTAGAGCTTTTCCTTCTCGGGTCCGTTGTCGTGCACGGCCTTCTGGTTGAGCATCGTGTCGAGAATGATGGCGGTCTTGCCGGTCTGGCGGTCACCGATGACCAGCTCGCGCTGGCCGCGGCCGACCGGGATCAGTGCGTCGATGGCCTTGAGGCCGGTCGACATCGGCTCGTTCACCGACTTGCGCGGGATGATGCCTGGCGCCTTGACGTCGACGCGCTTGCGTTCGGTCGCCTTGATCGGGCCCTTGCCGTCGATCGGGTTGCCGAGCGCGTCGACGACGCGGCCGAGCAGGCCCATGCCGACTGGCGCATCGACGATGGCGCCGGTCCGCTTGACGGTGTCGCCTTCCTTGATGTCGCGGTCGGCACCGAAGATGACGACGCCGACATTGTCGGCTTCAAGGTTGAGGGCCATGCCGCGGATGCCGCCGGGGAATTCGACCATCTCGCCGGCCTGGACATTGTCGAGGCCGTAGACGCGGGCGATACCGTCACCGACGGACAGCACCTGTCCAACTTCGGAGACCTCGGCCTCCTTGCCGAAATTCTTGATCTGGTCTTTCAGAATTGCGGAAATTTCCGCGGCGCGGATGTCCATCAGCCGACCTCTTTCAGTGCAAGCTTGAGCGAATTGAGTTTGGTTTTGAGCGATGTATCGATCTGGCGCGAGCCCATCTTGACCACCAGCCCGCCGAGCAGTGACGGATCGACGGTGACGGCGATGGCCACGTCCTTGCCGGCGACGCTTTTCAGCGCGGCCTTGAGTTCTGTCTGCTGGGCCGCCGTCAGTTCATGCGCCGAGGTGACCTCGGCGGCGGTCTCGCCGCGATGCTCGGCGGCGATCTGGCGGAACGCCTTGATCATGCCGGGCACGGCGAACAGGCGACGGTTGCGGGCGACGACGCGCAGGAAATTGCCGGTGAGACCAGTGATGCCGGCCTTGTCGGCGATCGCCGCGATGGCCTTGGCCTGGTCCTCGCTGGAGAACACCGGGCTGTTGATGAGGCGGGTCAGGTCGGCGCTGCCGTCCAGCATCGTTGCGAAGCTGTTGAGGTCGGCCTCGACCTTGGCCACTGAATTGGACTGCAGTGCGAGTTCGAACAGCGAACCCGCGTAGCGTTCTGCGACACCTGAGATTGGCGATGACGATTGAGCCACGGACCGTCTTTTCTCTTGTCTGACAGGCCGCAGATTGTTGGCGCGAGCAAAAAACTCTGGCTAAATCTTTGACCTTACTAAGTTTTTCCAAGCACGAAGACGCGGCTTCCGCTATCCCCGGCCGAAAGTCGATTGCCGTCTAGCACAGGCATTTTAAGACCGCAATGCGTCGTTCCGCATGCTTTTCAGGCACTATTGTCGCATCCGGCGGCAGAGTTCAACCAAAGCCTTCGGATTGGCCGCCGATTCAGGGCAAAAAGCCGAAGACGAAGGCGAGCGGCAGTGCGGCCAGCACCAGCTCGACAATGATCGACGCCCAGTTGAAAGGCGTGTTGGCGCCGTCCGACATCATCGACAGCAAACGGCCGAAAGCGGTGAACAGCCAGGAGAAGCCGAGCGCCATATAGAGCCACGGCTGCGCCAAAAGAATGCAGCACAGGCTGACGCCGAGATAGAAGCCCGACATGCGGCCGCGCCCTTCGGCGATGGCCGCTGCCTTCTCCGGTCTGACCTGTAGCCTGAGGATGCGAAAGGCGAGCCCCGGGGCGAGGAAGAATATGAGGCCCAGCGCCAAGGTGACCACGGCGCTCGACCACGCCAGCCACTCGCCCTGGCTGGTTGGCCACGGAAACGCAAATTCCATCTTATCCCCTCGCAAATGGCTGTCTGAAATCGCGGCCATTCTAGCGAAGGAAAGACTGTGCGCCAGATGGCGGTGGGCAGTTTAGCAACGGCGCATCAAGCGAGGGCGAACTCGACTGCGGCCTCGGCATGGATGCGCGTGGTGTCGAAAACCGGCATATCGAAATCGCCTTGGCCGATCAGCATGGTGATCTCGGTGCAGCCCATGATGACGCCGTCGATCTGTTCATCGCGCCGGAGGCGCGCGACCTCATCGACATAGGCCGCCTTCGACGGTGCGCTGACGATGCCCTGGCAGAGCTCGTCATAGATCACCCGGTGCACCATGTCGCGCCCGGCCTGGTCCGGCACCACCGGCTCGAGGCCATATTTGTCGGCCAGCCGTCCCTTGTAGAAATCCTGCTCCATGGTGAAGCGCGTCGCCAGCAGCGCCGGCCGCCTGACGCCCGCGCCCTTGACCGCCACTGCCGTGGCATCGGCAATATGGATAACCGGGATCGACACCACCGCCTGCACCTGGTCGGCCAGCTTGTGCATGGTGTTGGTGCAGATCAGCAGCCCTTCGGCGCCGCCCGCCTCCAGCTTGCGCGCGGCATCCGCCAGAAGCGCGCCAGCACCGTCCCAGTCGCCATGATGCTGCCGCTCGGCGATCTCGGCGAAGTCGAAGGAATGGAGCAGCAGCTTGGCTGAATGCAGCCCGCCCAACCGCTCGCGCACGATCTCGTTGAGCAAGCGATAATAGATCGCCGTCGATTCCCAGCTCATGCCGCCGAGCAGGCCAAGGGTTTTCATGCGCTGAGACTCCAGCAGGACCGGACGATCTCTCTCACAGAAAGCTTTGCAGGTCGATGTCAACCTGAAGGTGGGTGCGCTTCGGCCCATCGCCGAAAATGTCAGCGCGCGCCCGATTCGGTCATCCTCGTATTGCCGCCGAGATGATGCAGGCTTTGTGTCGTGTGCCTCGAACTCCAGGCAACCGGCGGGTCGGGCAAATCGAGATCGAAATATGCCCGCCCGAGCAGCGAATTGACGATCTTGGCGCTGCGCCAGGCCATCAGGCTGAGCTGCGGCTCGGCTATGCCATGGCTGAGCCGGCCGGCATTGAGCGCGTAGATGCGCCGGTCATCGGGGCCGTTCCATTCAACCTCGAAGCTGGTGTTGAGCCGGTAGTGACCGCGCTCATCCAGCGCGATCCTGTCCATCAGCGGCGCCATGCAGTCGGGAATTGCGAAGGCATACCCGGTGGCCAGCACCACCGCATCGACCGTGCGCGTCTCGATGGCGCCGTCGAAGCCGTTGCGCATGATCAGCCGGTATTCGCTGCCTTCCCGCGTCACGTTCAGCACTTCGCGGTGCGGCGTCATGTTGACCGTCGTCGTTTCCTCGGACAGATGCCGCAGCGTGTAAAGCTGGCGGTAGATCGCCCTCAGCGTGCTCGTCGATGCGCCGTCGCCGGCAAGCAGCTGCTGTTCCAGGATGGTCTCGCGCCGCCCTTGCGGCAGCCGATGGAAGTTTTCCACATAGCCCGGCGTGAAGAGCTCGTCGGTGAAGGGCGAGTCGTCCAGCGGCAGGAAATTCGGCCGCATCGAGATCCACTCGATCTCGCGGCCGGCAAAACGGTCGGAGGAGATCAGATGCAGCAGCACTTCGGCGCCGCTCTGGCCACCGCCGATCACCGCAATGCGCTGTCCGCTCAGGCGATCGAGACGGTTGGCGGCCTGGGAGTTGTGGAAGCATTGGTCGGAGGCCGCCGCCCGCGCCCAGGCAGGGATGTTGGGCTTCAGCCCGACGGCGATAGCAAGATTGCGCGCGCTGACCGCCTCACGGCCGATACGGAGCCTGAAATTCGTTCCGTCGAAGTCGATCTGATCGACGGCGCTGGCGAAGCGCAGCGATGACAGGCTCTCGCCGGCCCATGCGAGATAGCGAGCGAATTCCGGCCGCGGGATGGCGGAGAAATCCGCGTTGAGGAACTCGTAGAACCGCTTCTGCGCGACCAGATAGGACATGAACGACCATGGGCTGGTCGGATGCGTCGCGGTGACGAGGTCCTTGAGAAAAGACGTCTGCAGTTCGACGCCCGGCAGCATCATGCCGGGGTGCCATTCAAGCCGCGTCGCCCGGTCGAAGAAGCGCGCTTCGACGCCATCGACAGCATCGAGATGGGCGGCGAGGCTGAGGTTGAACGGCCCGATACCGATACCGGCGAGGTCAAGTGCTTGGGTCATGGCGAACTCCTTCTGGAGCTGGCTGGGCCGATGGGAGATCGCCGGGCTGACTCGGGTTGAGCGGATTGTCGAGCGGTGTGCCGAGGTCGGGCAGAGGGCGTTCGCCGCTATCGCCATAGCCGATCGCGAACCGCACCTTGTTGATGGCGATGCGCGGAATCTTAGGCGCAAACAGATCGAAAAGCGCGAACCGGTCCGCCAGTTCAGGATTCTGCACCTGGTAGCGCCGGATAGCGCCGGCGAGAATGCCGTAGAAAATTCTCTCGTCGAAGCGGTCGTATGCGACCAGCGCCTCGGACAGAAAGCGCAGAACGCTGACGATGTGGCCGGTCTGCAAATGCTGGAGAAGATGCGCCGGTGGCCGGCGCTTCAGCGTCGACAGGATTTTTGGGTCGAGGCCGGCCAGTTCGGGAAACGGCTGGTCGACCAGGTCAAGGTCGCCCTGAAAGTCCTTGACCGCCACGCCGACAGGCGTCGCTCCGTCGAGGATGATCGTGACGTTCTGGCCATGGGCGATGAAGCCGACGCCGTAGCGGCACATGAAGTGGTAGAGCGGCACGAAGACCGTGGAGAACAGGCGGTCCAGCCATGCCTCCGGGCCAAGGCCGGATTGTTCGATCAGGGCGCTGGCGATCGGCCTGCCATGGGCGTCGCGCTGTGGCAATGAGCCCATCATCATCGGGCGCTGGCCCGCCGGCAGATCCTTTTCAGGGCTTTCGCGCCAGATGGCGCCCAGCATCTCGCAAAACTGGTAGGGCGCGCCTTTGACGCCGGTGTAGTGCGGATGCGGATAGAAGGCGCCGGCGACTTCCCGCAGCACCTTGACGTTCTTGAGCACCGGGTCCGCGGCCGCCACCGTGCCCAGCCAGCGCGACAGATCGGCGCCGATCGCCATGTACTTTCCCGGCACGCCGCGCCAGGCCGAGGTGTTGAGGATGGTCAGCGGCAGCTTGACGTGCAGCGCCTCGGGCCGTGCCGCATTGGCAAGCGTGCGCAGCGACTGCAAGGGCAGGAACGGGTCGCCGAACGGACCGAGGGGCACCAGCCGGCCGGCGGCTATCTCGCCACCATATTGCGAGGCGATCATCGCCTGCCATTGCCAGGGGTGCACCGGCAGCAGCCTGTGCGTCGACCGCGAGACCTCGGCGGCAGTGAAGGCCGCCTCTAACCTTGCGCGCTCCTCGCCACCGAGTGCCGCCTGCAACAGCATCTCTTCGTCAATCTCGCTGTCGAGCGCCAGCAGACAACGGTCGCGTGCGGCGGCAAGCCAGAAGAGCTGGATGGCGGTGGCCGCTTCAGGCGCATAGCGCTCGAAGTCCTCCCGTCCCCAGCCGAGCCGTCCCTTGTTGGCAGGGGCTTTCGGATGGCCGTCGAGCAAGGCCTGCAACTCGGTGTCCGGCAGGTCAGCAAGTTCGGCGGCCGGGCGGCTGCCGCGCGCCGTGGCGACGCGCATGTCAGCCATCAGCGTGTTGTAGAGTTCCTTTGCATAGGTGCAGAATGTTGCCGGCGACATGCCGAGCATCTCGCGCGCATCGGCGAAGAAGGCGACCGCATCGTCGACCGGCAGCTCGATGCCGGCATCGCGGGTCAGCGTCTCCGGGCGGACGGCGATCTGGCCCCACAGCCGCCGCGTTGCAGCAAAGCGATAGGTCACGCCGGGGCCTGGCGTCAGCTCCCATCGTCCGGGCGAAAGTTCGCGCGGCGCCAAGCACTCCTCGAAGGCCAGTTCGGAAATGGCCTTGGCGAGCGCCTCGCGGTTGATCGCGGCCCAGCGCGCGCCCGCCTTGGCAATCGGTTGCTGCACCGTCACAGCGGCACCTCGCGGAAGAAGCGCTCGCGCTCGCAGCAGACCAGCGCCGCGCGCTTGTGCGGGAAGTCGAACTCCTTGACCTTGTCGTAGGCCGCGTCGGCGCAATAGCTCAGCATCTTCTGGTGCGCGGCGCGCGGCTCGCCGACGATACGCTGCGTGCGCGGCTCGTCCAGGAACAGATAGTGGGTGACGGACCGGAACAGAGCCAGTGTCTTCGGCCGGCCGAGATGGCGCGTATTGCCGATCAGCCCATGCCAGCCGCGGTCCCAGTCGAGCGGCTCGTAATAGGGCCCGAGCCGATCCTCCTTGGCCCAGTAAAACTCGAAATAGCCGGTCGGCTCGCCGTCGAAGCTGGCGATGACGCCGAAGATGTGCGGATCGCTTTCCTGCTCGGCGAGATATTTGTCGAGCGCCTCATGGCTCTGGGCAAGCTCCCAGAAGAAGGCGACGCGGCCATCGTTCATCCAGCGATGGAAGAGATCGAGATCGGTCCGGCGGTCGATCGGGCGCAGCGACACGGTGAGGCCGATCTCCGGTATCCAGCGCTGGTACATCGGGCCGCAGGGGCGTGGTTGACGCAATGGCGGCAGCCGGTCCTCCGGGCCTATCCTTGTTGCCAGCGCCGGATAGGTCACATGCGAGGCCTGGCTGCGCCACAGCAGCGGCAGCTGACGCAGGACCGAGCGATGGATGATAGCGCGTTCCGGTTCGCCTGCGGCCGTCTCGGTGGCCAGCGCCGAAACCGGCCAAACGGTTTTGGCTGACGGCAGGAAGGCACGGTCGAAGGAAGGATGCAGGTGGAGCGCGGCATCGACGAGACCCGCCAAGATCTGCGGCTGGTCGAGACGGGCCCCGGCGAACGCGACGTCGTCGATAAGCAGGCGGCCATCGGCGACTGAGATGCGGGCCTGTCCGACCGCTGTCCCGTCGGCATTGACCAGGCTGACATGCCCGTGCCCGGCGCGGATGGCGATCGGTTCCGCGACGGAGGCCAGATGCTGCCATCCTTCGTTGCCGGCAACGGTGGCGGGTGACCAGTTTTTCGCAGCCTCGATGTTCATGCGTATTCTCTCACATGCAGGGGGTTGGGAAGCTCGACGTAACCGGCCAGCGGGTCGGTCACTTCGGTGTTCTCGTTGATGTCGCGCAGCGCGAACAGGAAATTGCCTTTGGCGGCGAGCGTCGGCGCGTTGAGCAAATAGTCGACGCAGGACCTGTCGGTCATCAGCGTGGCGGCCAGCCGCTCGAGTGAGCGGCGGAATATCGCCAGCAGATCGTCTTCCCCAGTGAAGCCAGCGGCAGCAAGCGCCGCGACGGCGGCGAAGGCGCCGTTGACGATCAGGTAGTAGCCGAACAGTTTGGCGGCCGCTTCCGCCGGGAAGACATGGTCCCCCGGCTGACCAGCCTCGGGCAGGAATTCGCGCAGCCTGGGCAGGAATTCCTTGACATAACCGGTGCCCTGGCAATCGCGGAAATAGAGCGCATTCGGCCAGCCTCCCGAAAGGCCGACGACGAGGTTTTGCTGGTGGGCGCCGAACAGCAGGCCGAATTCCGAGAAGGCAACGATAAAGGGCTCGATGGCGGTTTCGAGGAAACGCTCGAACCACTGACGCGCCGTCTCCTCGACAGGTCTCTTCTCGTCGCGGGCGATGCGGCGGACCAGATCGGACAGATGGCTCTCGCTACAGCCGGGATGGCGCTCGCAAAGCGCGCCGAGAACGGCGGCCCGCGGACTGCCCGTGCCGCGAAACGGATTTTCGCGAAACGAGACGATAGTGTCCGTCATCAGCCGGCCGTCATGGTCGCGCAAGCCGAACCAGGCCGGCTCACCCAGCACTGTCATGGTCGGGCAGCGGTTCTTCAAGGCGTCGCCAAGCTTGCCCTTGACCAGCCGGTGGACTGAGAGGCCGCGCCGGCATTCATGCTCCTCGACGATGCGCCGGGAGTTGGTCAGGCGCAGGCTGAGCGAGAATTTCAGCATCCACTCGGTTTCAGCTGAATGAATCGTACGCAGCGACGTCGTGGCCCGCCATGCTGGCCCCCCGAGCCCGAGATCGACGATGCGCCCGCCGCGAAACAGGCTTTCGACGCGGTCTTCCAGCATCAGCCGCGCCGCCTGCCACGGATGCATCGGAACGAGGAGCTTGCCCTGCTCCCGGCTGGCCCGGGCGAGCAGCTGCGTATCGCTGACGGCGAGCCCGCGGGCCATTTCGGTGATTTCAAGCGGCTCGACGCTGCCGCCGGCGAGGATGGCCGCGTCGACGGCCCACCAGCGCAGTTTGAACGCATTGCCGTATTCATGTCCGAAGCGCTCGGAATCCGTCTGCGTGAACTCCTCGCGGCTCATCGGCGCCGGATGCACGGCATGGCCGAAGCGCAGCGCACTTTCGGCTTCGATGAAATCCGGATCACCTTCGGAGAAGGGCCGCGACGATCCGCGCGCCGCAGTCGCCCCTGCGATCGCGGCGATGCTGGCCAGGCTGCGGCGCAGGAAGGTCAGCCGGCTTTTCGGCGTCGCCCGGCCGGCAATGTCGGGTTCCGCCAGGATCAGCGCCAAAAGACTGAAAAGATCGATCTCGGTCGCTTCGCCATCGGCATCGAGCCGCCAGAGCGGCATCGCGAAATCGTGGTAGCCGACCTTCGAGCGATGCCGCGCCTCGACGAGCACGGCGGCGCGCGAGGCAAGGAAGTTCAGGCGCAGCACGGCCGCCTGCGGCCGGAATAGTCCGGCTTGCATGGCATCGATGAATTCCCAGCCACTCCATTCGCGGAGCAACGCGTTGAGGAACGAGCTCAATGAAGAGGAAGTTTCTGGCCTTATTTTTTCCATATTTGTCCTCATAAAACCTGATCTATATTGCATCTATAAGGTATCATACTTTTATGTTTTCAATGTTTCTATTGATTATCTGGCAAAAACGAGAAATAAGCTTCCGTTGTGATGAGCAATATGAAAAATCGATCTTCGACTCTGCACCGCCTGGCAATCGCGGTCTCCGCGATCGGCTTCGGCCAGTCGGCCTTCGTATCGCTCGTTCCCCTGGTGATGGAGCGGCTGAGCCTCGACACATTTGCCGTCGGCGCCGCAACCGCGATCGGCGCGGCGGCCTTCCTGGTCGGCTCGCCGCTGTGGGGCCGCATGGGCGAACGGCTTGGCCACGCCAGGCTGTTGCGCCTGCTTGGCCTCGCCATGCTGGCCGGTCAGGCGGTGTTCGCCATGCTGCTGGCAGCCGGGACCAAAGCCGCGCTCGGCATCGCTTTGCTGATGCTCTCGCGCTTCGTCTACGGCTTCGCCGTATCGGGCGTCATGCCGACGGCGCAGGTCTGGGCCAGCCGCTCGGTTGCCGACGACAGGCGCCAGGCCGCGCTGGGGCTGCTCGGCGCCGGCGTCAGCATGGGACGGCTGGCCGGTGCGCTGCCGGCGGCGGCTGCCGTGCTGTCGCCGCTGCTGCCGCCCATCCTGTTCCTGTTCAGCCCGCTGCTGCTGTGGCTGGCGCCGGGCCGGGAGCAAAGCGGCGGACGGACCGACGCCAAGGTGACTGACGCCGGCCGCGGAATATCGCCATTCGATCGCCGCGCTCTGCCTTGCCTGGTCATGGGCTTGTGCCTGACACTGGGCTTCGGACAGGTGCAGATGATGCTCGGCCCCATGGTCCAGCAGCGCTTCGCCCTTGGCGCGGCGCAGGCGACGACGGTGACCGGCCTTGCTTTGATGCTGGTCGCCATCGTCATGGTTCTGGTTCAGGGGCTGGTCGTGGCACGCCTGCGGCTGGCCGAACGCAACAGCATTATCGTCGGCTGCCTCCTCGTGTGCGGCGGCATGACGATGCTGGCCGTCGCGGCCAGCCATGTCGTCTCGGCAGCATCCCTGATGGTTGCGGCCGCCGGCATTGCGCTGGCGACGCCCGGCTACACCGCCTGGCTGATGAAGCGCCTGGGGCCCGCCGAGCAAGGCGCCGCGGCCGGCTGGCTCACCAGCACCCATGTGCTCGGCCAAAGCATCGGCGCATTGGCCGGCGGCTTTGCTTTCACGCTCTGGCCCTTTGCGCCGCTGGCCGGCTGCGCGGCGCTGGCGCTGGCTGCCGCCTGCCTCGCCGCCATGGTTCGTGAGGCCGCGCGTTAGGAAGACCGCTTTCATTCGGCGACCTCCGGCAGTGGCTGCCTCGGAGCGGCCGGGCGGGCTTTTTCGGCATTGGCAAAATGGGCGTTCAGCATGCGATAGGTCGCCACCACAGCAATTCCCGACAGCACGGTCGCCAGGGTGAACAGCGAGGCGTAGCCGAGCATGTCGGCGAGGCGCCCGGCAAGCATGGAGCCGACGAGGTAGACGATGAGCTGGGCGCAGGAAAGGATGGTGAAATCGGTGCCCGGCTGGTCCGACGAGGTTACGGCCATGAACAGGCTGTAGAGCGCCACGATCTCCATGTAGCGCACCAGCGTCTGCAGGAACGAGGCGCCGAAGATCGGCCAGAAGCCGGCAATGGCGCCGAAAGCATGCAGGGCGAAGATCAGGAAGCAGACGGTGCGTAGCGCGCCGAGCAGGCCGAGCACCGAAGCGGCGCCCCGCTTGTGCAGCAGCCACGCCGCCAGCACCGAGCCGCCAAGTCCGACGGTGAGCGCTGCGCCGCCCGAGAGATAACCGATGATGTCGAGCGGCACGCCGGCATCGACGAGATAGGAGCCTTCCATCGACTTCACCAGCCCTTCGCTGGCACGATAGATGAGAGCGATCCACAGGATCTGGCGCGCCTCCGACCGGCGCAGGAAGCGCAGGATGGAGGGGCGGTCGATGGCCGCCTGCGGGCCGCTGGCGACGGGATCGGTCTCGCGCATGGCGAAGGCGGCAAACAGCGGGATGACGGACAGCGCGGCCACCATGGCCACCATGGTTTGCCAACCGCCATGATGATAGGCCAACAGGCCAAGCGTGCCGCCCAGAACGACGCCAAGCGCGACGGAGCCGCCCTGGATCGCATTGCCGATCGGCCTGTCCTTCGGGTCGAGGTATTTGGCGGCGTAGCCGTCGGTGGCGATGTCCTGCGTCGACATCAGCAGGCTGACAGTGAGGCCGACGGCGAAGATACCGGCGACATCGGTCGGCTCGATCCACAGCATGGCGACGATGCCGGCGATGACGCCGACCTGGGTGATGATGACCCAGCCGGCGCGATGCGCGCGGGCCAGCGGCCGGAAGCGGTCGACCAGGGGCGCCCACAGGAATTTCAACACCAGCGGCAGCATCAGCAGCGCCATCATGCCGATGGCGGTGCGCGAGACACCCTGCTCGCGCAGGATCGGCGGGATCGCCGCCGCGAAGAGATAGCTCGGAATGGCCTGCGCCAGATAAAGGCAGGCCAGGACGACGAAGAACCGCAGGCGCGAAAGGCCGGCAGGCGCCGGCCGGTCTGCGTCGCCGCTCATTTGGCATATTCCTTCGGCGTGTAACCGCTCAGGAAGGCGTCGGCCTCCGCCCGGCTGCGGGTGACGAGCACCGGAAAGCCGAACAGGCTTTGCCAGACGCGCTGCATGTTCTCGTCGGCCGCGGGGCGCACCAGCGCACAGGCGCGGCAGATCTTTTCGAGCCGCTCGTGTTCCGCCTTGTACCAAAGGTTTTGCGCCTTGCGCTGGGCGTCGCTCAGCGCGATCTCGATGCCGATATCGACCAGCAGCACGAACGGCTCTTGTTCCAGCGAAAGGCGGCCGAGCGCCTCGACATAGGCCCCGCCATCCGCCGGATCGGCGGGCGCCTCTGCCAGCAGCGAGACCAATGCACCGTTTCGTTGGAGAGACACCGCCATCGCCGCCCCTCAGAAGGTGATCTGGTAGGACAGCGCGACCGAACGCCCCAGACCCGGAACGTCGGCACCGCGCGTCGCCGATGCGGAAGGGTTGATGTAGTAGGTGTCGAACACGTTGCGCACGGCAAGGTACAGCACGCTCTCATTGGCGAACTTCTTCGAGACGGCGAGATTGACCAGCGCGGCACCGTCCAGTTCCTGGGTGGCGATGCGGTCGCGCCCGGAAAACAGCTCCAGCTCGCTGCGCAGGGTCAGCTCGGTCTCGAAATGGGTCGTGAGATAGACCAGCCCCTTGTAGGTCGAGGGAATGCGGTTGTTGGGCAAATATTCGTTGGCTTCGATATGGCCGTCGCGATCCGCGTCGTATTTGCCTTCGACATAGCCGACCGATCCGCCAAGCGTGAACATGCCGCTGAGGTCGGCCTCGATATTGGCTTCGACGCCCCAGATGCGTTCCTTCTGCTGCGACACCCGGTTGTTGGCGATGTCGTAGCTGACGCCGTTGTCCGAGGTCGACAGATAGGTGCTGACGCCACCACGATAGTCGCCCCAGTCGCCGCGCAGGCCGGCTTCCCAGGTGTTCACCAGCTGCGGCTCGGGCGCGATATCGGCATAGCTGATCGCATAGTCCGGCGCATTGGTGCACGGCAGCAGCGGCCTGATGGCCGTGCCGTAGGCGTCGCAGGTTTCAGCGTTGGAGTTCAACCCGGCGCGGCGGGTGAATCCGCCAATGTCGGTCAGGCTGTAGCCTTGCGAAAAATTGCCGAAAAGCTGCATCCTTTCGGTCAGGTCGTAGACGGCGCCGGCATTGAAGGTGACGGCGTTGTAGTCGAACGACCCGCCGGTCACCTGGATCGCCGGCAGGCCGATGATGTTGCTGCCAAGCAGGACGGCTGCGGCGGGCCGGGTGAAATCCTCGACATTGAGGTAGAACTGGTCGAAGCGCGCCCCGCCGCTGATGCGAAAACGATCCGTCACCGGAATTTCGCCCTGGGCAAACAAGGCGACCGAGTTCTGGGTCGTGGGCGAGATGGCGTCCTGACCGTTGGTCAGCTGTTGATCGGTGGCATCGAAGACGTAGTCGGCGCCCCAGGTCAGCGTGCTGCCCTCCTTAATAAAGTCCGTCGGCGTGTTGACGGTCAGATTGACGCCGCTGCGCCGTGACTGCAGCGCCGTCTGGTTGAAGTCGGCCGTCGGGTCCGTGCCCGGCGGCAGGATCACCGGCCGCGTCGGGTTTGTCGGCAGGTAGACCTGGCTGTTGACGGCAGAGAATTTGGTGAAGGGCGACTGCTTGAAGATGTCGTTGTAGAACGCCTTGACCTCGAGGTTTCCGAGCGCGAAGTCGCTGTCGGTGTATTTGGCGGTCAGGTATTTCGAATCTTCCTTCAGCGGCTTGCCTTCATAGGGATCGCCGAAATCCGGGGAGACGGGATTGGTCGTGTAACCGGTGAACCAGTCCGGCTTCTGGTTGGCATAGGTCCAGTCGACACTGACCTCGAATCGCCGCGCATCGAACTGATAACCGGCCACACCGAACAGATTGCCCGTGCCGGTGCGGTCGCCGCCGCCTTGCCCAAGCATGGCGTCCGAAGCCATCTCGTTGCCGTGGCCGTCATAGGTGCGGCGCGACAGATCGCCGGAGGCCGAGAAGAAATAGTCGAAATCGCCTTTCTTGCCCTCGACCGAAACGCTGGTGCTGGGCCCGGCCGATTTGCCGGGATTCTCGGTGAAGGCGGTGACGCCGGTGCGCACCGTCACCTTCGGCTTGTTGCTGTCGCCGCGCTTGGTGATGAAGTTGATCGTGCCGCCGGTGGCGCCGGCACCATAGAGGCTGGACGCACCGTTGATGACCTCGATGCGCTCGACCGAATTGAGGTCGATCATCGACAGGATGCGTGACACGTCACGCAGCGGCGTGTTGCGCGGCACGCCGTCGACCATGATCAGCACGCTGCGCCCGCGGAAGGTTTCCGAGGCGCCCGAAATGGTCTGGTTGCGTGGCGCGTAGCCGGGGACGATGCGGCTGATCAGGGTCGCGGCGTCGATGTTTTCCTGCGCGGCTTCCTCGACCTGTTCCCGTTCCACGACCTGGACAGACTGGGCAACGCTGGAAATGGACCTTTCATTGCGGCCGGTGACGAGGATCTGGTCGAGCACGGTGGCTCCCTGACTATCTGTTGGGCTGGCTTCCTGGGCGAATGCCGCGCCCGCCAGGATCGATGAAGCCAAAGCCGATGACCAAAGAAGTGAAATGTAAAATCTGCGCATGCTGCCCCCATCCATGCCCTGGTCCCCAGTGCCAAAGCGGAAAGGCCCAGTTATAATTCATGATAAAACGAGTCAACATTTATTTTATGAGTTTTAAAGTCAGGATTAGTCAGCAAATGGAACGGGAGATGGGTACATAAGCCGCGCGCATTTTAGCGTAGGCTAAGGCACTGAGCTTTCTTGACAAAACGGCTTCGGGGCGCCGCCGTCGGCGTTAGCCTTTGCGCTTACAAAAAGCTCTGCGGGTCGATGTCGACCTGCACGCGGACCGAGCCGCGCTGCTTTGGCCCTTCGGCCAGCATGGTGCGGATGAAGCCTTGCATGTCGGCCCGCCGCTCGCCCTGGATCAGCAGGCGGAAGCGGTGGCGCCCGCCAAGCAGCGACAGCGGCGCCTCGGCCGGGCCGAGCACGAACAGGTCGCTGGCCTGGGGTGCGGCGCGCCGCAGGCCGCGCGCATGGCCTTCGGCCTCCGCTCGCGTCACCGCGCTGACGATGACTCCGGCGAGCCGGCCGAAGGGTGGGAGCGCGGCCCGTTCGCGCTCAGTGATCTCGCGCTCGTAAAACGCCTCGGCGTCGCCCGAGACGATCGCCCGCATCACCGGATGGTCCGGTTGAAAAGTCTGCAGCAGGCCGAGGCTCTTCTTGCCGGTGCGCCCCGCGCGCCCTGTCACCTGGCTGAGCAGCTGGAAGGTGCGTTCGGCGGCGCGTGGGTCGCCATTGGCGAGACCGAGATCCGCATCGACGACACCGACCAGGGTCATGTTGGGGAAGTTATGCCCCTTGGCGACCAGCTGCGTGCCGATGACGATATCGGCCTCGCCATTGGCGATGGCCTCCAGCTCCAGCCGCAGCCGCCGCACGCCCCCCATTAAGTCTGAAGACAGCACGATGGTGCGTGCGTCAGGGAAATGCGCCACGACCTCCTCGGCAATGCGCTCCACGCCCGGACCGCACGCCACCAAATGGTCGAGCGTGCCGCATTCGGGACAGGCCTCCGGCCGCTTCTCATTGTGCCCGCAATGATGGCAGACGAGCTGGCCGCGAAAGCGGTGCTCGACCAGCCAGGCCGAGCAGACCGGGCAGCCAAAGCGGTGGCCGCAGACCCGGCACAGCGTCAGCGGCGCATAGCCGCGCCGGTTGAGGAACAGCAGCGACTGTTCTTTTTTCTCCAGCGTGCGCTGCATCTGATCGATCAGCAGCGGCGACAGGAAGCCGCCGCGCGCCGGCGGCGTGCGGCGCATGTCGATGGTCTTGAGGTCGGGAAGGGCGGCCTCGGCAAAGCGCGCCGAAAGCACCGCCCTGCTGTAGCGGCCTTGCTGCGCATTGACCCGGCTTTCGACGGACGGCGTCGCTGATGCCAGCACCACCGGAAAGCTGCTGATATGGCCGCGCACCACCGCCATGTCGCGGGCATTGTAGAAGACGCGGTCCTCCTGCTTGTAGGCAGGGTCGTGTTCCTCGTCGACGACGATCAGCCCAAGCTGCCGGAACGGCAGGAACAGCGCCGAACGCGCCCCGGCGACGACGCGCACGCCGCCTTCCGCCACTTGCCGCCAGACCTTTTCGCGCATTCTGGGCGGCAGGTCGGAATGCCATTCGGCCGGCTTGGCGCCGAAGCGCTGCTGGAAGCGTTCGAGGAAGGCGTGCGTCAGCGCGATTTCCGGCAACAGGATCAGCGCCTGCTTGCCCTGGTCGAGAGCCGCCGCCACCGCTTCGAAATAGACCTCCGTCTTGCCCGATCCGGTAACACCGTCGAGAAGCGTCACGTTGAAAGCACCGGCCGCGACATTGGCGCGCAGCATGGCGGCCGCATCGGCCTGGTCTGGCATAAGCTCCGGCAGGGCGTAGGAGGCATCGGGCGCTGCGACCACCGGTCGCGGCGGGATCATCACCGTCTCGAACACGCCTTGCGCCTTGAGCCCCTCGATCACCGTCGACGACACGCCTGCCGCATGCGCCAACCCGGATCGCGTCCAGGCGAGGCCACCTTCCGCCGTCTCCAGCACGCGTGTCCTCGCATCCGTCATCCGATCGGGCATGAGAAGCGTCCGCTGTAGGCCCTTGACCCACGGTTCGGGATCGAACGCCTCCGGCGCCCTGAGCAGCATGCGCGCCACCATGCCGGGCGGCGACAGCGTGTACTGAGCGATCCAGTCGACGAAGCGGCGCATGCCGCGGTCGATCGGCGGACAGTCGAAAACCTGCTCGATCGGCCGCAATTTCTTCGCATCGACCTTTTCGACCGCGCCGTCCCATACGATACCGGCAACCTGGCGCGGACCGAGCGGCACGCGCACGATCGAGCCCGGCACCACGCGCATGCCGGCGGGCACCGCATAGGTGTAGGGCCGTTCGGCGGGCATCGGCACCAGCACCGGCGCGGCTGCGACAAAGGGCGAATCTTCGATCATCGGGCGTGACCTTGCCCCGACTTTGGTCTAGATCAAAGGGCAACCCCGAATGTGCATGACCTGCACATGGAAATCTTTCAGGAGACCCCCATGAAATTTTTTGTCGACACCGCTGACATCAAGGACATCAAGGAACTGAACGACCTGGGGCTGCTCGACGGCGTTACCACCAATCCGTCGCTTATCCTGAAATCCGGCGGCAAGATCGCCGATGTCACCAAGCAGATCTGCGACATCGTCAAGGGCCCGGTTTCGGCCGAGGTCGTGGCCACCGAATACAAGGACATGATGGCCGAGGCCAAGATCCTGGCCAAGATCGCCGACAATGTCTGCATCAAGGTGCCGCTGACGCTGGACGGCTTGCGCGCCTGCAGGACGATCCGCACCGAGATGAACCGCATGGTCAATGTGACGCTGTGCTTCTCGGCCAACCAGGCGCTGCTGGCCGCCAAGGCCGGCGCCTCGTTCATCTCGCCCTTCGTCGGCCGCATCGACGACACTGGCTCCGACGGCATGGAGCTGATCGCCGAGATCAAGCAGATCTACGACAATTACGATTACCCGACCGAGATCCTGACCGCGTCGGTGCGCACGGTGAACCACGTCAAGCAGGCGGCGCTGATCGGCGCCCATGTCATCACCGCGCCGCCGGCGACGCTAAAGGCGCTGGTCAAGCACCCGCTGACCGACAAGGGCCTCGAACAATTCCTCGCGGACTGGGCCAAGACCGGCCAGAAGATCAGCTGAGACCAGGCTTCGATATCAACAAAAAGGCCGGGAACCGGCCTTTTTTATTGCGATCCGCATATTGGGGAACGCTCAGAGACCGTTTCGAAATTCGCTCTGGCGAGTCATATGGTGGTGGTTTCGAGAACCGGAGCGCAGCGGACATTTCGGTCCGTGAGCACCGGAAGCGCAGAAAACGCCATCAGATGACCGCCGGAGTAGAATTTCCAAACGGTCTCTCAGGCCTTTTTGCCGTGCCTGACCAAGTCCTGGGCGACCGACAGGCTCACCATTTCGGCCAGTTCGCGCGCGGCGCGGTTCTCGGCGTCGAGCTGCGCCCGGTAGGAGGCGAACTCCTGCCTTGGCTTGTCGAAGGATGACGGGATCGAGCGCTTGCCGGTGGCGATGACCGCACCGGTCTTGGCATCGGTCAGCACATAATTCGCCGTCAGCGTCACCGTGCCTGCGGTCGGCTCATCCTCGTCGGTCTGGACCTGCACCACCGCGGCCGATTCGACCAGTTCGGTGACGCCGAGATCGAGCGTGTAGACCGGCGCTGGCGGCTCGCCGGCGCCCTGGCCAAAGGCAAAGATCAGATTGTTGCGGACCTGCTGGGCATAGCGGGTCTTGACCGGCTTGACCGCGATCGACGCCAGTTCGGCCGAAGCGCTCACCGTCGAGCCTGCCGTCAGCGGCGCGCTGGAATAGAGCGGCCTGACTGTGCAGGCCGAAACCAGCGCCATCGAGGCGACCATGCCGTACAGCGCGGCGCGGCGCAGCAAATGCGTCGTCTTTTCCAGATCAGGCAACGACATTGACGATCCTCTGCGGCACGATGATCACCTTGCGGGGCGCCTTACCTTCCAGCGCTTTTTGCACGAAGTCGAGGGCCAGCACCGCTTTTTCGACCGCACCTTGGTCCGCGTCGCGGGCAATTGTCAAATCCCCACGCTTCTTGCCATTGACCTGGACCGGCAGCACGATCTCGTTGTCGACGACCAGCGCCGGATCGTAGACCGGCCACGGCCGTTCGGCGACCAGATCGGTGCCGCCCAGCGTGTGCCAGCACTCCTCCGCCAGGTGCGGCATGACCGGCGCGACCACATGCACCAGGATCTCCACCGCCTCGCGGCAGGCGCCTTTGAGCGCCGCATCGGCCTTGCCCTCGGCGACGTCGTTGAGCGGCGTGGTCAAGGCATTGGCCAGCTCGTAAATGCGAGCGATGGCGCGGTTGAAGCCGAGTTTCTCGATGTCCTCGCCGATCGCCTTCAGGATCTTGTGCGCAGCCTTGGAAACGGCGCCGGCCTCGCCATCCTTCGCCGCCTGCGGCTTGACGCTATCCAGCGTCTCGGCGGCGATCGACACCAGGCGCCAGATGCGTTGGATGAAGCGGTGTGCGCCGGCGGCGCCATCGTCGGTCCATTCGACGTCGCGCTCCGGCGGCGAATCCGACAGCATGAACCAGCGCGCAGTGTCGGCGCCGTAGCCGTCGGTGATGTCTTCCGGGCTCACTGTGTTCTTCTTCGACTTCGACATCTTTTCGAGCGAGCCGATCGCCGCCTCTTCGCCGGTGGCGATCTCGATGGCGCGGCGCTTGCCGTCGGCATCCTCGATCCTGACCTCACTTGGCGACAGCCAGCGTCCATTGGCCGACGCGCCGCCGACACGGTAGGTCTCGTGCACCACCATGCCTTGCGTGAACAGGCCCTTGAACGGCTCGGCGAGATCGAGGTGCCCGGTCTCGCGCATGGCGCGGGTGAAGAAGCGCGAATAGAGCAGATGCAGGATCGCGTGCTCGATGCCGCCAATATACTGGTCGACCGCCAGCCAGTCGTCGGCAGCCTTGGGCTCGGTCGGCTCATTGGCCCAGGGCGCGGTGAAACGCGCGAAATACCAGGATGAATCGACGAACGTGTCCATCGTGTCGGTCTCGCGCCGCGCATCCTTGCTGCATTGCGGGCATTTGACATGCCGCCAGGTCGGGTGACGGTCGAGCGGATTGCCGGGACGGTCGAACTCGATATCGTCGGGCAGCTTGACGGGCAGGTCGGCCTTCGGCACCGGCACCACGCCGCAATCCTCGCAATGGATCATCGGGATCGGGCAGCCCCAGTAGCGCTGGCGCGAAATGCCCCAGTCGCGCAGGCGGAAGTTCACCTTGCGCTCGGCCATCGGCCGGCCGCCGATGCTTTTCTGCTCCAAAAGCTTCGCGACTTCGTCGAACGCTTGCTCCGGCTTCATGCCGTCGAGGAAGCGCGAATTGATCATCACGCCGTCATCGACATAGGCCTCTTCCGTGATCTGGAAGGTCTTTGCGTCGGCATCTTCCGGCATCACCACCGGGGTCACCGGCAGGCCGTATTTGTTGGCGAAGTCGAGGTCGCGCTGGTCGCCCGACGGGCAGCCGAAAATGGCGCCGGTGCCGTATTCCATCAGCACGAAATTGGCGACATAGACCGGCAGCGTCCACGAGTCGTCGAACGGATGGACGACGCGGATGCCAGTGTCGAAGCCCTTCTTCTCGGCCGTCTCCAGTGCAGCCACCGACGTGCCCATATGGCGCACCTCGTCGATGAACTTGGCCAGCTCGACATTGCTCTCCGCGGCCTTCCTGGCCAGCGGATGGTCGGCAGCGACCGCCATGAAGGAGGCGCCGAAGATGGTGTCGGGCCGGGTCGTGTAGACCTCCAGTTCGCGCGCGTCACCGACGGGTGCTGCCAGCGGCCAGCGGATCAGC
The DNA here is from genome assembly GCF_057784295.1 of Mesorhizobium sp. CNPSo 4688. Taxonomy (NCBI): domain Bacteria; kingdom Pseudomonadati; phylum Pseudomonadota; class Alphaproteobacteria; order Hyphomicrobiales; family Phyllobacteriaceae; genus Mesorhizobium; species Mesorhizobium sp. CNPSo 4688. The sequence goes on from NZ_JBWLUY010000002.1 coordinate 191,713, forward strand.
AGCCCTTCGGAGCGGCCGATCCAGTTCTGCTGCATCAGCTTGACCTTTTCCGGCCACTCGCCGAGACCGTTCAGTGAATCCAAGAGGTCCTGCGCATAATCGGTGATCTTGAAAAACCACTGCGTCAGCTCGCGCTGCTCGACCAGCGCGCCCGAGCGCCAGCCGCGCCCGTCGATGACCTGCTCGTTGGCGAGCACCGTCATGTCCTCCGGGTCCCAATTGACCTTGGAGGATTTGCGCGTCACCAGCCCCTTCTCGACGAAATCGAGGAACAGCATCTGCTGGCGGTGGTAATAGTCGACGTCGCAGGTGGCGAATTCACGCGACCAGTCCAGCGACAGGCCCATCATCTTGAGCTGCTCGCGCATGGCGGCGATGTTGGCGTAGGTCCATTCCTTGGGGTGGACCTTGTTCTGCATCGCGGCATTTTCGGCCGGCATGCCGAAAGCATCCCAACCCATCGGATGCAGCACGTTGAAACCCTTGGCCCGCTTGTAGCGCGCAACCACGTCGCCCATCGTGTAGTTGCGGGTATGGCCGATATGGATCTTCCCCGACGGATAGGGGAACATCTCCAGCACGTAGTATTTCGGCTTCGGGTCGTCATTGTGCGCTTCGAACAGCTTCTTTTCGGCCCAGGCTTTCTGCCATTTGGGCTCAGACGCGCGCGGATTGTATCGTTCGGTTGCCATCGGATGATTTTCACTTAAAAGCAGGCGCAGACCGCCGGACAAGGCCCGGTGGCCAAGGTAAATGTCGTCGCGGTGTTCACCATGGATTGCCGGACCCGTCAACTGCGACGAGCCGGCGAGGGCGATTAAAGACAGGCAGGATATAGGCATGGCCAGCGCCGTCGAACAGTTTTTCGCCGTCAAGACGAGGATCGGCGTTGCCGAGCGCGAGGCCGGCCGCGCCGCCGGTTCCGTTACCCTGGTGGCCGTGTCGAAGACTTTTGAGGCCGACGCCATCCGACCGGTCATCGAAGCCGGCCAGCGCGTCTTCGGCGAAAACCGCGTGCAGGAAGCGCAGGCCAAATGGCCGGCGCTGAAAGCCGAATTCCCCGATATCGAGCTGCATCTGATCGGCCCGCTGCAGTCGAACAAGGCGAAGGAAGCTGTCGCTTTGGCCGATGTCATCGAGACCGTCGACCGCGAGAAGATCGCCGCCGAACTTGCCAAAGAGATCACAAGGCAAGGCCGGACGCCAAAACTCTATGTTCAGGTCAACACCGGCTCGGAGCCGCAAAAGGCCGGCATCGAGCCACGCGACGCCGTCGCCTTCGTCGGCCGTTGCCGTGATGTCCACGGACTCGCCATCGAAGGCCTGATGTGCATTCCGCCGGCGGACGAAAACCCCGGCCCGCATTTCGCCCTGCTGGAAAAGCTCTCGCGCGAGGCCGGGGTGGAAAAGCTGTCGATGGGCATGTCTGGCGATTACGAGACCGCCATCGCCTTCGGCGCCACCAGTGTCAGGGTTGGGTCGGCTATCTTCGGCAGCCGGTAGCTTCGCCCTGCGCTCCTTGCCGCGTCGTCGGCCGAGTGCTATATCTAGCCAAGCTAGCTAGGAAGCATTCATGAACTGGCACCTTCAGGACGCCAAGAACAATTTCTCCAAGGTGGTTCAACGCGCGCGCAGCGAAGGACCGCAGACGGTGACGTTGCGCGGCGAGCGTGCCGCAGTGGTGCTTTCCGCCGAAGATTATGACCGTCTGGCTGGAAAGAAAAAGTCGTTGGCCGAGTATCTTTTGACCGGCCCGGTTTGGGATGATGATTTCGCCGAAGAGGTCAACCGCCACCCGGATACGATGATCCGGGATATCGACCTCTGATGTATCTGCTCGATACGAACATCGTTTCGGATGTGCAGAGGCGACTGCCCAAGCCTACCGAATGGCTGGCTTCCGTGGATCCCACATCGGTGAGTCTCAGCGTCATAACGCTTGGAGAGATCGAGCGTGGGATCGTCAAGTTGCGCAAGGTCGACTCCGAAAAGGCAACACGCCTCGATCTATGGCTACGCGCGCTTCGGCGGGACAATGCCGACCGTATTCTTGCTGTTACGGAAGATGTCGCATTGGCTTGGGGCCGCATCACCGCCAACCGCCCACGAGGCAGCGCGGACACGCTCATCGCAGCAACCGCGCTCGTCCATGATCTCATCCTTGTAACGCGCAACGTCACTGATTTCGATGATACAGGCGTCACGGTGCTTAACCCTTGGGACGACTAACCGCCTCCGTTACCTGACGAACGCGAGCTGGCATGCTTGGACCAATCGCAAGCCTGTCGTTGCGCCACCACTGGAAACGAAACGTACCGTTCCTATTTGATTGGCGTCATCACACATCTGCTGGAGCCGCTACCCATGCGCTACAATCAACTCGGAAATACGGGGATGTTCGTCTCCGAACTCTGCCTCGGCACCATGACCTTCGGCGCCGCCGGCGAGAATGCCCAATGGGGCCTGATCGCTAGCCTCGACCAGAAAGGCGTCAACGACATCGTTGCCCGTTCCATCGCCGCCGGCGTCAATTTCTTCGACACGGCCGACGTCTATTCCTTCGGCCAGTCCGAACGCCTGCTCGGCCAGTCGCTCCGGGATCTCGGTATCAAGCGCTCCGACGTCATCATCGCCACCAAAGTCCACGGCGCCATGGGCCAGGGTCCGAACGAGCGTGGCTCGTCGCGCGGTCACATCATGGATTCGGTCGAGGGCAGCCTGGAGCGGCTGCAGCTCGACCATATCGATCTCTACCAGCTGCACGGCACCGACGCGGTAACGCCGATCGACGAGACGCTACGCGCCCTCGACGATCTCGTCGCCAGCGGCAAGGTGCGCTATGTCGGCGTCTCCAACTGGCAGGCCTGGCGCATCGCCAAGGCGCTGGGCATTGCCGAACGCAAGGGCTTTTCCCGCTTCGAGACCATCCAGTCCTATTATTCGATTGCCGGCCGCGACCTCGAACGCGAGATCGTGCCGCTCATCAACGAGGAGAAGCTCGGCCTGATGGTGTGGTCGCCGATGGCCGGCGGCCTGCTGTCCGGCAAATACGGCCCCGGCGCGCCGGGCAATGGCGAAGGCCGCCGCGCCGCCTTCAACTTCCCGCCGGTCAATGAGGACCGTGCCTGGGCAGCCGTCTCCGTCATGCGCGAGATCGCCCAAAAGCATGGCGTCAGCGTCGCCACCGTCGCGCTCGGCTATGTGCTGGCCAAACCCTTCGTGATGAGCGTCATCATCGGCGCCAGCCGCATGGAGCAGCTGGAACAGAACCTTGCCGCCGCCGCGGTGAAGCTCGACGCAGACGATCTGGCCAAACTGGATGAGATCAGCGCACTGCCGGCCGAATATCCCGGCTGGATGCTGGAGCGCCAGGGTGCCGGCCGCCGGCCGGCGCCGTTCGTGCCGAAGAAATAATCATCGCTGTCGATCTGATGGTTGGGGGGCCATTTGGCTCCCCAACGCCTTTTCAGGCCATCCGCACGCTCTCGACCAGAAAGTCGAGAAAGGCCCGCACCCGTGCCGGCAAATGCCGGCCCTGGCCGACATAGACGGCGTGGCTAGGCTCCTCGTCGCCCGGATTGAAATCCTCCAGCAGCGCCGTCAGCCGGCCCGCCGCAATGTCATCAGCCACATGCCAATGAGCCAGCCGGGCGATGCCAGCGCCGGCAACCGCCATCAGCCGCATCGACTCGCCATCGCTGACCACCATGTTTCCCGTGATCGGCACCATGACGGCGTTGCCGGCTGCGTCGACAAACTGCCAGCCATCGACATGCCGGACAAAGCCGAAAGCCATGCGGTTGTGCCGGTCGAGATCGGCCGGTGTCAGCGGCGTGCCGTGGGTGCCGAGATAGGACGGTGCGGCAACGACCACCATCCGACATTGCCCGAGCTTGCGCGCCACCAGCCGCGATTCGCCGAGCGGACCGGCGCGGATGGCGACGTCGGCGCGCTCCTGCATCAGGTCGATGACGCTGTCGGTCAGCACCAGATCGACCGAAATCTCGGGGTAGCGTTCGAGGAAGCGCGGCAGCAGCGGGATCAGCCGGTGCACCCCGAAGGGCACATAGCTGTTGACGCGCAGCCGTCCGCGCGGCGCCGCACCCACAGCGGCCTCGCGTTCGGCCGCCGCCATGTCGGCCAGGATGCGCAGCCCGCTGTCGTAGAAGGCCGTCCCTTCCGGCGTCAGCTGCAGCTTGCGCGTCGAGCGGCTGACCAGCCGCGCCCCAAGCCTTGCCTCCAGCCGCGCTATCAGTTTGCTGACTGCCGACGGCGTCATGCGTAGCGCGCGAGCGGCAGCCGAAAAGCTGCCCGCCTCGACGACGCACACGAACACTTCGATCTCGCCGGAGCGGTTGATGTCGGGCCTGGCCATCTGTGAATCTATTTCACAGGAAATATGCCTAGGGCAAGTCTGGTTCACAAGGCGTGGGTGCACGATTTCTTGGGTCGGGGCGCGGATTGGACAAGGCGCTCATCGTCTTCGAAGTGGAAACCGCCATGCCTCTTGCTCTCTATGCCCTCGCCGCCGGTGCCTTCGGCATCGGTGTCACCGAATTCGTCATCATGGGCCTCCTGATCGATGTCAGCAAAGATCTCGGCGTCTCGATCTCGGCCGCCGGCCAGCTGATTTCAGGCTATGCACTTGGCGTCGTCATCGGCGCACCGCTGTTGACCATCGCCACCGGCAACTGGCCGCGCAAGACCGTGCTCTTGGCGCTGATGGCCATCTTCACGATTGGCAACCTCGCCTGTGCGCTCGCGCCAGACTACTGGACGCTGATGGGCGCCCGCATCATCACCGCCTTTGCCCATGGCACCTTCTTCGGCGTCGGCTCGGTGGTCGCCACCGGTCTGGTCGGACCCAACAAGAAGGCTTCGGCGATCGCGCTGATGTTCACTGGCCTCACCATCGCCAACATTCTCGGCGTCCCCTTCGGCACATGGCTCGGCCAGGCCTTCGGCTGGCGCGCCACCTTCTGGGCGGTAACCCTGGTCGGCCTGGCAGCCTTTGCCGTTATCCTTCTTCTCGTGCCGCGCAGCCAGACGGTGCCCGAAAAGACCAATTTGCGCGCCGACCTCGCCGTGCTGCGCCGCACGTCGGTTCTGCTCGGCCTTGCCACCACCGTGCTCGGCTATGCCGGTGTCTTCGCCGTCTTCACCTACATCGCCCCGCTGCTGACCGAGATCACCGGCTTCAAGGAAGCGGCCGTGTCGCCGATCCTGCTCGTCTTCGGCGGCGGTCTCATCGCCGGCAACCTCGTCGGCGGCAAGGTCGCCGACCGCTGGCTGGTGCCGGCAGTGCTCGGCAGCCTCGTGGTGCTGGCCCTGGTGCTGGCAACCATGACCTTCGCCGTCCACAGCCAGATCCTCGCCGTGACCTATGTCGGCCTGCTGGGTGCCGCCGCCTTCGCCACCGTGGCGCCGCTCCAGATGTGGGTGCTGGAAAAGGCGCAAGGTGCGGGCCAGAGCCTGGCGTCGTCCTTCAACATCGCCGCCTTCAATCTCGGCAATGCCGCCGGCGCCTGGCTTGGCGGCGCGGTGATCGCCCATGGCATTGGCCTCGGCTCGCTGACCTGGGTCGCCGCCTTGCTCCCGGTCGCGGCACTCGGCGTCGCCGCCCTGGCGCTGCGCCTCGACAGAAACGGCGAGCGATTGGTGCCGGCCGCCGTCTGCCCAAGCGCCGCGGAGTGACCCGCAGAGTGACCGCAGCTCCGAAACATCCCGACCCCGACAGGAGCCAAGACACGAACCCGACAGGAGAAACCGTTGTGACCAACAGCAAAAATCCGGTTCGCCACGCCATCCTTGCCAATGCGATCAGGCATTGGAAGCTCGTTCCGCTCGCTTTGGCGGCTTCGTTGATGTTCGATCCGGCGATAGCCGGCGAAAAGCAAGGGTGGGTTGGCACCTGGCTGGCCAGTCCGCAATCGACATGGGGCGCCGATTTTGCCCTGCCGGTGAAGATACCGCCGCAGCTTGAGAACCAGACCATTCGCCAGACGGTCCGGATCAGCCTTGGTGGCGAGAAATTCCGTGTCGTCCTGTCGAACGAGTATGCCGGCACGCCGGTCCGGATCGGCGAGGCCCGTGTGGCCGTTGCCGGTGATGGGCCGAAAATCATCGCCGGCACCGATCGCGCGCTGACCTTTGGCGGACAGGCCAAGGCCGCAATCGCGCCGGGTACGTCTCTGATCAGCGATCCGGTGGACCTGCCGCTCGATGCCTTGAGCCGGCTTTCGGTCTCGGTCTATCTGCCTCAGGAAACGCCTGTCGCCACCTTCCATTGGGATGGCAAGCAGACCGCCTATATCGGCGACGGCAACCAGACGGCTTCGGACGCGTTCGCGGCCACGCAGACCACCGACGCACGCATCCTGCTCAGCGAAATCCTGGTCGATGCACCGGCAAATGACGGCGCTGTCGTCGCCATCGGCGATTCGATCACCGACGGCGCCGGCGCCACTCTGGTTGCCGACAACCGCTGGCCCGATTTCCTGGCCGCGCGCCTCGCCCCGAAACAGGTGGCGGTTCTCAACGCTGGCATATCCGGCGCCAGGCTGCTGGATGACGCCATGGGCGTGAAGGCATCCGCCCGCTTCGACCGCGATGTCCTGGCCCAGCCCGGCGTCAAGGTGGTGATCCTGCTCATCGGCATCAACGACATCAGCTGGCCAGGCACGCCCTTCGTGCGCGAAAAATCCCTGCCCGCTTTCGAAACCTTGACAAGCGCCTACCTGCAGCTCGCCGCCCAGGCCCACGCCCACAATCTCGGCATTGTCGGCGCCACGCTGACGCCCTTCGAAGGCGCATTGAGCGGGACGTCGCTCGATGCCTACTATACGGCGGAAAAGGATGCGCTGCGCAAAAAGGTCAACAACTGGATCCGCACCAGCGGTGCCTTCGATGCCGTGGTCGATTTCGATCTCCTCCTGCGCGATCCGGCGCATCCAACACGTCTGCTGCCCAAATTCGATTCCGGCGACCATCTGCATCCGGGTGACCAGGGAAACCAGGCCATGGCCGACGCCATCGATCTCGCCACACTGGTCAAAAACTGAGCGACGCATCCGCTGCTTCGGTTCACACTTTGAAAGGACATAAAATGGATTATCGACGTCTCGGCGCATCGGGCCTGAAAGTGCCCGCACTCTCCTTCGGCGCCGGCACTTTCGGCGGCTCCGGCCCGCTGTTCGGCGCCTGGGGCAACAGCGACGCCAAGGAGGCGCGGCGGCTGATCGACATCTGTCTCGAGGCCGGCGTCAATCTGTTCGACACAGCCGATGTCTATTCGAATGGCGCTTCCGAAGAGGTGCTTGGCGAAGCCATCAAGGGCCGCCGAGACGCGGTGCTGATCTCGACCAAGACGTCCTTGCCGATGGGTGACGGCCCGGCCGATTACGGCTCGTCGCGCTCGCGCCTGATCAAATCCGTCGACGCGGCACTGAAGCGCCTCGGCACCGACTACATCGACCTGTTGCAACTGCACGCCTTCGATGCCGGCACGCCGGTCGAGGAGGTGCTGTCGACGCTGGACGATCTCGTAGGCGCCGGCAAGTTGCGCTATGTCGGCGTGTCGAATTTCTCCGGCTGGCAAGTGATGAAGTCGCTGGCGGAGGCCGACAAGCACGGCTACCCGCGCTATGCCGCGCATCAGGTCTACTATTCGCTGGTCGGCCGCGACTATGAATGGGAGCTGATGCCGCTCGGCCTCGACCAGGGCGTCGGCGCGCTGGTGTGGAGCCCGCTCGGCTGGGGCCGGCTGACCGGCAAGATCCGCCGTGGCCAGCCGCTGCCGGAAAAGAGCCGGCTGCACGACACCGCCGATTTCGGCCCGCCGGTCGTCGACGAGCGCCTCTACCGGGTCATGGATGCGCTCGACGCCGTGGCCGAAGAGACCGGCAAGACCGTGCCGCAGATCGCCATCAACTGGCTCTTGCGGCGCCCGACCGTGTCTTCCGTCATCATCGGCGCCCGCAACGAGGAGCAGCTGCGCCAGAACCTCGGCGCCGTCGGCTGGTCGCTGACGCCGGAACAGATCGGGAGGCTGGACGCGGCAAGCGAAGTCACCGCGCCCTATCCGTACTTCCCCTACCGGCGCCAGGAAGGTTTCGCCCGGCTCAATCCGCCGGCGGTGTGAACCTGGCTCTTCATTGAACGGCTTCGCCGCCGTTCAATGAAGGACGAATTCGCCATCGACCTTCCGCCATTCATTCGGCGCGATCAGCTTCTGATGCGTGTAGGTCACCGAATGCAGCGGGCCGTCGAGCTTGGCCTGCCAGAATTCGATAAAGCGGATCAGCACCGGGAATTTCGGTGCGAGGTCGTAGTCCTGCCAGATGAAGCTCTGCAGCAGGTGCGGATGGTCGGGGAAGTGATAGAGAATCTTGGCCGTGGTCAGCCCATAGCCTTTGAGCATCAAGTCCATTTCGGCATGGTCACGCATTGCAGCCCCCTGCGTCGATCTCCTTTCCTCCCAATGTTGGATTTTGCGCTCACTTGCTTAACTGTCTATTGATTTTTTTTGATCGTCGCGGGCATTTTCTACGCTAAAACATGCAGTTAGCAGCGACCTTGGCAGAGTGCTGACAGCACCGGACAGCGCCCCTGCGTCATCCCGCCGCGCGAATCCAACGTCTAATGTTGCCGTCATCCCGGAACTGTTAATAATGCGCGCGAATTCGCGGCCGCATCGCCGCGATCCCGCCAATGATCAAATCGGCGGATAGTTTGGGGAGGAAGTGAAGAAATGTCCGAGGCCCAGGTCCACCGCGTCCAGCCGGCGTGGAAGAAGAACGCGCTGATCGACTACGACACCTATCTGAAATGGTATGCCGACAGCGTGAAGAATCCGGACAAGTTCTGGGGCAAGCACGGCAAGCGCATCGACTGGTTCAAGCCGTTCAGCAAGGTCAAGAACACCTCCTTCGACGGCAAGGTCTCGATCAAGTGGTTTGAGGACGGGCTGACCAACGTCTCATACAATTGCATCGACCGGCACCTGAAGAAGCGCGGCAATCAGACCGCCATCGTCTGGGAAGGCGACAACCCCTACGACGACAAGAAAATCACCTACAACGAGCTTTACGAGCATGTCTGCCGGCTCGCCAACGTGATGAAGAAGCACGGCGTCAAGAAAGGCGACCGCGTCACCATCTACATGCCGATGATCCCGGAAGCGGCCTATGCGATGCTTGCCTGCACGCGCATCGGCGCCATCCATTCGATCGTCTTCGGCGGCTTCTCGCCCGACGCGCTTGCCGGCCGTATCGTCGACTGCGAATCGACCTTCGTCATCACCGCCGATGAAGGCCTGCGCGGCGGCAAGACCATCCCGCTGAAGGAAAACACCGACAAGGCGATCGATATCGCCGCCAAGAATTTTGTCATGGTCAACAAGGTTGTCGTCGTGCGCCGCACCGGCGGCAAGGTCGGCTGGGCGCCGGGCCGCGACGTCTGGTACCACGATGAAGTCGCTTCCGTGAAAGCCGACTGCAAGCCGGAGAAAATGAAGGCCGAGGATCCGCTGTTCATCCTCTACACATCGGGCTCGACCGGCAAGCCGAAGGGCGTGCTGCACACGACCGCCGGCTATCTCGTCTATGCCTCGATGACGCACCAATATGTCTTCGACTACCATGACGGCGACATCTACTGGTGCACCGCTGATGTCGGCTGGGTCACCGGCCACAGCTACATCGTCTATGGCCCGCTCGCCAATGGCGCCACGACGCTGATGTTCGAGGGCGTCCCAAACTACCCTTCGCAGTCGCGCTTCTGGGACGTCATCGACAAGCACAAGGTCAACATCTTCTACACCGCGCCGACAGCGCTGCGCGCCCTGATGGGCGCCGGCGACGAACCGGTGAAGAAGACATCACGCAAATCGCTGCGCGTGCTGGGCTCAGTCGGCGAGCCGATCAATCCGGAGGCCTGGGAGTGGTATTTCAATGTCGTCGGCAACGGCAAGGTGCCGATCGTCGACACCTGGTGGCAGACCGAGACCGGCGGCATCCTGATCACGCCGCTGCCCGGCGCCACCGACCTTAAGGCCGGCTCGGCGACGCGACCCTTCTTCGGCGTCAAGCCGCAGCTGGTCGATGGCGAGGGCAAGGTGCTGGAGGGTGCCGCCGACGGCAATCTCTGCATCACCGATTCCTGGCCCGGCCAGATGCGTACGGTCTATGGCGACCACGACCGCTTCGTGCAGACCTATTTTTCCACCTACAAGGGAAAATACTTCACCGGTGACGGCTGCCGCCGCGACGCCGATGGCTATTACTGGATCACCGGCCGCGTCGACGACGTCATCAACGTCTCCGGCCACCGCATGGGCACGGCGGAAGTCGAATCGGCACTGGTCAGCCATGACAAGGTTTCGGAGGCCGCCGTCGTCGGCTATCCCCACGACATCAAGGGCCAGGGCATCTACAGCTACGTCACCTTGATGAAAGGCGTGGATCCGAGCGAGGAACTGCGCAAGGAGCTTATCGGCCATGTCCGCAAGGAGATCGGCGCCATCGCGTCGCCCGACAAGCTGCAGTTCGCCCCCGGCCTGCCGAAGACGCGCTCCGGCAAGATCATGCGCCGCATCCTGCGCAAGATCGCCGAGGACGATTTTGGCGCACTTGGCGACACCTCGACACTGGCTGACCCGGCCGTGGTCGATGATCTGATCGCCAACCGCCAGAACAAGAAGAGCTGACGCGTTTGATGACTGCACTGGGGGCGGTTACGGAGCTCTGGCGTTACCCGGCAAGCTCGCTTGCCGGCGAGCGCCGGGACGCCATTTCGGTCGGCCCTGAGACCATCGGCGGAGACCGCCTGTTCGGCCTCGTTGATGTCTCGGACAACGAGATCGCGCGGCCCGATCGCGACGCGAAATGGCACAAGGTGCCGCGCATCCGCACCCGGCTTACCAACGACCGGAAGCTTGAGATCGCTGTTCCCGACGGCGACTGGCTGGCAGCACCAGGTGCTGAATGCGACCGCGCCATCTCGGCCTATCTCGGCTTCGCCGCCTCGATCCGGCCGTTCAGCCAGGACAGCACGCCCGGCTACATCGGCCCGCTGATCGCCGAGCGCTACCGCAAGGCGCCGATCCATCTTTTGACCACCGCATCGCTGGCGCGGCTGAAGGCACTGCACCCGGAAGGCACCCCCGACCCGCGCCGCTTCCGCCCCAACATCGTCGTCGACACGGCGGCGGTTGAAGGTTCGTTTCCCGAGACCGAATGGATCGGCCGCAAGCTCGCCATCGGCGACCTGCTGGTGACCATCTCGGCACCGTGCCGCCGCTGCGGCTTCACCATCATCTCCCAGGACGGCTTCGACCACGACCCCGGCATCCTGCGCAATCTGGTCCGCCACAACGCCCATAATCTCGGCGTCTATTGCACGGTGGACAGGCCAGCCAGCGTCGAGATCGGCGCGCCGATGCGATTCGTTCAGGATTAGCGCCGGGCCAGCCCCGGATCAGACAGATCACTAACGATACAGATCCGCCCGTGTCGGCGGCAGGCCGCTCGGGCCGCGCGCGCGTTTGGTGACGACGGTCTGGAAAATCTGCGCCGAGGCGCGCTCGAAGGTGATCGAGCAGCCGGTGAGATAGAGCAGCCACAGCCGCGCCTTGGCCTCTCCGACTTCGGCGACCGCCTCGTCGAAACGGGCCTGCAGCCGTTCGGCCCACAGCCGGCAAGTGCGCGCATAGTGTTCGCGCAAATTCTCGACGTCGTAGACCAGGAAGCCATGCGCCTCGAAATTGCCGAGCGTCATGCCGATCGTGTCGAGTTCGCCGCCGGGGAAAATGTATTTGAGCAGCGCCTTGAACTCGGGACCCTTGCGTAGCGTCTTCTTCAAATCGCCCTTGCTGCGCCTTGTGATCGCATGGTGCAGATAGATGCCGCCCGGCTTGAGCAGGCGATGGACGGTCTTGAAATAGGTGGCGTGGTTGGCGAGCCCGAGATGCTCGAACATGCCGATCGACGATATCTTGTCGAAGCTACCTTCGAGCTCCGTATAGGATTTGATCTCGATGGTGATGCGGTCTTCCAGCCCTTCGGCGCGGATACGCTCGCGAGCAAGATCGGTCTGCGCCTGCGACAGCGACACGCCGTGGCCGACGACGCCGTAATGCTTCACCGCATGGATCAGCATGGCGCCCCAGCCGCAGCCAATGTCGAGCAGCTTTTCGCCCGGCTTAAGCCGCAGCTTGCGGCAGATATGGTCGAGCTTGTCGGCCTGCGCCTGGTCGATGCCGTTGGCGAAATCCGTGAAATAGCCGCAGCTGTAGACCATGCGCTCGTCGAGGAAGAGCCGGTAGAAGGCGTTCGAAATGTCGTAGTGATGCTGGATCGCTTCCTGGCTCGAGCCGCTGACATAGGGATTGCGCCCCGACAGATCGGTCCGCGCACTCATCTGCTTGCGTGACAACAGCACCGCCGGCAGGTCGCGCAGGATCGCCAGCTTCGGCAGCGACTTGATCTTGGTTCTGAGCTTGCCTTGCGACGGCAGGGCGTAGAAATCGAAAATCGTCCCGTCTTCGATGTCGATCGTCTTGGAAATCCACATCTCGATCAGCGTCGACAAAGACGGCCGCTTCACCACCTGCCAGACGATGTCCTGGTCGTTGATGGTCAGCACCGGACCGGTGGCGGGGCCGATCCGCTCGCCGGTCCACAGCCTGACCGCAAAACCCGGCTTCAGTGTTTCGATCACCGTGCGAACGATGCGCGCGGCCTTTTCGGCTGCCTCCATGCCATTCCTCCGAATGCTGGTCTCCCAGCGGGAGTTTGCCCGGCTGGACGGCCGATCGCAACCTGGCCCGGAAAAGCCGGCCCGCCGGCTATTTCAAACCGGCATCTTGTCTTTTGCTGCAACGCACCCCATCATGATGGTGTGTTCAACAAATCGAAAGGAGGTGATCCGATGTCGAGTGATTTCGTTTTCCAGAACGTGGCCTCAGCGGATTGCACTTTCGGGAAGCAGTCTTCCCGTTAAGGCGCGAGAAGCGCGGTGGGTGACTTCGGTCGCCGCCATCGGCCGCGCCATGGACGGAAACACGGAAGGCCGCCGGCTTCGTCAAGAAGCGGCGGCCTTTTCCTTTGGAGCCTTAGTGGGTCAGTGCGACCTTTTCGGTGTTGCTGATGATTTCCTGAAAGGCGGCGTCCAATTCTGCTCCGGTGGACGCCTCGAAATAATGTTTGGCGGCGGAAGTGTCTTTCGACGAACAGTCCTTCAGCACCGCCTTTGCCTGGTCTCGCTCGGTTGCCGACATGGCCTTGTCGTTTAGATCAAAGCCGATGGTAAAAATCTCGATGCCGTCATTTTTCATATTGCCGCACAGTGATTGGGCGTTGCTGCGCGTAAGGTTGCCTTGGCTGTTGTAGTTGCCGGTGGCGCCGGCGAAGGCGGTGTTGAACTGGCCATCGGTCATCAGGATCGCGACCTTGGCAATCTTCTTGGCATTGGCATCCGCCGCACCCTTGCCGAGGCCCGCATTCTTGATCGCGGTACGCCATTGCGGCGACAGCATATAATAGGTCCACTGGATGGCGATCGCGCCGGCCGTATAACCATCGGCCCGGAAGTCGTCGATCGAATCGAGCAGTACCCCGGAATCGGCGGTCAGCGGGATCACTTCCGCATCGGGGCACCTGTTCATGCCTCCGCCACCGAGATGATCATCCCGGTTGACCAGGGCATAATATTTCTTGCCGCTCTTGTCCGTGCGAATCGTATCCGGGCCATCGGCGCTCAAATCGGCATTGCCGTTTTTGTCCTTGCGCTCCGTGGCGCAATTATCGGGGTTTGGCACCGCCGCGCCAACAATGGAGATATAGTCGCTGAAGGACGGCAGCAGGTTCTTGCCCGTCTTGGCGACGAGAAGCGAACTGCCGGCGACAGGCGGCAGTTCAGAACTGCCTGCCTTCTCGGCATAGACGTTTTCCGCCAGCTTGCCGGCGTTCACGCCAGATGCGTAAGGCACGATCGCGACGCGGATGCGAGGGTTCTTCGGATCCTGGTTCCGCAGCATCGTCTGGACAGCGTTTTTCGCGGCGGCCTTCAGATCGCCGATCTTGTCGACACTGCCCCGCTTCGCCATCGATCCCGTTATGTCGAGCATCATGGCGATCTCGACCTGCTTGTCCGAATAGAGCGCGGAGGTGGAAGCACCTACGCGTTGCATGTCGCCGACGCTGAACAGCGGAAAGTAAAGCCCGACATCGACGTGGGCGTCGGCCGTGACCGTGTTGGCGGTCCTGTCGACGGTCAGCTTGTCGAGAACGATCTGATCGGCCTGTAAGATGCCTGCCATGCTGTTGGCGTCGAGAAAGGCCTGCACCGACTTGTTGGCATCGGCTTCCCTGATCACCCCGGTGGTCAGGTCGCGCGCCGTGGAGGTAACGGCGGCATCGACCACGCCCTGCAGGCTCGATTTGGCGTTGTAGATCTGGGAGATGTTGACGGCAAAGCCGACGCTGAGCGCCAGGACCGAAGCGGCAAGGCCGAACAGCACCGCGAAACTTCCACTGCGATCCCTGGCGAAAGCGCCAGCCGCGTGAACAAGACCCCCGTAATTCCGCATCCTTCACCCTCCGTTCGCCTCGGCCCAGTCGCCGCAGGAAGGCCAATGCAGGATTCCGGCCGGATCGCGCGGTTGCCTCCGCGAAAGCAGCCAACCATCATTCAAGCCGTTGTTTTTGCTGGGTTCTGCGTCGCAGCAAAGTGAACGCTCGGTAAACGGAAATTCACGCAAGCGACTTCGTTTACGAAGTGCTTACCATGATCCACTGCATGCCGAATGCCGGTCCCGATCCGGCACAGATGTCCGGAAGATGCAGTGTGTCGAAGCGGATCAGAATCCGGGCCAAGAACCGCTCTACGCGAGCATGTGCGCGCTGACGGTCTTGTCGACGCCGTGATAGGGCGGATTGAACAGCTTGCCTTCCTGCTCATAGGTCCAGACCTTGAACAGGCTGAGCCGATGCGGGCCGAAACTGTGCAGCAGCGGCACATCCGTGGCGTCGCGGCCGCGCGCGATGACGACACGGCCGATCCTGGGCGTGTTGTGGCGGGGGTCGAACGTGTACCACTTGCCGTCGAGGTAGACTTCCATCCAGGCCGAGAAATCCATCGGCGCCGGATCGACCGGCACGCCAATGTCGCCGAGATAGCCGTTCACATAGCGGGCCGGGATGTTCATACAACGGCACAGCGTGATCGCCAGATGGGCGAAGTCGCGGCAGACACCGACCCGCTCCTCATTCGCCTGTGCGGCCGTGCGCGTCGGACGGGCATAGCCATAGCCGAAGGACAGCCGGTTATGGACATAGTCGACGATCGCCTGCACCCGCGCCCAGCCGGACGGCAGATGGCCGAAAAGCTGCCAGGCCAGCCCACCCAGATGGTCGGTCTCGCAATAGCGGCTGCCGAGGAGATAGCCGAGCACATCGTCCGGCAGTTCCGCCACAGGCACTTCCCTGGCCAGCGTGTTGACCTCGTCAGGTTTGCCGCTGTCCTCGACGGCGGCGTCGTAGAGGATGCGGAAATTGCCGGCGGGCGCGACAAAGCGGCGGCAGGCATTGCCGAACAGGTCGTGATAGACCTTGCTCGGCACCGAAGGCGAGGTCAGCACGCGCGTCTGCCGCTTGATGTCGGCCTGCCGGTCCGCATGGATCTCGAGCAGCGAGATGACCGGCGTGGCGTCCACACAGTCAATGGCGATTTCGTAGCCAAGCCGGATCAGCATCGCAAGTCCCCCTCGATCTCGTGGAAAACAGTTTTGCTCAAACGCCAGAAGCGGGACCATGGTTCCCTGGAACTATCGAAAAGAACCGCCCACGCCTTCCCAGGCGGGCGTGGCGACGTTACGGTCGAACGACATGTTTTGACCCTCCTGAACGTTCCCTGACCCTATTGGAAAATCTTTATGTTTGCAGGCAGAAAATTCGCCGCCTTCCTCTTCGATATGGATGGCACGGTGCTCAATTCGATTGCTTCGGCCGAGCGGGTCTGGGCGGCGTGGGCGCTTAGGCACGGTCTCGACGTCGAAGCCTTCCTGCCGACGATCCACGGTGTACGCGCCGTCGAGACCATCACCAGGCTGGCGCTACCCGGCGTCGACCCCGTGCACGAGGCGCATGTGCTGTTGCAGGCCGAGTCGGACGACGTCGAAGGCGTGCTTCCGATCGCCGGCGCCGTGCCGTTTCTCAACGCGCTGCCGCCCGAGCGCTGGGCGATCGTCACTTCGGCGCCGCGCCCGCTGGCGCTGCTGCGCATGCAGGCTGCCGGTATCCCGGTTCCGGCCTTGATGGTCGCGGGCGAGGATGTTTCGCGGGGCAAACCGGCGCCCGACTGCTTCCTGCTCGCGGCAAAACGGCTCGGCGTCGATATCGCCGACTGCCTGGTCTTCGAGGATGCCCCGGCCGGCATCGCCGCCGCCGAGGCGGCAGGAGCGTCGGTGATGGTGATCAGCGCCACCCACCAGCACCCGATGGCGACGCCGCATACCGCGATAGCCGGCTACGACGCTGTAGGCATCGCCGTCGATAACGGTGGCTGGATGACCTTGGAGCCGCAGCGCAGCGCGGCCTAGCATCGCCTTAGGGTGTGTCGCGATTCAGGTCAGGCCGAGCCGAGAACGATCGGTTCCGAGAACCGGAACGGAGCGGACGTTCGGGTCCGTGAGTACCGGAAGCGCAGGAAACGGTTGTTCGCAGGCCGGCATCACCTGAATCCCGGCATATCCTCAGAAATCGCTGGTCAGGCCTTTGACTTCCCAGTCGCCGTAGCGGCCGGGTTCCTTGCCGCCGCGGCCGCCGATTTCCTTGGGCAGCGCAGCTTCCTTCTGGCGATACTCGTCACGGCGCGCCTTGGCTTCGGCCAGCGCACGGCGGGCGGCGGGTGTCAGGTCCTTCGGAGGCGCTGCGCCATCCGAATCGGCATCGGCTTTGCTGGTTTCATCGGTCATGCGATAGTTCCGGCGGATTGAAACGAGAGGCGGCGTTTCCCATCATATAGCGATGATGACACCCGGATCGACCCCTTTTTGCCACGGCCGCAAACGGAGCAGATGATGAGCACGCTACGCACCGCCATGCTTCTGGCCGCGATGACGGCGCTGTTCATGGGCGTCGGCTTTCTGATCGGCGGCACCGGCGGCATGATGATCGCCTTTCTGTTCGCCGCCGCCACCAACCTGTTCAGCTACTGGAAGGCCGACAAGATGGTGCTGTCGATGAACCGCGCCGTCGAGGTCGACGCCAGGAACGCGCCCGAATTTTACGCCATCGTCGAGGCGTTGGCCAAGCAGGCCGGCCTGCCGATGCCGAAGACCTATCTGATCGACAACCCGCAGCCCAATGCCTTCGCCACCGGCCGCAATCCCGAGAACGCCGCGGTCGCGGCCTCGACCGGCCTGCTGGAGCGCCTTTCGCATGAGGAAGTGGCGGCGGTCATGGCGCATGAGCTCGCCCACATCCAGCACCGCGATACGCTGACCATGACCATCGTCGCCACGCTCGCCGGCGCCATCTCGATGCTCGGCAATTTCGCCTTCTTCTTCGGCGGCAGCCGGGACAACAACAATCCGTTCGGCTTTGTCGGCGTGCTGGTGGCGATGCTGGTCGCGCCCTTCGCCGCCATGATCGTGCAGATGGCGGTCAGCCGCACGCGCGAATACGAGGCCGACAGGCGGGGTGCTGAAATCGTCGGAAATCCGCTTTGGCTGGCATCAGCGCTTGACAAGATCGCTCGCGGCGCAGAACGCATCCGCAACCCGGATGCCGAACGCAACCCCGCGACCGCGCATCTCTTCATCATCAATCCCCTGCACGGCGAGCGCATGGACAGCCTGTTTTCGACCCACCCGAACACCGACAACCGCATCGCCGCGCTGCAAGCGATGGCGCGCGACATGGCTGGCCGCACCAACCAGCCGGCGCCGCGCCAGGCGCCCGTGCCCACTGAAGAACTGCAGGCCGATGGCCAGCAAGGTCCGTGGGGCAAGGCAGCACAGCCCGCTCAGCCGGCCGAACCAGCACAGCCAAAGCCCAACCCGTGGGGCTGCAACCCGACCGGACCCAAGGGTCCGTGGTCGTGAGCGAAGCCAGAGGCCGGCCCGCACATTCAGGCAATCGCGAAAACAGCTCCGACGAATCGGTCGCCGGCCTCGCAACGCGCAAGGCGGCGGCGCGGCTGCTCGCCGCCGTCATCGATGCGCGTACGCCGCTCGACGGGTTGACCGATCACGAGAACGGCCATCCGCAATACAAGGCGCTCGACCTGCGCGACCGTGGCCTGGTGCGCGCCATACTGGTCACCGCGCTGCGCTACCGCATGACAATTGCCGGGCTTTTGGCCAAGCGCCTCGAAAAGCCGCTGCCACCCAACGCCACGGCTCTGTCGCACATCCTCCATGTCGCGGCGGCGCAGATCCTGTTCCTCGACATTCCTGACAGCGCCGCCGTCGACCTTGCCGTGACCCACGCCAAATCCGATCCCCGCACGCAGCGCTTTTCCGGCCTCGTCAACGGCGTGCTGCGCACGTTGGCACGCGCCAAGGAAACCGAACTGCCGGCAGCCCTCGCCGCCACCGACGAAGCGCCAAAGTGGTTCTCCGACCGGCTGATATCAGCCTATGGCATCGACAAGACGAGGCAGATTCTCGCGGCGCATCGCATTGAGGCGCCGGTCGACTTCACGGTCAAGGCCGATCCCGAACTGTGGGCCGAAAAGCTCGGTGGCATCGTGCTGCCGACCGGCACGATCCGGGTGGAAAAACTCAGCGCCTCCGTCACCGAACTGCCCGGCTTCGGCGAAGGTGCCTGGTGGGTCCAGGACGCCGCCGCCAGTTTTCCGGCGCGGCTGTTCGGCGATGTCAAAGGCCTGCGCATCGGCGACCTCTGCGCCGCCCCGGGCGGCAAGACCGCCCAGCTGATCCTGGCCGGCGCAAAAGTCACCGCGATCGACACATCGAAGAACCGGCTGGCGCGGCTGACGCAGAATCTCGAACGGCTCGGCCTGTCGGCGGACATCGTCCAGGCCGATCTGCTGAAGTACCAGCCGGCGGAGCTTTTCGACGCCGTCCTGCTCGATGCGCCCTGCTCTTCCACCGGCACGGTGCGGCGGCATCCCGACGTGCCGTGGACGAAGACGATGGCCGACGTCGAAAAGCTTGCCGACCTGCAGGCAAGGCTGCTCGCCCGCGCCGTCACCTTGGTCAAACCGGGTGGTCGGATTGTTTTTTCCAACTGCTCGCTCGACCCGATCGAAGGCGAGGACCTGTACCGCGCCTTTCTGGCCGGTAACAAAAACATCGCCGACGATCCGCTGCAGCCGGGCGAGATCGACGGCATCGATGCTTTCCTGACCAGCCAGGGCACGCTGCGCACCACACCAGCCGATTTCGACCTAGGTTCGCCGGGGATTTCCGGCCTGGACGGCTTCTTCGCCGCCCGCATGCGGCGGGCGGCCTAGGATTTGTCGGCACAGGCTGTGAACCGCAAACTCCGCAATCCATGCCGTGGCCTATGTTCGTTTGCGCTGTTCGGCCGACCGCAAAACTTTTGTGGGGCGAGTTTCGTTCGCTCTACAACTGCAAGACAACACCGGATTGCAGCCTTTAACCCGGAAATCGCTCGACTTTTTTCGGGGGTGGTCAGCTGCCGGCAGCGTGAAGCCCTTCACGTCGGCGGAATTCGACTTCGCATAAGTTCTTGAATCATATAAGCTTGTGCTTGGGAAGTGGACGACGAGGAGAGGTTTTGGCACTGGCTGCCGGCAGTACGACACGTCTGTGGACGCTTGTCGCCAAGGAGTTTTGGCGCAAGACGCGCCGGCGCCTGCGGGCAGGGCCAGTCTATCGCTGGCGCTATTCCGGACGCACGCCGGAGCGCGTCCTGATTGCGCCGCCGGATCTCAGGCTCGCCGACCCGCAGATCGCGCTCGAAATCTATTACGGTCGCTATCCGCTGTCGGGCCATCTGGTCGAGACCGGCGGCAAATCGCCGTTCCAGATCGACGTTGCCAATCGTGGTTGGGTGAAAACGCTGCACGGTTTCCGCTGGCTGCGTCACATGCGCGCCGCCGGCACCGAGCTGGCCGCAGCCAACGCCCGCGCGCTGGTTTCCGACTGGATCGCCATGCACGGCAACCAGATATCCGGCATCGCCTGGGAGCCCGGGACCACCGCCAAGCGCGTCATCGCCTGGCTGCAACATTCCTCGGTTGTCCTACAAGGGGCCGAGTTTCCGTTCTATCGCGCCTTCCTGAAATCGCTCGCTGTGCAGATCCGCTATCTGCGCTCGATGGCGCGCGAAATGCCGGACGGCAAGGACAGGCTGCGCACCCGCATCGCGCTTGCCTTCGCCGCGCTCTCGCTGCCGGCGCCGGCCTCGGCATTGCGCGGCGCCACCCGCAATCTGGCGGAAGAACTCGACCGCCAGATCCTTCCCGACGGCGGCCATATTTCGCGCAATCCGATGGCCGTGCTCGAACTGCTCGCCGACCTTTTGCCGCTGCGCCAGACCTACGCCAACCAGGCCGAAACGCCGCCGGCAGCGCTGATGGGTGCCATCGACCGCATGCTGCCGGCGCTGCGCTTCTTCCGTCACCAGGACGGCAGCCTCGCCCGCTTCAACGGCATGGGCGCAACCATCCACGACCGCATCGCCACCATATTGCGCCATGACGACACCGCCGGCGCACCGCTGCTGCATGCACCGCATTCCGGCTATGAGCGGCTGTCGATGGGCGGCGTGACCGTCATTGCCGATACCGGCGCGTCGCCGCCCATCGACGTCTCCAACGCTGCGCATGCCGGCTGCCTCGCCTTCGAACTGTCCTCGGGCCGCCAGCACTATGTCGTCAATGCCGGTATCGACACCTATGGCGCCGCCGAATTCCGGCCGCTGGCCCGCGCCACGGCGGCGCATTCGACCGCCACCATCAACGACACCTCGTCGGCGCGTTTTTCCCATTCGCTGCGCGTCAACGACCTGCTCGGCACGCCATTGCTCGGCGGCCCGCAGCATGTGCCGTGCAAGCGCATCGACCAGAAGGGCGCGCAAGGCTTCATCGCCCGCCATGACGGCTACGTCCAGCGCTTCGGCTTCCAGCATGAGCGTGAGCTGAAACTGTCGAGTGAGGGCAATGTGCTTGCCGGACGGGACCGCTTCCTGCGCCCCGGCGGTGCGGCGATCCGCAACAATGGCCGCGACTTCGTAGTGGTGCGCTTCCACATACATCCCGACATCAACCTTTTGCAGGACGAGCATGACCGACTGGTGCTGACCGCCGACCAGGCCGACACCTGGGTGTTCACCTGCACCGAGGTGGCGCCGGAGGTGGAGGAATCGATCTATTTCGCCGGCCTCGGCGGTCCGCGCCGCAGCCGCCAGATCGTGCTTGCCTTCAAGGCCTCGGAGATTGCCGAGGTCCATTGGCAGCTGACGCGCACCGGCATCGCCGGCTACCCCGAGAACAACTGAGCGTCGTTGCCGGCACCCGAGCTTCCGGCTTGATTTCCTGACCTCATGTGCTACGGCCCCGCAACGCTCTCCAATCAGCCCTGAAAGGCCGCCAGCCCATGGCCGTCGCCGCCAAGAACATTCCGGCACCCGACCTCGTTCCGGTCCGCCGCGCCCTGCTTTCCGTTTTCGACAAGACCGGCCTGATCGACTTCGCCAAAGGCCTGGCCGCGGCGGGCGTCGAGCTGGTGTCGACCGGCGGCACGGCAAAAGCGATCGCCGAAGCGGGGCTGGCCGTGCGCGACGTTTCCGAGCTGACCGGCTTTCCCGAGATCATGGACGGCCGTGTCAAGACGCTGCATCCGTCGGTGCATGGCGCGCTGCTCGGCGTGCGCGACGATCCGGAGCACTCCAAAGCCATGCACGATCACGGCATCGAGCCAATCGATCTCCTCGTCTCCAATCTCTACCCGTTCGAGGAGGTCCGCCGCTCCGGCGCCGACTATGCGGCGATCGTAGAGAACATCGACATTGGCGGCCCGGCCATGATCCGCGCCTCGGCCAAGAACCACGCCTATGTCGCCATCGTCACCGATCCCGGCGACTACGCCTCGGTGCTCAATGCGCTGGAAATGAACATCGGCTCACTGTCGCTGGATTTCCGCAAGAAGCTGGCGGCCAAGGCCTTTGCCCGCACCGCCAGCTACGACGCGGCAATCTCCGGCTGGTTCGCCGAGACGCTGGAGATCGAGCATCCGACCTGGCGCGCCTTTGGCGGCCGGCTGGAGAGCGTCATGCGCTATGGCGAGAACCCGCATCAGAGCGCCGGCTTCTACGTCAATGGCGACAAGCGGCCGGGAGTCGCCACGGCCCGCCAGTTGCAGGGCAAGCAGCTGTCCTACAACAACATCAACGACACCGACGCCGCCTTCGAACTGGTCGGCGAGTTCGATCCCAACCGCTGCGCCGCGGTGGCGATCATCAAGCACGCCAACCCGTGCGGCGTCGCCGAAGGCGCTTCGCTGACCGCAGCCTATGCAAGGGCGCTGGCCTGCGATCCGGTCTCGGCCTTTGGCGGAATCGTTGCGATGAACCGCATTCTCGATGCAGAGGCGGCCGAGGAGATCGTGAAAACCTTCACCGAAGTGATCATCGCGCCGAACGCCTCGGAAGACGCCGTCCGCATCGTTGCCGCCAGGAAGAATTTGCGCCTGCTGGTCACCGGCGGCCTGCCCGATCCGCGTTCTGCCGGCACTACAGTGAAATCCGTCGCCGGCGGCATGCTCGTCCAGGGCCGCGACAATGCGGTGGTCGACGACCTCGAACTCAAGGTGGTGACCAGGCGCGCCCCAACGGCGGCTGAAATGGCCGACCTGAAATTCGCTTTCCGCATCGCCAAGCATGTCAAGTCGAACGCCATCGTCTACGCCAGGGACGGCGCCACCGTCGGCATCGGCGCCGGCCAGATGAGCCGCGTCGATTCCTCGCGCATCGCCGCCCGCAAGGCGCTCGACGCCGCCGAGGCGGCCGGTCTCGCCGAGCCGCTGACCAAGGGCTCGGTGGTTGCCTCCGATGCCTTCTTCCCGTTCGCCGATGGGCTGATCTCAGCCATCGAAGCCGGCGCCACCGCCGTCATCCAGCCCGGCGGCTCGATGCGCGACGAAGACGTCATCGCCGCTGCCGATGAGCATGGCATCGCGATGGTGTTTACGGGTGTGAGGCATTTCAGGCATTAGCGCTACCTTTACCCTCCCCTCGATGGGTGAGCAGCCAGTTCGCGAAGCGAATTCATCGTGCAGTGGCACGATGAAAGGCCGGTGAACGGCGGGACGCAGCGGAGCAGCGGGGACCCGGCAGGACGGATTCTTATCGCTGGCCGGCCCTTCGCATGGCTCAGGGCGTTCGAAGCTTAAAAAGCCAAGCAATTGGCTTTTTTGTCCGCTCCGCGGACCGCTTCTCGCCCCCACAAGGGGAGGGTAAAGCTCACTCCACCGGCTGATCCGCCGGGTATGGCGTCCAGATCAATATCGCGATCCCCACGCCGAGGAATAGCACGATCGCCGCCATCCCCAGTCGCGCTGAGCCGCTGGCGAGCGTAATCGAGGCCACCATGAACGGCGCCAGGAAACTGGTCGCCCTTCCGGCCAGCGCATAGATGCCGAAATAGCGGCCGGACTCGGCAGCGGTCACGCTACGCGCCATATAGGAGCGCGACGATGCCTGCACCGGCCCGAAGGCCAGCCCGATCAACAAGCCGTAGAAGATGTAGGCCTTTTCCGCCGCCGTGCCAAACAGGCCGCCGCTATCGGCTCCCGGCATCATCCAGGCGCCGAACAGCGTGTAACCAGGCCCGGTCGAAACGATGCCGATGGTGGCGAGGCTGAGCATGACGAGCGAAATCATCACGATCGTCT
Source organism: Mesorhizobium sp. CNPSo 4688 (assembly GCF_057784295.1). Classification (NCBI taxonomy): domain Bacteria; kingdom Pseudomonadati; phylum Pseudomonadota; class Alphaproteobacteria; order Hyphomicrobiales; family Phyllobacteriaceae; genus Mesorhizobium; species Mesorhizobium sp. CNPSo 4688. The sequence goes on from NZ_JBWLUY010000002.1 coordinate 215,597, forward strand.
TGGAGCCGAGCGCGGTGTCGAGACGCGCGGCAACCAGGCAGCCGACGATAGCGACGACATTGAGGATGATGCCGAACATGCCGATCTCGGTGATCGACCAGTGGAACATGGCCGCCGCAAAGGTGCCGCCCAAGGCGAGCAGCGCGTTGACGCCGTCCTGATAGATCATGCGAGCGACAAGGAAGCGAAGGATGCCGCTGCGCTGGCGCACTTCGGTCAGTGTCGACTTCAGCTCCGACAGGCCTTCGCGAACCGCCGGCACGATCGGAATGCCTTTGATGGCGTCCGGCGTGAAGAGGAACATCGGCAGGATGAACAGGAAATACCAGCCAGCCGAAAGCGGCCCGGTGGCGCGCGCGTCCTCGCCGAGTTTCGGGTCGAGCCCGAACAGAGGCTCGATGCCGATGATCGTCTTGCCGGTCTCCGCTGAGCCAGCCAGACAGGTGACGACGAAGATCAGCGCGATCATGCCGCCGAGATAGCCGAGGCCCCAGGCCATATTCGAGATGTGGCCGATCTCGCTCTTCGGCACCAGGCGCGGCATCATCGAATCGTTGAACACGGTCGAGAATTCCGCCGCGACTGAAGCCAGCGAGAAGAACAGCACCACCAGGAACAGGTTCGAGCCGGGAGCGGCGAACCACAGCAGGCAAAGACTGATGATCTTGATCGAGGCGAAGAAGGCGATCCATGGTTTGCGTGGGCCGGTCTGGTCGGCAATCGAGCCGAGGATCGGGGACAGAACGGCGATGACCAGGCCCGCGGCGGCAATGCCATAGCCCCAGGCGGCCTGGCCGCTTTCGGGATCGCTGGCCATGCGCGAGACGAAATACGGGCCGAAGATAAAGGTGGTGACGACGGTGAAAAACGGCTGCGCCGCCCAGTCGAACAGCATCCATCCCCAGATGCCGCGCCCGGATGCCCGCTGCACTGTTTCTACTGCCGCCATGGTTCCCCCGACATCCGCTCCGCCCGTGTCGGGCGCCATGTCTGCATGTTTCGCATTGTCTTGCAAACCACCCAGGTCGGCGCCTCGCCTGCCTGCCGGCATTCTCTCCCGAAGAAAGGCACGACGCCCTACCTCCCCCTTGTGGGGAGTTCGGACCGTAGTGTCCGGGTGGGGGTCGGTGCCGCGCCCCCACCCCGCTGCTTCGCAGCGACCCTCCCCACAAGAGGGAGGGTAAGGCCTCACATCCCCGTCAGATCGCTCATCAGCCCGGACGCAACCGACAACCGCGACACGGTGATGTCGCCGCCTTCGGTCAGAGCCTGCAGGCGTTCGCGGATGCGCGCCACCCGCTCGCCGCCGGCCTCCAGCCAGGCCGCCACCGGGTCCGCCGTGCCGGCATGGCCGGTGAGAGCGGCGACCGCGATGCCGCGTCGCGCCGCGCCGATCGTGTCTGTGGCGCGGGACAGCGCCAGCTGGTCGTAATAGTCCGACGGCGTGATCGACCGCGCCGCGTCCTCGACGCGCGGAATGCGGAAGGCATCGCTGACGGCAAAGAACGCCTTGGCCGCCGCAACGATGTCGGCATTGGCCATGCGCGACGTCAGTGCGATATCGGGGATCAGTTCCGCCAGATCGGCCAGCGCCAGCTTTTCAGCCAGCCTCTCCGGCGCGCCGGCCTTGAACAGGCCGTGCCGCCGCTCCTCGATCCGCTCGCGCGAGAAGGCCGGCAGCAGCGAGACGAGCTTCGGCTCCAGCGCCTTGCGCGCCTCCTGCAATTCGGCGATGCGCTGGCCGAGCGCTGCGGTGCCGGCATCGTTCTTCAGATACCAGCCGCTGGTCACAAAGATAAGCCGGCTGACCGACTGATAGAGGTCGAGCTGCACCTGGCCGTCGATCTGGCTGTCCAGCGCATCGATCTCGCGGTAGAGCGCCGGCAGGGCAAAGCCATCGCGCACCACGGCAAAGGTCCGCACCACGTCGGCGGCGCTGCGCCCCGTGGCTTCCTGCAGCCGGTTGACGAAGGACGGACCGCCGCGATTGACCAGATCGTTGGCGACGACGCGGGCGATGATCTCGCGGCGCAGCCGGTGACCGTGGATCTCGGCGGCGTATTTCTTCGCCATCCGGTCGGGGAAATAGCCCATCAGATCGCGGTCGAAATGCGCGTCGTCCGGCACGTCGCTGGCGACGATGTCGGAAAACAGCACGATCTTGGCATAGGCAAGCAGCACGCCGAGTTCGGCCCGGGTCAGCGGCTCGCCGCGCGCCTCGCGCTCGGCAAGGGCGGCCGGCGACGGCAGTGTCTCGACGGCGCGGTCGAGCAGGCCGCGCGCCTCGAGCGCCGTCATGAAACGGCTCTGATGCGCGATGTCGGCGAGGCCGCGCTTGCGGGCGATCGAAAGCGCCAGCGTCTGTTCGTAATTGTTGGACAGCACCAGCCCGCTGACCTCGTCGGTCATCTCAGCCAGCAATTTGTTGCGGGCCGGCCGGGTCAGCGATCCCTTGCGCATGGCCGACGCCAGCGCAATCTTGATGTTGACCTCGACGTCAGAGCAATTGACGCCACCGGAATTGTCGATGGCGTCGGAATTGCAGCGGCCGCCATTCATGCCGAACTCGATGCGGGCACGCTGCGTAACGCCGAGATTAGCGCCCTCGCCGATCACTTTCGCCCGGACATCGAGCGCTGTGATGCGGATGGCGTCATTGGCGCGGTCGCCGACATCGGCGTTGGTTTCACTGGTGGCCCGCAAGTAAGTGCCGATGCCACCGAACCACAACAGATCGACATTCGCCTTGAGGATGGCGGTCATGATCTCGACCGGAGTCGCGGTGGTCTTGGTGAGGCCGACCGCGGCGGCTGCCGCCGGCGGCAGCGTGATCGACTTCTGGCTGCGCGAGACGATCACGCCGCCTTCCGACAGTTTGGTCTTGTCGTAATCCTGCCAACTCGAACGCGGCAGTGCGAACATGCGCTCACGCTCGGCCATCGACGCCACCCTGTCCGGATCGGGATCGATGAAGATGTCGCGATGGTCGAAGGCGGCGATCAGCCTGGTCTGCGGCGACAACAGCATGCCGTTGCCGAACACGTCGCCCGACATGTCGCCGACGCCGACGACGGTAAAGGGGGAGGTCTGGATGTCGCGGTTCATCTCGCGGAAATGCCGCTTCACCGCTTCCCAGGCGCCCTTTGCGGTGATGCCCATCTTCTTGTGGTCGTAGCCGGCCGAGCCGCCGCTGGCGAAGGCGTCGTCGAGCCAGAAGCCATGCTTCTCCGAGATAGCGTTGGCGGTGTCGGAGAAGGTCGCCGTGCCCTTGTCGGCGGCAACGACGAAATAGGGATCGTCGGGGTCGCGCCTGACAACGCCGGCCGGCGGAATGACGCCGTCGAGGCCGATATTGTCGGTGATCGACAGCAGGCTGGAGACGAAGTTCTTGTAGGCCGAGGTGCCGGCCTCGAAGAGGGCGTCGCGGCTGCCGCCAGCGGGCAGGCGTTTGGGGAAGAAACCGCCCTTGGCGCCGACCGGTACGATAACGGCGTTCTTGACCTGTTGCGCCTTGACCAGGCCGAGCACTTCGGTGCGGTAATCCTGGGCGCGGTCCGACCAGCGCAGGCCGCCGCGCGCCACCGGGCCGAAGCGCAGATGCACGCCCTCGACTTCGGAGCCGTAGACGAAGACCTCGCGCCATGGCCGTGGCGCCGGCAGGCCTTCGACCGCCTGCGAATCGAGCTTGATCGCCAGCGACTGGCCCCTCGCCTTCGTTTCGGCGACGAAATGGTTTGTACGCAGCGAAGATTCGATCAGATTGAGGTAGCGGCGGATGATGGTGTCGTCGTCGATGTTGGGCACCTCTTCCAGGGCGTCCTTGATCTTGGCCTTGAGGTGCTTGGCGGCAACCACGCCTTCCGTCGCGGCCGTCGGGCCGAGGCGGGCGACAAACAGCGCATGCAGGCCGCGCGCAATGTCGGGGTAGCGGTTGAGTGCGGCGGCAATGAAATCCTGGCTCTGCGGGATGCCGGCCTGCTGCAGATAGCGGCCATAGGCGCGCAGGACGGTGACTTCGCTCGACCACAGGCCGGCGGTCTGGGCAAGGCCGTTGTAGCTGTCATTGTCGATATCACCGCGCCACACCGACAGGAAGGCGTCCTCGAACAGCGCCCCGCCACCGGTGAGGTCGATCGGCTTGCCGTAGCTGTTCTCCAACTCCATGTCGTGGACGAAGACCGTGTCGCCGCCATCTTCGCCGACTTCGAACGTTCGCTCGCTGATGACGCGGAAACCGATGTTTTCCAGCACCGGCACCCGCCGCGACAGCGCCACCGGGCTGCCATGATGGTAGATCTTCAGCGCCGCCTGGTGGGGCTTCTGCTCGGCATGCCGGTAGTAATCGATGGCGATCGGATTGGCGTCGCTGATGCTGGCGATGCGCCCGGCATCGGCTAGCGCCACGGCAGCACTGAAGGAATCGCGATAGCTCTCCGGAAACCGCGCGGCGATGGCTTTCAGCGCTTGATCGCTGCCGCCGTCTTCAGCGGCTTCGGCCAGCGCATCGTCCCAGGTGCGCACGATGTCGCGGATAGCCGCCTCGATCGCCGCCTGCTCGACCTTCGGCGTCTTGCCGCCGGAACGGCCGATGATGAAGTGAACACGCGTCAGCCCGCCTTCGGGGAAGGCCGGATAGTAAGCCGACAAACGGCCCTCGAACACCGTCTTGAGATAGGTGCCGATCTTCTCGCGCACGACGCTGTCATAGCGGTCACGCGGCACGAAGACGAGAACAGAGACAAAGCGGTCGAACTGGTCGGCGCGCACCAGCGCCCGCACCCGTGGCCGCTCGATCAGGCCGAGTATGGCTGCCGCGTGCTTCTTCAGGACGGGCACCGGCACCTGGAACAGTTCGTCGCGCGGATAGCTCTCCAAGACGTTGATCAGCGCCTTGCCGGAATGGTCGTGCCGGTCGAAACCGGACTTGGCGATGATGGTCTCAGCCTTCGACCGCAGATACGGGATCTTCATCACCGAGCGCGTGTAGGCGGTCGAGGTGAACAGGCCAACGATGCGCAGTTCGCCGGCAAGCGTGCCCTTGGCGGTGTAGGTCTTGACGCCGATATAGTCGAGATAGATGCGCCGGTGCACCAGCGACTTGGCATTGGCCTTGGTGACGATCAGCGGCTCCGGCCCATGCAGGAAGGCGCGGATCTCGGGCGTCGTCGTCACGGCTTCTGTGCCGCGCCTGAGCACCAGCACGTCGGGGTCGGAGAGGATGCCGAGGCCGGGCTTGTCGGCGCGTTCCAGATTACCGCTCTCCGCGCCGCCGGTGTATTTGAACTCACGCATGCCGAGGAAGGTGAAATTGTCGTCGCGCAGCCACTCCAGGAAGGCGATCGCCTCGGCGACGCTCTTCTTGTCCAATGGCACGGCGGAATAGCGGAATTCGGAAATCGCCTGGTCGAGACGGGCCAGCATCGGCTTCCAGTCGCTGACCGCGGCGCGCACCTGGGTGAGCATCTTGCGCAAGCGATCGGCCAGCGCATTCGCCTGTTCCGCCGTCAGGCGGGGAATGTGGACATGAACGACGCTCAGCCGGTCGTGATTGCCGTCGTCCTTGAGAGCGCTGCCGTCGCCGAGGATCTCGTCGACGCCGGTCTTGCCATGGCGCACCACGATGACCGGATGGGTAACCAAAGTCGGTTCGCCTGATGTCTCGGTGATCTCGCCAAGGATCGAATCGAACAGGAACGGCATGTTGTCGTTGACGACGGTGATGACCGTCATCGGACGGCCTTCGCGGGAGACGCCGGAATCGGTATCGACGGCGACAACACTTTGGCCTTTCTTGTGGACGGCGACGGCCCGTCCCGCCAGATTGGCGGCGCGCTCGAGGTCGGCGGCGTCATAGGCGGCAATGTCTTCGGCCGGCGCGCGAGCCAACAGATAGTCGGCGAGCCTGGGCGACTTCTCGTCAGGCTTCACCGCCGCGCTGGCTTTTTTCTTCGACTTAGCTGCGGATTTCACGCTCGCCATGATGTCCTCCCGTCACATGCTTTTACGACTATGGTAGCAGATGACCGCCGTTTGGCGACAAAGGTTTGACGGCTCGCTAAGAATTGTCGGGAATTCAGGCGGTCAGGCGGCAATGAACGAGGAGGAAGACCCCATGTCCGGCAAAATCAGCGCCCTTGACCTCGGCATCGCGGAGCTCAGCGAGGCGACAAAAGCCTATTTCGCCAAATGCGAGGAAAAGCTCGGCCTGGTCCCCAACGTGCTTCTGGCCTATGCCTTCGACGAGAAGAAGCTGCGCGCCTTTACCGACACCTACAACGATCTGATGTTGGGTGAATCCGGCCTGTCGAAGCTGGAGCGCGAGATGATCGCGGTCGTCGTCTCCTCAATCAACCATTGCTATTATTGCTTGACCGCGCATGGCGCGGCGGTGCGCCAGCTCTCCGGAGACCCCGCGCTGGGCGAGATGATGGTGATGAATTTCCGCGCCGCCAATCTTTCCCCGAAGCAGACGGCGATGCTGGAATTCGCCGTCAAGCTGACCGAAGAGCCGGCAAAGATCGTCGAGGCGGACAGGGCGGCATTGCGCAACGCCGGCTTCAGCAACCGCGACATCTGGGACATCGCCTCGACCGCCGCCTTCTTCAACATGTCCAACCGCGTGGCGGCGGCCATCGACATGCGGCCGAACGACGAATACCACGCCATGGCGAGGTAACCGTGCTTCTATCGCCCAGCCGCGCCGTATTTTAGCGGTCGCGCATCCCCGTTGCTTGTTTGGCGGTTTGGTCAGATGATCGGCACGCGGCGTGACCGCATGCCGGTTCGATGCCGCCGACGAAGGGAGGAGAACATGGCGAAGTTTCTCTACATCTATCACGGTTCCGGCAAGATGCCGGCGAACGAGGCCGATCTAAAGGCGTTGACGGACACCTGGACGGGCTGGTTCGGCAAGCTTGGTTCGGCTGTGGTCGACCGTGGCAATCCGGTTGGCATGTCGAAGACCGTTCTGCCCGGCGGCAAGGTCGAGAACAATGGCGGCAGCAACCCGACTGGCGGCTATTCAATCATCGAAGCGAAAGACATCGACGACGCCACCAGCAAGGCCAAGGATTGTCCGATCCTGATGGAGCCGAACTGCAACGTCGAGATCGCGCCGATCCTCAATATGATGGGTTGACGCGCCGGTTCAGGACCGCGCTGCGATCGCCGCGGCGGCGCCGGCCATCGTCGTGGCGCTGATGCGATTGGCGATCTTCATGGCGCGCTTGCTCTTCAATAGCTTGCGCGCCTGCGATGCCGCGACCACCCAGCCGAGATCGATGGCGATAAGCACCACCGCCATAGTCGCCGTCAGCTCGACCCAGCCGACAATGCTGACCGAAGCGAGGTCGATGATGGTCGGCAGCAGCGCCAGATAGAACATCATGATCTTGGGATTGCCGAGCGTCACCGCCATGCCGGCGAAGAACAGTTTTGCGGGAGAGTCCTCGCGCGGCATCTCGCCTTCCCTGGCGTCGACCGGTGCAGTCCACATCCTCCAGGCGAGGTAAGCAAGGTAGGCGACACCGACCCATTTCACGACCACGAAGGCGAAGTGAAAGGTTTGCGCCACGACGGCCAGTCCGAACACCGCCAGCGACAGCCAGATGCCCTCGCCGATCCACATGGCGAGCAGAAACGGGAACACATCGCGAAAGCCTTTCGAGATGACGCGGGCGACAAGTGCCGCAATCGACGGACCGGGCGAGCCGGCGGCAACGAACAGAGCGGCGGCGAAGATCAGGAGTGAGGTGAGGTGCATGGCGGAGCCTTCAAGCGTTGGAGCGCGAAGGATAGCCGATCAGCCGCAATTTGGAATGGGCCAGAGCTTACGAGAAATTCCAGCGCTCGCACCTTGCCCGCACCGGTGGTTTGAGAAAGGATCGCGGCCATGAAATCGATCGTCATTCACGCCGCGAAAGACCTCCGCATCGAGGAGACCGATCCGGGCACACCTGGCGCCGGACAGGTCGAGATTTCAGTCGAGGCCGGCGGCATCTGCGGCTCGGACCTGCACTATTACAATCATGGCGGCTTCGGCGTCGTGCGCCTGCGCGAGCCGATGATCCTGGGACATGAGGTCGCCGGCACGGTAAGAGCGCTTGGCGCCGGCGTATCCAGCCTCGCCGTCGGCGACCGCGTCGCGATTTCGCCCAGCCGGCCCTGCAATGCCTGCCGCTACTGCCTGCAAGGCATGCAGAACCAATGCCTCAACATGCGCTTTTACGGCAGCGCCATGCCGATGCCGCATATACAGGGCGCCTTCCGCCAGCGCCTGGTTGCCGAGGCCTGGCAGTGCCACAGAATAGCGGATCATGTCTCCATCAACGAAGCCGCCTTCGCCGAGCCCTTTGCCGTGACGCTGCACGCCGTCAACCGCGCGGGCTCGCTGCTCGGCAAGCGGGTGCTGGTCACCGGCAGCGGGCCGATCGGCGCGCTCTGCATCCTGGCCGCGCGCGTCCACGGCGCGCGCGAGATCGTCGCCACCGATGTCATGGACGCCGTTCTGGTCAAGGCCCTTGAGATCGGGGCCGACCGCACCATCAATGTCGCCACCGATGCCGACAAGCTCGCGGCCTACAATGTCGACAAGGGCAGTTTCGACGTGATGTTCGAATGCTCCGGCAACGAGCGCGCGGTGCGGGCGGGGCTCGACGTGATGAAGCCGCGTGGCGTACTCGTCCAGCTCGGCCTCGGCGGCGACATGTCCTTGCCGCAAAACCTCATCGTCGCCAAGGAGGTCGAGATGCGCGGCTCCTTCCGTTTCCACGACGAGTTCGCGCTGGCCGTCGACCTGATCAACAACCGTCGCGTCGACGTCAAACCCCTGCTGACCGGCATCTATCCGATGGACGAGGCGGTTGCGGCGTTCGAGATCGCCGGCGACCGCACCCAATCGATGAAGGTGCAGATCGCCTTCGCCTGAGCATGGCGGAACACCCGCTATGAGCCTTGCCCGCGTGGCATCTTGTCGCTAGAAGAGCCGTCCCGACATTCATTTCGAGCTTCACTTTGCCTCAGTAACCGCCGGTCTCGCCAACTCCCCCTGATCACACCTGGCAGGGCGCCGCATCAGCGGTGTCTGCTTCATTTTCATGTGTTCCTCAGGCGGCGGTTCGAGACCGGTTTGGCACTGCTGAACCGCTGTCGCGTGGGTCCGCCCGTGACACCTGACTTCCTACCATAGCTAGCTCTCGCCACGCCGTGCCCGCATGGGCATCTCGACATCGCCGGCCTGATGAACTTCCCGACGGGAAGGGCTTATCGGCATGTCCGGCACTTTGCGCATCCGCTGGGCGATTGCGCCCGAAATCGCACCTCGACCTCTCATCAACTGCAACCGCTGCGGCGCCGTGAAAGCCTATTGCTGCAGCGACAAATTCCGCGTCAACGCCAATGGCAAGCGCATCGACGTCTGGCTGATCTATCGCTGTGTCGACTGCGACAATTCGTGGAATTTCGGCATTTTCGAACGCTGCAACCGCCGCGACATCGAACCGGCGCTGCTGGCCGCCCTTGAAAGCGACGACCCGGCCCTCGCCCGCCGCCATGCTTTCGATGTCGTGACGTTGCGAAGCCGGGTTGGCCGCGTCGAGGAATTCTCCGACGTCGCCGTTCACAAGCACAGGCTCGGCGACGAAGGCGAATGCGTAACCGCGCTTGAACTCAGGCTTGCGCTTGAAATGCCGACATCGCTGCGGCTTGACCGTTTGCTTGCCGGCGAGCTGGGCATCTCACGGTCGAGGCTTCAGGCGCTGGAGGAGAAGCGATTGCTGGTGGTTGATCCGGAAGGGGCCAAGGCTTTGCGCAAGCCGGCCCGCAACGGCACGACCGTGCTGATTGATCTCGCCGGCGAAGCCGACCGCAAAGCCATTATCTCAGCGGCCAGCGGATAAACGAAAAAGGGGCGAAGCATGTTGGTGCTTCGCCCCGTCCCATATCCGGAAAAATCAGACGATTACGCCGCGCCGACCACTTTCGCAGACTTCTCGAAGCGCTTGCGCTCGTTCGGATCGAGATAGAGCTTGCGCAGGCGGATGGTCTTCGGCGTCACCTCGACCAGCTCGTCGTCCTGGATCCAGGCCAGCGCCCGCTCCAGAGTCATGCGGATCGGCGGCGTCAGCTTGACCGCCTCATCCTTGCCGGCGGCGCGGATGTTGGTCAGCTTCTTGCCCTTCAGCACGTTCACTTCAAGGTCGTTGTCACGGCTATGGATGCCGATGATCATGCCCTGATAGACCTTGACGCCGGGATCGATGACCATCGGGCCGCGGTCTTCCAGGTTCCACATGGCATAAGCGACGGACTCGCCCTGCTCGTTGGAGATCAGCACGCCATTGGTGCGGCCGGGCAGCTCGCCCTTGTAGGCTTCGTAAGCGTGGAACAGCCGGTTCATCACGGCAGTGCCGCGCGTGTCGGTCAACAATTCCGACTGGTAGCCGATCAGGCCGCGTGTCGGCGCGTGGAAGACGATGCGCTGGCGGTTGCCGCCGGAGGGGCGCAGTTCGACCATCTCGGCCTTGCGCTCCGACATTTTCTGCACGACGACGCCGGCATGCTCCTCGTCGACGTCGATGACGACTTCCTCGACCGGCTCCAGCAATTCGCCGTCCTCGCCCTTCTGCATGACGACGCGGGGACGCGACACGGCGATTTCAAAACCCTCGCGGCGCATCGTCTCAATCAGCACGGCCAGCTGCAATTCGCCGCGGCCGGAGACGAAGAACGAATCTTTGTCGGGCGACTCCTCGATCTTCAGCGCCACATTGCCTTCGGCTTCGCGCAGCAGGCGGTCGCGGATGACGCGGCTGGTCACCTTGTCGCCTTCGGTGCCAGCGAGCGGGCTGTCATTGACGAGGAAGGACATGGTCACGGTCGGCGGATCGATCGGCTGCGCATGCAGCGGCTCGCTCACGCTCGGGTCGCAGAACGTGTCGGCGACGGTGCCTTTCGACAGGCCGGCAATGGCGACGATGTCACCCGCCTGCGCCTCTTCGATTGGCTGGCGCTCGAGGCCGCGGAAGGCGAGGATCTTGGAAATACGTCCGGTTTCGATCTGGGTGCCGTCATGGTGCAGCACCTTGACGGCCATGTTGGACTTTAGCGTGCCGCTCTCGATGCGGCCGGTGATGATGCGGCCGAGGAAGGGATTGGCTTCCAGAATGGTGCCAATCATGCGGAACGGGCCGGGATGAACCGTCGGCTCCGGCACATGCTTGATGACGAGGTCGAACAGCGGCGCAAGCTGCTGATCCTTGGGGCCTTCCGGATTTTCTGAGACCCAGCCATCGCGGCCCGAACCGTAGAGGATCGGGAAGTCGAGTTGCTCGTCGGTGGCGTCGAGTGCTGCAAACAGGTCGAACACCTCGTTGACCACCTCGACATGCCGGGCGTCCGGGCGGTCGATCTTGTTGATGACGACGATCGGCTTCAGGCCGACCTTGAGCGCCTTGCCGACGACGAACTTGGTCTGCGGCATCGGGCCCTCGGCGGCGTCGACCAGCACGATGGCCGAGTCCACCATCGACAGGATGCGCTCGACCTCACCGCCGAAATCGGCGTGGCCGGGGGTGTCGACGATGTTGATGCGGGTGTCCTTCCAGTCGACCGAGGTCGCCTTGGCCAGGATGGTGATGCCGCGTTCCTTTTCCAGGTCGTTGGAATCCATGGCGCGCTCGGCGACGCGCTGATTGTCGCGGAAGGAGCCGGATTGCCGGAGCAACTGGTCGACGAGGGTGGTTTTTCCATGGTCGACGTGCGCGATGATCGCGATATTACGAATTTTCATGTTGTGGTCTCGGGAGCGTTGCAGGCAGCAGGCCAAAAGGCGCCGCCTCTTTCGGTTGCGCGGCTCATACAGGGTTTTTCGCAATTGCGAAAGAGGAGGCGCATCACCAAATACTCATCAAATCTTAAGCATCTCGGTGTGAGATGGTTTTGTTAACCAAAGTGGGAACCTTTCGGGGCCCGGGCAGTTCGAAATTCATGACCGACAAACTCAACCGATTTTGGCCACTCATCGCTTCGGTCGCATTCGCTGCCCTGCTGGCGGCCAATGCTGCCCAATCGGCCGCGACGCTGAAGGAAGCCAATCCAGTCTCGCCCTCTGACCAGACGGCCGAGCAGATGTTCGCCGACGCCCCTGATGGCGTCGACCCCGTGGTCACCGGCCCGGTCAGCGCATCCTTCAGGCAAAAGCAGCAGGCCGCCGGCTGCGACAGCGCCGTTTGGCCGAAAATTCCGACGGTTTGCTACCCGGATTGACCGTCGCTTTACCCTCCCCCTTGTGGGGAGGGTCGGCGAGCGGCTTCGCAAAGCGAAGCTGGCGAGACGGGGCGGGGGTGAAGCGCCGGCGTGGGAAGACCCCCACCCCGATCCGCTTCGCGGATCGACCCTCCCCACAAGGGGGAGGGTAAAGAGTGCCTACGCCGACCGCACCGGATCCAGCGTCACCTTGTAGAGCTCGTTATCATCACGATCCATCAGCCGCACCGTAAGCTGCTCGGTCGCGCCTGAAATATCCACCAACCCAAAGAACTGCAGGCCGGCCGATGGCGGCAGGTTCTGGCCCTGTTCGGCGGTCGGCGCCTTAATGAATTTCAGCTCCGGACCGAACGTCATGTCGAGATCGTTGGGGCCGAACGTGCCGGCGTGGATCGGGCCGGAGACGAATTCCCAGAACGGGTTGAAGTCCTGGAACTGCGCCTTGTCGGGGTTGTAGTAGTGCGCGGCCGTGTAGTGCACGTCGGCCGTCAGCCACACCGTGTTGGTGATGCCGGCGTTCTTGATATAGCGCAACAGGTCGGCGATCTCGAGCTCGCGGCCCTTGGGCAGGCCATTGTCGCCATTGCTGACGGCTTCCGCGCCGACCTTCTTGGTGCCGTCATCCCAGACGACGAGGCCGAGCGGCATGTCGGCGGCTATGATCTTCCAGGTGGCCTTGGAATTGGCCAGCTCGCGCTTCAGCCATTTCGTCTGCTGTTCGCCGAGCATACGGGACTCCGGCGTCATGGTGTCCTGCATGTCCGGGCCGTTGGGGCCGCGATAGGAGCGCATGTCGAGGAAGAACACGTCGAGCAGTGGCCCATGGGATATCTTGCGATAGACGCGGCCCGGCTCCGACGGTTCATAGCGGATCGTCGTCATCTCATGGAAGGCGCGCGCCGCACGCGCCGCCAGCACATGGATGGATTTTTCGGTGTAGCGGTTGTCGGCGCTCAAATTCTTTGAATCCGACCAGTTGTTCAACACTTCGTGGTCGTCCCACTGGTAGAAGGTCGGGCAGATGGCGCTCAGGGCGAGAACGTTCTTGTCCATCATGTTGTACTTCCACTGGTCGCGGTACTCGTCCAGCGTCTCGGCCACCTTGCGCTTGCCGTCGATGAGGACGACGTTCTTCCATTTGCCGCCGCCAGGCAGGTCGACCTCATCCTTCATGGCGCCATCGGCATAGATCGTGTCGCCGGAATGCAGGAAGAAGTCGGGCGTGTGCTTGGCGATGGTGGCGTAGGTCTTCATGCCGGTCTCGTCGATGCCCCAGCCCTGGCCGGCCGTGTCGCCCGACCAGGCGAATTTGATGTCGCGCTTCGAGGCGGGTGCAGTGCGGAAGCGCCCGACGATCGGCTCGGAAACGACATTGATGTCGGCGAGGTCAGCGGCCGTCATGCGGTAGAAGATGTCCTGGTCGGCAGCCAAGTCGGTGAGCAGCCGCTTGACCGTAAAGTCGCTGGCCGGCGAGGTATCGAGCGGCGCCAGCCGGGTCGCGTTGGCGAAATTCTCGGTCGACGATATCTCGAACATGACGCGCGAGGGACGGTCGGTGCGCGTCCACACCATACCGCTCGAGGCATCGACGTCGCCGGACTGGACGCCATGGGTAAAGGCCGGGCGCTGGCTGGCGCGCGAATAATAGGGCAAAGCGAGGCCCGATGCGCCGAGGAGACCCGCAGCGCTCGCTGAGGTGACGAAAGCGCGGCGGGTCATCGAGATCTTGTTCATGGCTGTCTCCTGATGGCTTGAACGTCCGCCACCAGCGTCCAGCCTCAATGTTTCAGCTGCATCTCGGAAAGATGAAGTTTTGATAACAATGGACAGGTGATCTCTCCCCCCTCGAGGGGGAGATGTCGCCAAAGGCGACAGAGGGGGTCGCCGCGCGTAGAGCGCTGACCTCCTCCCTTCGCCGCAAGGACGCCTCGCCCGGTCGGACCGACCCCCTCTGGCCGCTTCGCGGCCATCTCCCCCTCAATGGGGGAGATTACCGCCGCGTTTAAGCCACCTGCGGCTCCGGTTCGAAGGCCGGCCGGCTCGTGTTGATCAGCAGCGACAGACACGCCGCCACAATCGCCGTCATGCCGGCGATCAGGAAGGCCAGTTCATAATTGCCCTGCAATTCCCGCATGGTGCCGCCGAAGGCAGCGGCGGCGGCCGCACCCACCTGGTGGCCGGCGACGATCCAGCCGAACACAATCGGTCCGCTGCGGTCGCCGAAGGCTTCGTTGGCGAGCCGCAGCGTCGGCGGCACGGTGGCGATCCAGTCGAGACCGTAGAGCACGGCAAAGATGATCAGGCTGGTCGCCGAGAAGCCGGAATAGGGCAGGTAAATCAGCGACAGGCCGCGAATGCCATAGTAGACACCGAGCAGCTTGCGCGGGTCGAAACGGTCGGTGAGCCAGCCCGACAGCGTCGTGCCGATCAGGTCGAAAATGCCCATCATCGACAAAAGGCCGGCCGCCTGCACCTCGCCGATGCCCATGTCGCCGCAAAAGGAGATCAGATGGGTACCGACCAGCCCGTTGGTGGTGAATCCGCAGACGAAGAAGGTGGCGAACAGATACCAGAATACCCTGGTTCCCGCCGCACGGCGCAGCGTGTTGAGCGTATGCGCCAGGAAATTGCCTTGCGAGGCCGGCGACACCGGCGGCACATCATCGGCCTCGGCGCCATAGCGCACCATGCCGATCGAAGCGGGACGCTCCGGCACCAGCAGCCAGACCAGCGGCAGCAGACAGGCGGTGGCGACAGAGACGGCGATGGCGACCGGTTGCCAGCCGCCGGATTGGGCGAGCGAGGCGAGGAGCGGCAGGAACACCAGCAGGCCGGTGGCGCTGGAGGCCGACATCAGCCCCATGACGAGGCCGCGATTGGTCTTGAACCACCGATTGACGATGGTGGCGCCGAGCACGGTGGCAACCGCGCCGGAGCCAATGCCGGAAAACACGCCCCAGGTGAGGAACAGGTGCCATGGCTCGGTCATCAGCAGGCTGAGCGCGGTCGAGCCGGACATGATCGCCAGCGAGGCAAGCAGCGTGCGGCGCAGCCCGATACGCTCCATCAATGCAGCGGCGAACGGCCCGGTCAGACCGTAGAGGAAGATGCCGATGGCAGCGGCAATCGAAACGGTATCGCGCCCCCAGCCGAAGCTTTTGTCCAGCGGCAGCATCATCACGGAGGGAGCCGAACGCAGACCGGCCGCGATCAGCAGGCAAAGGAAGATGACGCCGACCACGACGAAAGCGTAGCGCTGGCCAAAGGGACGGGATTGAGCTATCATGTTACTGACCGGTACGTTGCAGGGTGAGGAGATGTATACGTACCGATCGGTAACACGTCAATCGAGTCATATGATGCCAACGGACAAAAATATTGAACTGACCATCAACGACGGTCATGCAGCGGCGCCGCCTAAGGCTGCCAAGAAGATCCTCGACGTCGCCTACGACCTATTTTACCGGCGCGGCATCAGGGCAATCGGCGTCGACGAGATCGTCAAGCGTGCCGGCGTCACCAAGCCCAGCCTCTATCGCAGCTTCCCCTCCAAGGACGAGCTCGCCGCTTCGTATCTGCGGCAATATGACCGTGAATATTGGGAGCGTTTCGACGAAGCCGTCGCCGCCCATCCCGGCGACCCGCGCGCGCAGATCGGCGCCTTCCTGACCCGCGTCGGCAAGCGTACGCAAAGACCGGACTATCGCGGTTGCGGCATGACCAACGCGGCGGTGGAATACCCCGAACACGGCCATCCGGCGCGCGTTGTCAGCGAGGCCAACAAGCAGGAGCTGCGCCACCGCCTGCGCGCCATGGCCGCCGCGATGGGCGCGCAAGACCCTGACACGCTCGGCGACGGCCTGCTGCTTTTGATCGAAGGCGCCTACATCAGCGGCCAGCTGTTCGGCCTCGGCGGCCCGGCGGCATCGGTAGCGCACAACGCCGACCTGCTGATCGAGGCGAGCTTGAAGAAGTAACATTCTCGGGCGTTGGCGCCGCCCCTCATTGCCCTGCCGGGCATTTCTC
This sequence comes from Mesorhizobium sp. CNPSo 4688, assembly GCF_057784295.1. Lineage (NCBI taxonomy): Bacteria > Pseudomonadati > Pseudomonadota > Alphaproteobacteria > Hyphomicrobiales > Phyllobacteriaceae > Mesorhizobium > Mesorhizobium sp. CNPSo 4688. The sequence continues at coordinate 231,887 of NZ_JBWLUY010000002.1, forward strand.
CCCGTGAACGGGGAGAAAGAGGCCGGCCGCGCCGCCGGCGACTCTCTTGCAACGCTGGTGATTGGCGAAATCGGTGGCGGGAGCGTCCCTCGCCCCGTTTACGGGGAGAGGATGCCGGCAGGCAGATGAGGGGCAGCGCCAACTTTGCCGATGGATGGGGCGCTAGGCCTGCCGAAAATTTGGCGATAGGCTGGGACGAACTCCACGGGAGACGTCCACATGCGCACCCTGCTGCTTGTCCCCTTTGCCCTTGCCGGTCTCTGCCAGGCAGCCCATGCCGATGGCATATCCAGCGCCTACACCGATCTCGACTCCCAAAAGGATTGTGTCACCTATGCGCAGGCCGAGGAGGGCGACGGCGACTGGGCCGAACTCGCCTGCTCCGGCTATCGCGGCTATCCCGTTCTGATCGCTTATGACGATGCGCGTGAATCGCTGTTCTACGGGTTTCCGCCCGGTGGCGACATGACGACGGTCTGGGAGAGTTTTTCCGGCTTCAACTCGTCCGGCGCCAAGGTCGAGTGGCGCATCGAGAGCAAGGGCGACGTCGCCGTTCCTTTCGCCGTCATCCACCGCCGCTCGATCAGCAATCCCGAGGATGAGAACAAGCCGACCGAAGTGCTGCTGGTGGCCAAGGTCGCGCAGATGGAAGCCCGCGACGGTTGCACAATCGGCCTGGTACTGGCTACCGGCAACCCGCAAGCCAACGACCAGGCGCGAAAACTGGCCGACGAAAAGGCCAAAACCTTTGCCTGCAGCAAGGACAAGCACACGGTCATCGGCAACGTGCCGGCGTTTGGTAGGGTGGATAATTAAGGGCCGTTCGCGCTGGACGCCCCTTATGCAGTGTCGTCGGTTCGTGCTGCCCCTCATTGTCCTGCCGGACATTTCTCCCCGTATAGTGACGCGGAGAAAAACGCTGTCATCGCAGCTTTCGCCAATCACACACGTTGCAGAATAAGAAGCCGAGGGCCGGGCTACTCCCTTCTCCCCATCACTATACGGGGAGAAGGTGCCGGCAGGCGGATGAGGGGCGGCGCCGTGCTTAGCGGCCGCTCCCACCCCCAGCGTCGCCGCCTACTTCGCCGCCTTCGCCCGCGCGATGGCGTCCACGATCATCTTCTTGGCGTATTTGGAATCGTGCCAGCCTTCGATCTTGACCCATTTGCCGGGTTCGAGATCCTTGTAGTGCTCGAAGAAGTGCTGCACCTGCTGGCGGGTGATGTCGGGCAGCTGCGTGTATTCGGTTACGTTTTCATAACGCAGCGTCAGCTTCGGCGACGGCACGGCGATGATCTTCTCGTCCTGGCCGGCATTGTCTTCCATGATCAGGACGCCGATCGGCCGCACATTGATGACGCAGCCCGGCACCAGCGCGCGGGTGTTGCAGACCAGAACGTCGATCGGGTCGCCATCACCCGACAGCGTGTGCGGCACGAAGCCGTAATTGCCGGGATAGCGCATCGAAGTGTGCAGGAAGCGGTCGACGAACAGCGTGCCGGCCTCCTTGTCCATCTCGTACTTGATCGGCTCGCCGCCGATCGGCACCTCGATGATGACGTTGACGTCGTCAGGCGGATTCTTTCCGCTGGCAATGGCTTCAATGCGCATGGCTCAAATCCCTCTCTCGATTTCCAAGATCGATAGCGGGCGAAGCGCAAGGACGCAATGCGGCGATCGGTACGCAGCGCCCATGGAAGTGCACAGTTTGTGAACGGGCTGTAACCGATAGCAATTCCAGGAAAAGTGTGAGCGGTTTTCCGTCCGGAATTGCGTCAAAACAAGGAGATGGAGGGGTTCGCCGTTTCTTCGAAACGGTGAAACGCTCCGGGCGGTGCTCGTTATTCCCAGACGAAGGCGACCTTCTTCAGCGCCTTCTGCTCGAAAATCTCGACGCCCTCGGCGACATCGCGGCCACCGGCGCCGGCATAGAAGGCGAGCGCGTTCTGGTTGTCTTCCAGCGCCCACACCACCATGCCTTTCAGTCCGTGGTCGGCAAGCCGTGCCCGTGCCGCCTTGAACAGCCGGCTGCCGAGCCCGATGCCCTGATACTCCGGACGCAAATAAAGCTCGTAGATCTCGCCCTGCTGCCGAAGCTCGCGGGCGCGGTTCTTGCCGATCGTGGCATAGCCGGCAATGGTGCCGCCGATCTCGACCACCAGCACAGTGGCGGCACGGCGAATCGCGTTCGCCCACCAGTCGGCGCCGCGACGGTTGATCATCGAGGTCAGCGAGCGATGCGGGATGATGCCGGAATAGGCGCCCTCCCAGGCCTGCTGATGCACGTCGGCAATGGCGCCGGCGTCGCGCGGTTCTGCTTTCCTGATGTCGATGCTCAGCGTATTCATGATTTGTTAACCATAAACCCGCATCGGCCATTTGCAAGAGTCGAGGCCAGCCCGCCAACCGCTTTCTCACAGCCGACCACGACACTGGTGACATCGGGCCAGAGCCGGCTTGAAAACGCGCGCAGCCAAGGCGGTCAAACGGTCGTCAGGGTAGCGTTTGCAGGCTTTTCAGATCTCGACCAGATGGTCGTCCAGCTCATTGGCATCGTCCGATGTAACCGGGAAATGCTCGGCCAGCACCGCGCCGACCTGCTCGGTCGCCTTGACGAAGCCGTCGGCGAGCCGGTCGTCGCCGGCATGCTGCGTAAGGTCGCGGATAACGCCGTCCCAGACATGCTGGCCGACCTTGCTGTTGATGCCCGAGTCGGCGACCACCTCGGCATAGCGCTCGGCGATCGACACGAAGACCAGCACGCCGGTGCGGGCCGTGGTGCGGTGGACATTGCGGGCGAGGAATTGCCTGAGCGCATTGTCATGTGCCGCCTGATAACGCTGCCGGCGCGGCACCAGATGGATGCGCAAATTGGGCAGCGCCCACAACAGCACCAGCACCGACGCCAGTGCCAAAAGCTGCGCGAGGACGAAATGCGGCAGCCGGATCGACAGCCACCAGGCTTCCAGCCCGTAGGCGACGGCCAGACTGACGATCAGCATGCCGGATGTCGCCATGAAGGCGGCCGGAAAGAAATAGCCGTCACTGGCATGCGCGACGACGCAGTAGATCTCGCCGTCGGTTTTCGATTCGGCGGCACGGATCGCGGTGGCGATGCGCTCATGGTCCTGCGGGCTGATCGGTCGTGTTGCCATGTCTCTCACCAGCTCCCTGAAGACCCGCCACCGCCGGACGAACCGCCGCCACCTGAAAACCCACCGCCGCTGCTTGAGCCCGACGACCAGCTGCTGCCCGAACTTCCTGAAGACCATCCACTGCCCGACGACCAGCCCGACGACGACCTCGTTGTCCAGCTGTTTGAACCCGAAGACGATCCGCTCGGCTTCTGGCCATAGCGAAAGGTCATGCCCAGCCATTTATAGACGCCCGGCGACAGCTTGGTGCCGAAGATCGGCGGCAGGAAGGCCATCGCCAGGCCGCCGAAGAACATCGTCGCCCACAGGATCAGGAAGATCGCGACTATAGGATCGATGGGCGTGCTGTTGTCGGCCGGATTGCGCTTGCCGCGCGCTTCCAGCTCTTCGGGATTGCCTTCCAGCACCATGACCATGTCGTCGACGGCTTTGGAAATGCCGCCGGAGAAATCGCCGGCACGAAAAGCCGGCACCATATCGTTTTCGATGATCAGTTTTGTGTGCAGATCGGTCAGCGTGCCTTCCAGCCCATAACCGACCTCGATGCGCATCTTGTGGTCGTTCGGCGCCACCAGCAAAAGCACGCCATTGTTCTCGCCGGCCTGGCCGAGCTTCCAGAAGCGGAACAGCCGGTTGGCGTAGGGCTCGATCTCCTCTCCGTCGAGACTGTTGATCGTTGCCACGACGATCTGGTCGGAGCCTTTTGTCTCGAAGTCGGCCAGTTTCTGGGTCAGTGCCGCCTCGGTCGCGGGGTCGATGATACCGGCATCGTCGACGACGCGACCGGTGAGCGCGGGCAACTCCGCCGCCATGGCGGCAAACCCGAAGATCAACACCGCCAAGGCAAACAACGCACCGGCGGTGAAACGCCTGGAGGGGCTGATGATGGGCATCATCATATCGACACCGCCTCCAACGCGTCCGGATTGCCCTCAAGCGCCATGACTGTCCTCGAGCACCTTGATGATGTCGTCGACGGCCTTGGAAAGGCCACCGGAGAAATCGCCGGCGCGGAAGGCCGGCACCATATCGTTTTCAATGATCCGTGTGGCGTGCGAATTGGTCAGCGCGCCCTCCAGCCCATAGCCGACCTCGATGCGCATCTTGCGGTCGCCCCTGGCCACCAGCAAAAGCACGCCATTGTTCTTGCCCACCTGGCCGAGCTGCCAGAAGTTGAACAGCCGGTTGGCGTAAGGTTCGATCTCCTCGCCGCCGAGGCTGTTGATCGTGGCGACGACGATCTGGTCGGAGCCTTTGGTCTCGAAATCCGCCAGCTTCTGCGTCAGCGCCGCCTCGGTCGCGGCGTCGATGATGCCGGCATTGTCGACGACACGACCGGTGAGTACGGGCAACTCCGCCGCCAGCGCTGCGAAGCCGACGAGCAACACCGCCAAGCCCAGCAAGGCAGCGCCGGTCATTGCAACGAGACGGCCATGCCAGGAACTGATGATGCGTGTGGTCATCTCGTCACCAGCTCCCAGACGAGCCGCCGCCGCCGGACGACCCGCCACCGCCTGAAAAGCCACCGCCACCGCTTGAGCCCGACGACCAGCCGCCACCGCCCGAAGACCAGCCGCCGCCGGATGACCGCTTGCGTGGCTCGAATGTCATGCCCAGCCAGCGGTAGCGGCCGGGGCCGAGTTTCTTGCCGAAGATCGGCGGCAGGATGGAGGCCGCCATGCTGCCGAAGAAGATGATCGCCCAGATGCTTATGAAGACGGTGAAGAACAGATTGTCCATGTCGATGGGCGGCTGCTCGTTGCGCTTTCCGCGCGCCTCCAGTTCCTCCGGATTGCCTTCCAGCACCATGACCATGTCGTCGACGGCTTTGGAAATGCCGCCGGAGAAATCGCCGGCGCGGAAAGCCGGCACCATGTCGTTTTCGATGATCAGTTTCGTGTGCAGGTCGGTCAGCGTGCCTTCCAGCCCATAGCCGACCTCGATGCGCATCTTGCGGTCATTCGGCGCCACCAGCAGCAGCACGCCGTTGTTTTCCTTCGCCTGGCCGAGCTTCCAGAAGCGGAACAGCCGGTTTGCATAGGGTTCGATCTCTTCCCCGTCGAGGCTGGGGATCGTGGCGACGACGATCTGATCGGAGCCTTTTGTCTCGAAGTCGGCGAGTTTTTGGGTGAGTGCCGCCTCGGTCGCCGTATCGATGATGCCGGCATTGTCGACGAAGCGACCGGTCAGCGCCGGGAGATCGGCGGCGAAGGCTGCGAGGGGGAGGAAAAGGACGAGGAGCACAAACGCGAAAACGCGAATGCTGTGCCGCCCCTCATCGGCCTGCAAGATCACGACAGATGATCCCCGGCTATCACCCGCCCTGCTTTGTCCCGAAATCGACCTTCGGTGGCTGCATCTTGTCTTCATCGACAGTGAAGTTGGCGAAGGGCTCGTTGCTGCGGAACCAGAAGGTTGCCCACAGCACCGAGGGGAAGGTCCTCAGTGTCAGATTGTAGTCCTTGACCGCTAGGATGTAGTCGCGCCGGGCCACCGCGATGCGGTTCTCGGTGCCTTCGAGCTGCGCCTGCAGCGCCAGGAAATTCTGATTGGCCTTGAGGTCGGGATAGGCCTCCGACACCGCGATCAGCCGTGACAGTGCGCTGGTCAGCCCTGCCTGGGCATCCTGGAACTTCTTGAGGGCTTCGGGATCCTTCAGCGTTTCCGGCGTCACCGTGATCTGCGTTGCCTTGGCGCGCGCTTCGACCACCGCGTCGAGCGTGTCCTTTTCATGCGCCGCATAGCCCTTGACCGTCTCGACCAAATTGGGGATCAGGTCGGAGCGGCGTTGATACTGGTTCAGCACCTCGCTCCAAGCTGCCCTGGCGTTTTCCTCCGCCGTGGGAATCGTGTTGTAGCCGCAGCCGGCAAGCAGCGGCAGCACGATGGCCATCATCAGCACGGCCGGCAGGTTGCGGAAGGGGATGGCAAGGCGCTGGGCAAACATAATGTGGTCCCTCGACAGAAGTTGCATGCGAAGCATTAGCACAATCCGCGCTCAAGAAAATGTCTGCGGCTGGCGCGCACGCATGCGCTCGCGAGGCCCTGTGATTGACCGCGCGAACACGGTAAGGTCGCCGGCAAACAGGACAGGATCATGGCGCAACGCCAAGACGATGACAGCGAATCGCGCCGCATTATCGAGCGCGTGGCAAACGAGAGCGGCCCGGGCGGCACGTCGTTCATAGCGCGTGCCGCGAAAGGCGCGCGCGATCACGTCACCGCCGCCGAGGCCGACCGCTCCGATCCGATCGAGGTCTGGGGCACCCGCATTGGCCGAACGCTTGGCCTTATCTTCGCCCTCGGCTTGTTGATCTGGCTCGTGTATTTCGTCTCCCGGGGCAGCTAGAGCATGATCCTGAAAAGTGGGAACCGGTTTTCGGAAAAGATCATGCTCCAACAAAAGAAATGGATCAGGATGACGATTCAACGAAACGTTATCCTGACCTAGGAATTCCATGAACAGCGAAAAAGCCGACGCGCCGCGCGCGGTCATCGTCATTTCCAGCCATGTCGCCCGCGGCTCGGTCGGCAACCGCGCCGCCGTGTTTGCGCTGGAGACGCTGGGCTTCCCGGTGTGGGCGGTGCCGACGGTCATCCTGCCCTGGCATCCCGGCCATGGCCGGGCGACGCGCATCGTGCCGCCGCTCGACCAGTTCAAGGCGCTGATGGCCGATCTCGAACGCGCGCCCTGGCTGGGCGAGGTCGGCGCCGTGCTGTCGGGCTATCTCGGCGAGGCCGGCCAGGCCGAGGCCGTCGCTTCGCTGGTTGCTGCGGTCAAGGCCAAGACGCCGGACGCGGTCTATATATGTGACCCGGTGATGGGCGATTCCGGCGGGCTCTACGTGCCCGAGCCGACGGCCGCCGCCATGCGCGATCGGCTGATGCCGATCGCGGATATCGCCACCCCCAACCGCTTCGAGCTGGAGTGGATGGCAGGGGCGCCCTTGCCCGACCTGAAATCGGTCATTGCAGCCGCCCTTCACGCAGGACCGCGCACCATGCTGGTGACGTCGGCGCCGTCGATGATGACCGGCGGCACCGGCAATCTGCTGCTTGATGGCACCCAGGCGCTGCTGGCCGAACACCGCCTGATCGACAAGCCGCCGAATGGGCTGGGTGACCTGACCGCTGCCGTCTACCTCGCCCGCATCCTGTCGGGACAGCCGCCGATCAAGGCGCTGCAGTCGACCACGGCCGCCGTCTATGAGATCCTGGCACGCACAGCCAAGCGCGGCGGCGACGAACTGCAGCTGGAAACCGATGCCCAGAGCCTGTCGCACCCGATGGCGATGGTGCAGTTGCGCCATCTCACACATCCGGGGCGGGACCGCCGGGCGTGACCTCGGCCGTGATCGTCGGCGTCGACGGCTGCAAGGCCGGCTGGATCGCCGTCCATCGCCATCCGGGCACTGTGCCCTCGGTGACTGTCTTTCCAAGCTTCGCAGCCCTTCTCGACGCCTTGCCTACGAATGCAACGTTGGCCGTCGACATGCCGATCGGCCTGCCGGATTTTTCGCAAAGAGGCGGACGCGGGCCGGAGGCACTGGTGCGGCTGCTGCTTGGTGACAGGCAATCCAGCGTTTTCTCTATCCCGTCCCGCGCGGCCCTTTACGCCGACACCAACGACTTCACCACGGTTGAGGCCTGGTATGCAGCGCTTCGCCGCGCCAGCGAAATCGCCAAGGCGACATCGGATCCGCCACGCGGCGTCTCGATCCAGGCATTCGGCATCTTTGCCAAAATCCGCGAGATCGACGCTTTGCTGATCGCGCGCCCCCATTTACGCGGCCGCGTCTACGAATCGCATCCGGAAGTCGCCTTCTGCCGGCTGAACGGCGAAAAACCGATGACGCTGCCGAAGAAGATCAAGGGCGTCGTCAATCCGGCCGGCATGGAAGAGCGCAAGGCGCTGCTGTGCCGGAATGGCTATGAAAGAGCCTTTCTCGACCAGCCGCCACCGAAAGGGGCTGCCGCGGACGATTTCCTCGACGCGGCCGTGATGATGCTGATTGCCGCACGCATAGCCCGCGGTGAAGCAAGGTCGTTCCCCGACCAGCCGCTAGCCGACCGTTTCGGCATTCCCGTCGCGATTTGGGCTTGAAGCAAGCCGTGAGCCATGCGCGCCGCATGACGATTTGCGACGGAGCCATCCGCAATTCGGCATTGCCCACGACGGGTTTTTGCCGTTAGAGGCTTTCTCAACTGAAAACGAGCTGCCGTCTCCAACCCGGAAAGGCTCCGTCCTCCGCCCATGCCCCACCTCCCCGAACACCTTCTCAACGGCTATCGCAACTTCATGAACGGCCGCTATCTCACCGAGAGCGGACGCTATCGTGAGCTCGCCCGCGAGGGGCAGTCGCCCGAAACCATGATTGTTGCCTGCTGCGATTCCCGCGCCGCCCCCGAAGCGATATTCGACGCCGGCCCTGGCGAACTCTTCGTGTTGCGCAATGTCGGCAATCTGGTGCCGCCATACGCGCCGGATGGTGAGTTCCACTCGACCTCGGCCGCGCTCGAATTCGCCGTGCAGAGCCTCAAGGTGAAGAACATCGTGGTGATGGGCCATGGCCGCTGCGGCGGCATCCGCGCCGCGCTCGATCCCAATTCGGCGCCGCTGTCGCCCGGCGACTTCATCGGCAAATGGATGAGCCTGATCGCGCCGGCGGCCGAGACCGTGTCGTCCAGCACCTTCATGACGGCGACCGAACGGCAGACGGCGCTGGAGCGCATTTCCATCCGCTATTCGATTGCCAATCTCAGGACATTCCCTTGCGTTTCGATCCTTGAAGGCAAGGGACGGCTGGCGCTGCACGGCGCCTGGTTCGACATTTCGACAGGCGAACTTTGGGTGATGAACAAGGACACCGGCGACTTCGAGCGGCCGGATTTGACGTAGGAGGCGAGAAATGCGGGATTGGCGTGCGGTCCCTTTCGTCGTGGCAGTACTGACGCTGACGCTCGCCCCTGCCCGCGCCGATGACGGCGCCATCATCGACCGTTGGTATTCGGCGCTGCTGGTCGCCGACCGCACCGAATTGTCGGACCTGCTCGCCGACGATGTCCGCATAAAGCTCGACGATCTCGGCGTCGTGCAGTCGAAGCAGGAATTCATCGCCTCGATCGACGAATGGAAGGGTGCGGTGGCCGGCGCCGCGATCCGCCATCGCGTCGAAAAGAGCGAGGCCGGCGTCACCACGGTCATCGCCTGCTATGATTTCCCCAACAATGACATGCTGATGCAGGAGACGTTTGCCGTCACCGGCAACCGCATCACCGCCAGTTCGCAAGCGGCGATCGCGGAAAATTGCGACGGCTTCTGACGCCAGCTTGAACGGCCGCGCTGTTGCGCCGCGCCAGGCATCGCCCTACATCGGTCAGCAAGCCCCGCCAATCATCGAAAGATCCCCCATGTCGTCCACGAAAACCGTCGACCTCGCCGCCCATCCGCTGACCAAATGGCAAGGGCCGCTCGGCCTGCCGGATTTCGCCAACATCGGCGACGGCGATTTTTCCGCAGTGTTCGACGCAGCGCTGAAGGCGCACGAGGCCGAGATCGATGCCATTGCCGGCAACAAGGATGCACCGACCATCGACAACACGCTGGCAGCACTTGAGCTCGCCGGCGAGCCGCTCGACCATGTGTCGTCGATCTTCTGGTGCCGGGCCGGCGCCCACACCAACGACGCGATCCAGGCGCTGGAGCGCGAGATTTCGCCAAAAATGTCGAGGCACTTCTCGGCGATCTCGATGAACGAGAAACTGTTTGCCCGCATCGACGATCTCTACCAGCGCCGCGAAACGCTCAAACTCGACGCCGAGACGCTGCGCGTGCTGGAAAAGACCTGGAAAGGCTTTGTCCGCTCCGGCGCCAAGCTCGACGCCGACGGCAAGAAGCGGCTAGCCAACATCAGCGAGGAACTGTCCTCGCTAGGCACCACTTTTGGCCAGAACGTGCTGGCCGACGAGCGCGACTGGGCGCTGTTCCTCGACGAGGCCGATCTCGCCGGCCTGCCGGACTTCGTGAAGAGCTCGATGGCCGAAGCCGCCGAGACGCGCGGCCAGAAGGGCCGCTACGCCGTCACTCTGTCGCGCTCGATCTATGAGCCGTTCACCACCTTCTCCGAGCGCCGCGACCTGCGCGAGACCGCCTTCCGCGCCTTCACCATGCGCGGCCAGAACGGCGGCGCCAGCGACAACACGTCAGTGGTGCGCGACATGCTGAAGCTGCGCGCCGAGAAGGCAAAGCTGCTCGGCTACGGCTCCTTCGCCGCGCTGAAGCTTGACGACACCATGGCCAAGACGCCGAAGGCCGTGCACGATTTGCTCGACCCGGTGTGGGAGAAGGCGCTGGAGAAGGCGGCTGCCGACCAGAAGGAACTGGAGCGGCTGGCGACCGAAGCCGGCAGCAACGAAAAATTCGCCGCCTGGGACTGGCGCTTCTACCAGGAGAAGCTGCGAACCGAAAAGTTCGCTTTCGACGAGGCGGAACTGAAGCCCTATCTGCAGCTCGACCGCGTCATCGACGCCTGTTTCGACGTCGCGACCAAATTGTTCGGCATCACCTTCGAGGAGAAGAAGGGCATTGCCGCCTGGCATCCGGACGCGCGGACCTTCGTGGTGAAGAACGCCGACGGCAGCGAGCGCGGCCTCTTCCTCGCCGACTATTTTGCCCGCTCCTCGAAGCGCTCGGGCGCCTGGATGAGCGCGCTCAAGTCCGGCTATAAGCTTGGCGATGGCTCCAAGCCGGTCATCTACAACATCATGAACTTCGCCAAGCCGCCTGCAGGTGAAACAGCCCTGCTGTCGGTCGATGAGGCGAAAACCCTGTTTCATGAGTTCGGCCATGCGCTGCACGGCATGCTGACCGACGTCACCTGGCCGTCGGTGGCGGGCACGTCGGTCAGCCGCGATTTCGTCGAACTGCCCTCGCAGCTCTACGAGCATTGGCTGACGGTGCCGGCGGTGCTGGAAAAACATGCGCTGCACGTGAAAACCGGCAACCCGATGCCGAAAGCGCTGCTCGACAAAATGCTGGCCGCCCGCACCTTCGGCGCCGGCTTCGCCACGGTCGAGTTTACCGCTTCGGCGCTGATCGACATGGCTTATCACGCACGCTCGGATGCACCGGACCAGCCGCTTCAGTTCGAAGCCAAAACGCTGGAGAAGCTACACATGCCCGACACCATCGCCATGCGTCACCGCACCCCGCATTTCGGCCACGTCTTCTCCGGCGACGGTTATTCAGCCGGCTACTATTCCTACATGTGGTCGGAAGTGCTCGACGCCGACGCCTTCGCCGCCTTCGAGGAAACCGGCGACCCCTTCAACCCGGCCCTGGCCGAACGGCTGCGCAAGAACATCTACGCCGCCGGTGGGTCGAAGGATCCGGAGGAGCTGTACATGGCGTTTCGTGGCAAGATGCCGTCGCCGGAAGCGATGATGGTGAAGCGGGGACTGGTGTAGCGCTGCATACTCTCCCCCCTCGAGGGGGAGATTACACCGCCCAAGGATCCTTGACCCTTGGCCATACCGGCCGCGTCAGCTTCTTGTAATCCGTCACCGCCGGATTGCTCGGGTACGAGCTCGGCGCCGATAGATAGATGATCTCCGCCGCGATCGGTTCAAAGCCGGCGTAGAAATGGTTGGTCGACTTGATCAGCAAAATGTTTTTGCTCATCGGATCGACGCCGATGTTGGAGAAAATATCCGGCTCGAAGGTCTGCGTGCGATTCGTGTTAAGGATGATATCGACCTCTGTGCCTTCGATGCGCACGAGCGCCGTCGGCCCGAGCGTCACCCGGCTCGGCCCGAAGCTTTGCCATCCCTCCGGAACCGCCTTCAGCACCCGCACCTTCGCGTCGATCGGTTCACCGGCCAGCGGCCCGGCCTTGCCGCCGAAGCGCAGATCGATGACGGCGCCCTCTCCGGCAGCCTGGCAGAAGGTGACGGCGATCGGGTCCCAGATCGTTGCCACGCCAATATTGTCGACGCCGCGTGCCAGCATGGCGCGCAGAACCACGGTGCCGTCGCCGGCGACGCCGCCGCCGGGATTATCCCAGATGTCCGCGATGACCGCCGGTTTGCCGGGGTTTTCCTTGCGCACGGCCAGCGCCCGCGCAATGCCGTCCTCGGTGTTCAGCATCGTCATCGCGGTCTTCTCGCGCATGGCGTAGAGCTCACGCCCCAGCCTCTCCGCCAGCGCATCGCCCTTGGCCCTGTCATTGTCGGTGACGACGAGGATGCGCGTGCCCATTTCCGGCACGTCGGCCGCCATGAAGCCATGGATGACCGAGACCGACAGCACGCCGTCCTTGCCGTGCAGCGCCTTGATGCGGTCGACGAAGGAGCGCATTGGCTCGCGGCTGGTCGGCAGCACCTGGATCATGCGGCAGTCGAAGGTCGAGATAACAGGCTTGATCTCGCCGCCCGCCGCCGCCAGCCCGAGCTCGACGACATGCTCGCCGCGCTCGTAGAAATCGGTGTGCGGGAATTCGAGGAAGTAGGCCATGATGTTTGACGCCGCGACGCGCTTCGGCGTCAAATGGCTGTGCGGATCGAGTTCCACCGCGATCACCACATCCGGCCCGACCATGGCGCGTGCCCGTTCAAGCAGATCACCTTCGCAATCGTCATAGCCTTGCGCCACCATGGCGCCATGCAGGCCAAGAATGACGGCGTCGACCGGCAGTGCGGCCTTCAACTGGCCGAGGATTTCGTCGCGCAGCGCCTCATAGGTCTGGCGCTGTACCAACCCCCCGGGCTCCGCCCAGGTGGCGGTGCCTTCGATGACGGTCAGCCCATCCTTGGCGGCACGCCGGCGCAGCGCAACCATTGGCGACGAGCACAGTGTCGGCGTGTCCGGATGTTTTCCCGGACCGGAATAGAACGCCATTTCGAACGACGCCCGGTCGGTCGGCACCGGTGAGAAGGTGTTGGTTTCCGTCGCCAGCGAGGCGGTGAAGATGCGCATGGAAGCTCCGTAAGAAGGCTATTTGACCGCCCCGAGCGCGAGCCCCCGGACGAGATAGCGCTGCAGCCAGATGAACAGGATCGCCACCGGCAAGGTCGCCAGCAGTGTCGCCGCCATCACATGGTGCCACTCGATCGTGTAGCGGCCGGCGACCAGCGAAAACACCTGGATCGGCAGCGTGTAGCTTTCCTGGCTGCGCAGCATGGTGAGCGCGACGACGAACTCGTTCCATGCATTGATGAAGGTGAAGATGGCGGTCACCGCTATCGCCGGCAGGCAGAGCGGCAGGAACACTTTGCGCAAGGTCAGCCAGCGGCCGGCGCCTTCCATCCAGGCGGCCTCCTCGAGGTCGCGCGGGATGGTGTCGAAATAGCTCTGCAGCATCCACACCGTGAAGGCGACGTTGAAGGCCATGTAGATGACCCCGAGCGCCGTGGTCGATTCGATCAGACCCCAGGCGGCCATCAGCCGGAACAGACCAAGCACCAGCACGATCGGCGAGATCATCTGCGAGATCAGCAGGAACTGGCGGAAGGCGCCGTAGCCGGCAAAGCGAAACCGTGACATGGCGTAAGCCGCCGGTACCGAGATCAGGATGGCGCCGACAGTGGCAATGACAGAGACATAAAGCGAATTGGCCAGCGCCTGGCCGAAGCCGGTCGCCACCCACATGTCGGCAAAATTCGACCAGTGGAACTCGCTCGGCCACCAGGTCGGCGACAGCACTTCTTGCCGTGGCTTGACCGCGGTCAGAAACATCACCGCGAAGGGGAAGATCGTCACCACCAGCAGCGGCGAAAGCAGCAGCCAGGCGATGATCGTGCGCTTCAGCTTGGGCGTCATGTCCGCTGCTCCCGCATGGCGAGGCGCACATAGATCATGGTGAAGATCAGCAAGATGGCGAACATCAGCAGCGACACCGCCGACGCCTCCCCCAGCTTGCCGATGCGGAAAGCCAGTTTGTAGAGATGGGTGACCAGTATGTCCGTTGAGTTGGCCGGCCCGCCTTGCGTCATCACCCAGATGATCGGGAACGAGTTGAAGACGTAGATGGTGTTGAGCACGATGGCGATGTTGATGAACGGCTTCAGCAGCGGAAAGGTGATCTCGCGGAATTGCTGCAGCGGCGTCGCCCCCTCCAGTGCCGCCGCCTCGTAGAGATCGTCGGGGATCGACGACAGGCCGCCGAGGAAGATCGTCGTCGTGAACGGCACCGTCACCAATATGCCGATCAGCACCTGCATCGGGAATGCCGTCTCGGCGCGCGCCAGCCATTGGATGTTCTCATGGATCAGGCCAAGCCCGATCAGCGCCGAATTCAGCATGCCGCTTTCGCCGTTGAGCGCCCAGCGCCAGACCACCGCCGTCATCGTCAGCGACACCGCCCAGGGCAGCATGATGATGACGCGGGCAATGCCGCGGCCGTAGAAATCGGTGTTGAGGATCATCGCCACCGGCACCGACAACAGCAGCGCGCCGCCGACCACCAGCACGGTCCACAGGCCGGTGCGCCAGAGGGCTGCCAGGAAATCGGGATCGGCGAGGAAGGCGGCGTAATTGGCGAAATTGTTGAAGTCACGCAGCTGGCCGAAGCGGCTGACATCATGCGTCGAGATCTGGATCAGGTCCCAGACCGGCCAGAAGATGACCACAGCCGCCAGCAGCAGGCTGGGCAAGGTCAGCAGATAGGGCAGGAAGCGATTTTGCATCGTTCGTTCAGTCCCGAGCTCTTTTCCGGGCGTTGACGCCGCCCCTCACCTGCCTGCCGGCATCCTCTCCCCGTATAGTGACGGGGAGAGGGGTCGCTCTCATTGATGATTTCGCCAATCGCCAGCGTGGCAGGAAAAGCGCCGAGGCTCCGGTCGGCCCTTTCTCCCCGTCACTATACGGGGAGAAATGCCCGGCAGGGCAATGAGGGGCGGCGCTGACATCGACGAACTGTCTTTCTGCTGAAGACTGAAAGTAGTGGCGCGCCCCGATTGAGACAGGCGCGCCGGGCGCAGGGAGATACGCCCTATTTCTTCAGCACGGCGTTGGCCTTATCAGCCGCTTCCTTCAAGCCCGCCTCGGGGTCGCCGCCGAGATAGATCTTCTGCATGGCATCCGAGGTGATCTGGGCGACTTCTTCCCAGCCCGGGATGACCGGCGCGAAACGGGCGTCGGGCAGAAGTGCGGTGAAGGCGGCGAGGTCGGCATTGTTGACGTAATAATCCATCTTGGCCTCTTCCTTGTTCACCGGCAGGAAGCCTTCCCCTTGCGTGAACTTGGCGCGCTGTTCGGTGGTGAACAGGAAGTCGAGCAGCTTCCAGGCCTCATCCTTGTTCTTGGAATTCTTGAACATGATGATGGAATCGGTGACGCCATACGTGCCGCGCGCGCCGGTCGGACCGGCCGGAATGGCGGCCACGCCATATTTCAGGTTCGGCGCCTCGTCCTTGATCTGGTTGGAGAGGAAGGGTGCGGTGATCATCATGCCGACCTTGCCCTGCTTGAACAGGTTCTGGACGTCCTCGCGGTTGTTGGAGGTGACGCCCGGTTCCGTCAGGCCCTCGTCGATCATCGACTTGTATAGCTTGGCGGCTTCGAGCGCGCCCGGCGTGCTCAAGCCGGAAGTGCCGTCCTTGTTGAGGATCTCGGTGCCTTGCGACCACATCGCATAGTAGTAGTAGACGTCGGTCTCGATCTCCTTGCCCTGCAGGCCGAAACCGAACGTGCCGGAGCCCAGCGCCTTGATCTTGCGCGCATCTTCCTGCAGTTCGGTCCAGGTTTCCGGCGGGTTGGCGATGCCGGCCTTCTCGAACAATTCCTTGTTGTAGTACATCGCCCGCGCCGAAGCGGCGATCGGTAGGCCGTAGGTCTTGCCGTCCATGATCGAGGGCGACAGGAAGGTGTCGATGAAGCGGTCCTTGAAGTCAGGCTTGATGTAGCCGTCCAGCGGCTCGGCGACGTCCTGCTGGACGAAATCGATCAGCCAGCGCGTGCCGATGATGGAGAGATCCGCATTGGTGCCGGCGGTGATGTCGGTGGTCAGCTTCTGCAGCAGCACATCCCACGGCACCACTTCGAACTTGACGGTGATGCCCGGGTTGGCGGCTTCGAATTCCTTTTTCACCGCTTCGAAATACGGCCCGGTCTTGGCGCTGTATTCGGCGACGGTGACGCGCACTTCGCCGGCGTCCGCCTGCGCCGTCAGCGCCAGCATGCTCATTCCGGCCATCAGGCCTATGGTCCATTTCGCGAGCGTCATATGATCTCTCCCATTGATTGGCGCCTGTGCACTTGCGGCTTTCAGCGACCTCAGCTTTATGTGACTTTCCTACATTATCCATCATTTGGCGCTGCGCAAGCGGATTATCCTGTTGCTTAATTACATTTCTTAAAATAGCGTTTTGCGACTATCGTAGACCCAAGGAGACGCGCAGGGTGGTTTCGAAGGCCGAATTTGCAGGCAAGACTGTGCTGGTAACCGGCGCCGGCGGCGGCCTCGGCTCGGCCATCGTGGCGCTGTTGGCTGAGCGCGGCGCGCGGGTGATCGGCTGCGACCAGTTGGAAGACCAGCTTGGCAGTCCGCATCTGGCGTCGCGCTACGTCTTCGACCTGCTCGACCGGGCTTCCATCGAAGAGGCGATACCAGCGATCCTTGGGAAAGACGGCGTCCCCGACATCCTGATCAACAATGCCGGCTGGACGCGCGCCGAGACGCTTGCGGCATTGACTCCCGACAAGATCGAGCATGAACTCGACCTCAATCTGACCGGGGTGATGCTGTTCGCCGATCCGCTGA
Organism: Mesorhizobium sp. CNPSo 4688; assembly: GCF_057784295.1. NCBI lineage: Bacteria > Pseudomonadati > Pseudomonadota > Alphaproteobacteria > Hyphomicrobiales > Phyllobacteriaceae > Mesorhizobium > Mesorhizobium sp. CNPSo 4688. Next base: position 248,799 of record NZ_JBWLUY010000002.1, read on the forward strand.
TCAAGGCGATGGCGGCGCGTGGTTCGGGCAACGTGGTTTTCATCTCCTCGGTCAATGCGATTTCCCATTTCGGCAACCCCGCCTATGCCGCGGCCAAGGCCGGCATCAACGCCTATGCGAAAGCGGTCGCGGTGGAGCTAGGACGCAGCGGCCTGCGCGCCAATGTCGTCTGCCCCGGCTCGATCCGCACCGCCGCATGGGACCATCGCCTGGCCAAGAACCCTGATATTCTGGGCAAGCTGCAGCGGCTCTATCCGCTCGGCCGCATCGTCGATGCCGCGGAAGTGGCCGAGGCGGTGGCCTTCCTCGCCTCGGAACGCGCATCGGGCATAACAGGCGCGGTGGTGCCGGTGGATGCCGGGCTGACCGCCGGCTTCCTGCCCTTCATCGACGATATTTTGGGAGCCTGACCATGACCGATGTCGAGTTCCGCGACCTGTCGAAATCCTTCGGACGGCACAAGATCCTCGAGAACATCAGCCTCGACATCAAAAGCGGCGAGTTCGTCGTGCTCGTCGGCCCTTCCGGCTGCGGCAAGTCGACCTTGCTGCGCATGCTGGCCGGGCTGGAGCCGATCACCTCAGGCGATCTGCTGATCGGTGGCGTGCGCGCCAACGATTTGCCGCCGCAGCAGCGCAACATCGCCATGGTCTTCCAGTCCTATGCGCTGTTTCCGCACCTGAAGGCGGCAGACAATATCGGCTTCGGTCCAAAGATACGCGGCGAGGCGCGCCCGGCCATCGATGAGAAGGTCAAGAAGGCGTCGGGCATCCTCAATCTGTTCTCCTATCTCGACCGCTACCCCCGGGAGTTGTCGGGCGGCCAGCGCCAGCGTGTCGCCATGGGCCGCGCCATCGTGCGCGAACCCTCGGTGTTCCTGTTCGACGAGCCGCTCAGCAATCTCGACGCTCAGCTGCGTGTGCAGATGCGCACCGAGATCAAGGCACTGCACCAGCGCCTGAAATCGACCATCGTCTATGTCACCCACGACCAGATCGAAGCCATGACCATGGCCGACCGCATCGTGGTGATGGACCGCGGCAAGATCCAGCAGGTCGGCGCGCCGCTGGAACTCTATGACCGTCCCGCCAACAAATTCGTCGCCTCCTTCATCGGCTCGCCGTCGATGAGCTTTGTGTCCGGGGCGCTGAAGACCACGCCCGAAAAGACCTGGTTCGAATCGGCCGGTGGCGGACGTTTGGCGCTCGGCGGCAAGACGGTGCCGGCAGGCAGCACGGTAGAGGCCGGCATCCGGCCCGAACACTTCGTCATCGGCGATGCTGCCGACGCGATGGCGATCAAGGTCGATGTCGTCGAGCCGACCGGCTCGGAAACCCATGTCTATGGCGCCATCGGCAGTGATACGGTGCGCGCCGTGTTCCGCGACCGGGTGCAGGTGAAACCGGGCGAATTGCTGCCGGTCTCGGTCGCACCGGGCAACATCCATCTGTTCGACACGGCGACGGGCTTGCCGCTATGAAGGCGCCATGAAAACGAAAACCCAGAAATGAGAACGCCGGCCGACATCATCACGCGTCTGCAATTGATGTCGCAGGACGGCACCAAATCGGACCGCCGCCTGGCCGGCCTCGTGCTGTCCGACCTCGATTTTGCTTCCAAGGCGGCAATCTCCGAGATTGCCGCGCGTGTCGGCGTCAGCGAGCCGACGGTCACCCGCTTCTGCCGCAATCTCGGCTGCGAGGGCTTGCGCGATTTCAAATTCTATCTGGCGCAGGCGATCGCCATTGGCGGCCAGTATCTGTCGCCCGAACCGCTCAGCCGTGACGCGCGCGAGCAGCGCATCGCGACCGCCATCACCGAAGCGGCGATAGCCGCCATCCAGCGCGCCAGCGAAAACCTCGACATGAAGACGCTTGTTGGCGTCGCTGCGCGCATCGTCAATTCGGGCAATGTGCTGTGCATCGGCTCCGGCGGCATTTCCTCGATGATGGCGACCGAGATGCAGAACCGGTTGTTCCGGCTGGGCGTACCGGTGCTGGCGCAGGTCGACGGGCAATTGCAGCGCATGTATGCCGCCGTCGCCACACCCGAGACCACGCTGATCGCCTTTTCCGTCTCCGGCTATGCGCGCTCGGTCATCGATGCGGTGCAGGTCGCCCAGCAATATGGCGCCACCACAATCGCCATCACCCCGCCCGACTCCGCGCTCGCCAAGGCCGCCGACACGGTCATCCATTTCCAGTCGCTGGAAGACGGCAACATCTACAAACCGACCTCATCGCGTTATGCGCTGCTGTCGATCGTCGACATGATCGTCACCTCGGTCGCTGAGACGCGCGGACCCAGGGTTCTCGAAAATTTGCGCCGCATCAAGCAGAGCGTGAACACGCTGAAGGTCGATGATCCCAAATTGCCGCTGGGCGATTGAGAGCGACGCGGAAGCTGCCAATCTCCCCTCTCGTGGGGGTTGAGGAGCGGTCCGCATAGCGGACGCAAAACCAATTGCTTGGCTTTGCGAGCGACGAAAGCCGGCAGGACAGAGGGGAGCGCTGTCCCGCCGACAGATCAAGGGTGTACATGCTGCAACGCTGGATCTTCGATCAGCCGCTGAGCGTTTCAACGCGCAGCGCCAGCACAGCCGGATCACCCGCGACACGCAGTGTCTTCAGCCGTGAAGTACCTCCACCGACAACCGACACGGTCGATGCAGGCACACCGAGCGCCTTACCAATCAGCCGCTCCAGCGCGGCGTTGGCCGCACCATTCTCCGGCACGGCGCGCACGCGCGCCTTCAAATAGCTTCGCCCGTCCGCCGATATTTCGACGCCTTCAAGCCTGTCCGCGGAAGACTTCGGCGTCAGCCGGACGAACAGGTCGATGCCATTCTCGCGGCTACGAAAAGGCGCGCTCAAGCGATCTTCGGCCTCACAGGACCAGCGGCGCTATCGTGGTGAGGATGAGCTGCCTGAGGAAGAACAGGAGCAAAAGCAGGATGATCGGCGAGATGTCGACACCGCCAAGGTCGGGCATGAACCGACGGATCGGCCGCAGCGCCGGCTCGGTCAGCCGGTAGAGCATGTTGCCGATGCTGCTGACGAACTGATTGCGCGAGTTGACGACGTTGAAGGCATAAAGCCAGGAAAAGATCGCCGAGGCGATGATGATCCACCAGTAGATATCAAGCGCCATGACGATGGTCTGAATAAGGGCGAGCATGCCGGTCTCCAAATTGTCGCCGACATGTAGCCATTGCGCGCGGAACCGGCAAGGGCAGCCTTTGCACAGCACCTGTCGCTGCGCATCGCGGCAAGGGATTTCGGCAGGACAGTGCCTTGACAGGAAACCGCAGCCTTCGATAAATGCGCCATCCGCTGGACGGGGCTGTAGCTCAGCTGGGAGAGCGCGTCGTTCGCAATGACGAGGTCAGGAGTTCGATCCTCCTCAGCTCCACCAGCGGAATTTTTCCCGGGCCTGTCGCGTCTGCATCTCTGGAAGACAGTTCGACTCGGCGCCTGCTAAAGCCCGCCTTCGCTGCGAGATAAGGTGCCAGGGCAAGCGAATAGCTGGTCGTCAGATGATGATTTGTCGCGCTGCTTGGCGGTTTCCTCCCAGCGCGCCTTGGAAATGAACAGCAGCGTGCCCGAGCCGTGAGGCAAGAGCCGATCGCCTCAGCTCATTCTCTTTCCGTCTCCAGCCCGCTGACCAGCGTGTCGACGAAACCCAGCAGCTCGCCTTCGAGGTCGGTGGGCGCGAGGCCGACGAACCGGTCCTCAAGCGAGATGGCGACGATGCCGTGGACGGCGGAGAACAGGGTGCGCGCGCGGGCCAGCAGATCGTGCGAGTCCAGCGCGGGGAGCAGCTGGGCAAGCGGCTCGACCAGATGCTGGATCAGCACCGCATGTTCCGCCAGATGCCATTCGGGCACCGCCACGCCTGGCGCCATGCGGTGCTCGAACAGCGCCTTCCATGCCATGCGGTTGTCGCGGGCGAAGCCGAGATAGGCCTTGGCCAGCGCCTTCAGCCTCGCCCTTGGCTCTGCGGCGCCCGTCGCCTCCTGCTGCAAGGCCTCTCCCAGCCGCGCCAGCGTAATCGAATTGACGTGCAGGATGAGCTCGTCGAGGTCGGCAAAGGCGGTGTAGAGCGCTCCCAGCGCGCAGCCGGCATCGGCCGTGATGTCGCGTGCGCGCAGCCCGGCGAGCCCCGAGGCTTGAATGCGCGCTTGCGCGGCCTCGATCAGCCTGCCCCTGAGATCCTCACGTTTGGCGTCCCGTTTTGCCGTCATTAACCTTCCCTATGCGAGATTTATGAACACCGTTCATTTTTCTCTTGAACGCCGTTCACGATGTGTTACGTTGCATTCGTGAACAACGTTCATAGAGGAGAAACGAGAATGTTGAAACAGTTTTTTGCTCTCGTTCGCGGCCGCAGCTACGAAGCCGCCGAGGGGGTCGTCGACCGCAACGCGCTGGTGATCCTGCGCCAGCAGATCCGCGACTGCGCCGACGCCATCGCCGCTGCCCGCCGGGCGGTCGCCATTGCCATCGCCCAGAACGAACAGGAAGTCGCGCAGTTCAAGAAGCTGGTCGTCCGCATCGACGACCTGGAGAAGCGCACCATCGCCGCGATCGAGCAGGGACAGAATGAACTGGCCCGCGAGGCGGCCGAAACCATCGCCATGCTCGAAGCCGAACGCGATGCCTCCAGCGAGGCGCAGAAGAGCTTCAGCACCGAAATCGAACGGCTGAAGCGGATTATTCGTGTCTCTGAAATGCGCCTGCGTGAATTGCAGCGCGGCCAGCGCATCGTTGCAGCGGTCGACTCGACCCAGCGCCTGCGCGAAAGCGCTCCGGGCTCCAGCCTCTCGGCGCTCAGGGACGCCGAGGAGACGCTGCTGCGCCTGCGCACACGGCAAAAGCAGATCGACGCCACCGCGGCTGCCATGGCCGAGATGGAGCAGTCGGGCGATCCGGCCGCGGTCAGCGAAAAGCTTGCAGCCGCCGGCTGCGGTGCTCCGCTCAGAAGCAGCGCCGACGCCGTGCTCGAACGGCTGGCGAAGACCATGGCCAAGCCGGCCTGATTGTATCCGGCCTGAAACAGACCCACGCCCAACCAACCTAACCCTGAAACGAAAGGATTATACCGATGACCCCCAACACCTACGCACCCAAGGACACAGCCGCCTGGAAGACATTCACCATGGCCAGTTTCGTCGTTGCCGCCACGATGATGGCGGGCGGCATCTACTTCATGGAGGCAAGCTTCGCCGCCAAGGGGTTTTATGCCATGGCCGCCATCATGCTCGTGCACACCTCGATCACCATCACCAAGACGCTGCGCGACGCGGAAGAGGCAAGCCGTTTCATCAACCGGCTGGAAGACGCCAAGACCGAGAAACTGCTGATGGATGTCAGCCGCAGTAACGAAGTGTAACCGGGTTCCCGCTAAAACAAGGCTCAAACCGCGCAAGACCGCTGATCGATCCCAACAGGATTTCACCGGTCTTGCCCAATGGAAGTCGCCGCTATGGAAATCGCCCCGATCAACCGTCCCACAGCTCATCTGATGACGTCCCGGCGCTTTGCGCCTTTGTTCTGGACGCAGTTCCTGTCCGCCTTCAACGACAATTTCCTGAAGAACACGCTGGTGTTCCTTATTCTGTTCACGCTGGCGGCGGATCAGGCGGCGTCTCTGGTCACCCTGGCGGGCGCCGTCTTCATGGCCCCCTTCCTGTTCCTGTCCGCGCTTGGCGGTGAGATTGCCGACCGCTTCGACAAGGCGCTTATCGCCAAGCGACTGAAATTCGCCGAGATCGCCGCCGCAGGTGTCTCCGTCGTCGGCATCGCGCTGTCGTCCATTCCCGTGCTGATGGTGGCGCTCTTGATGTTCGGCATCATCTCGGCGCTGTTCGGGCCAATCAAATACGGCATCCTGCCGGATCACCTCGAGCGCAAGGAACTGCCCAAGGCCAACGCCTGGATCGAGTCCGCCACCTTTGCCGCAATCCTTGGCGGCACCATTGCCGGCGGCGTCGTTTCCGCCGATGGCATCGGCGCCACAGTGTTCGGACCGATCATGATGGCGCTCGCCGTCGGCTGCTGGCTCGTCAGCCGCTACATCCCATCCACCGGTTCGGCGGCGCCCGACCTCGTCATCGACAGGAACATCTTCCGCTCGACCTGGCGTCAGGTCGCCGAATTGCGCACCGACCTGCGCATCTGGCGCGCCGGCCTGATGACCTCGTGGTTCTGGCTGATCGGCGCCATCGTGCTGTCGATCCTGCCGACCCTGGTCAAGGATTCGCTCGGCGGCAACGAGATGGCGGTCACCGTCTATCTCGCGGTCTTCGCCGTCTCGATCGCCATCGGCTCGGCCATCGCCGCCTGGATGTCGCAGGGCCGCATCGTGCTTCTTCCGGCACCGGTCGGCACGGCGCTGCTGGCGCTGTTCGGCCTGCATCTCGCCTGGACCATCTGGAGCATGACGCCTTCGCCCCAGGCAGAAACCCTTGTCGCATTCTTCGCCGGCCCGAACACGATCCGCGTCGCCATCGACCTTGCCGGCATGGCCATTGCAGCCGCCTTCCTGGTGGTGCCGACCTTCGCCGCCGTGCAGGCCTGGTCGCCCGAGGCGCGCCGCGCCCGCGTCGTCGCTGCCGTCAGCATCGTCAATGCCGGCTTCATGACCGTCGGCGGTGTTGTTGTCGCCGTTATCCAGACGAAAGTCTCCACCGGTGGCATTCTGTTCGGCCTCGCCGCGGCCAATGCGATTGCTGCCTGGCTGATGTTGAAATTCCTGCCGACCAACCCCTTCCGCGATTTCGTCTCCATCCTGTTCCGCGCCTTCCTGCGCCTGGAGGTCGAGGGCATGGACAACCTCAAGGCAGCCGGCAAGGCGCCGATCCTGGCGCTCAACCATGTCAGCTTCCTCGACGGTCCGCTGGCGCTGACTTTGACCGACGAAGAGCCGGTCTTCGCCATCGACTACTTCATCGCCCAGGCCTGGTGGATGAAGCCGTTCATGAAACTTGCCCGCGCTTTGCCGCTCAATCCGGCCAAGCCGATGTCCACCCGCACGCTGATTAAGGTCGTGCAGGGCGGCGACCCGCTGGTCATCTTCCCGGAGGGCCGCATCACTGTCACCGGTGGCCTGATGAAGGTCTATGACGGCGCTGCCATGGTCGCCGACAAGACCGGCTCGATGGTTGTGCCGGTGCGTATCGACGGGCTGGAGAAGACCTACTTCTCGCGGCTGAGCTCGCAGCATGTGCGCCGTCGTCTGTTCCCGAAGGTCAAGGTGACCATTCTGGAACCGGTCAAGCTCGAAGTGCCGCAGGAGCTGAAGGGCCGCAAGCGCCGCGCCGCGGCGGGGTCTGCCCTCTACCAGGTGATGTCGGATCTCGTCTTCCGCACCCAGGACATCGACAAGACCGTGCTGGAAAAGATCATCCAGACAGCCAACGAACGCGGCATGAAGCAACTCGCCGTGGAAGATCCGGTCACCGGTTCGCTGAGTTACGGCAAGCTGTTGACCGCTGCCGCCGTGCTCGGCGAGAAGTTCGAGCACCTCTATGCCGATGAGCAGACGCTGGGCATCATGCTACCCAACGCCAACGGCGCCTGCGCCGCGCTGCTCGGCGTCATGTCGGCCGGCAAGGTTCCGGCGATGATGAACTTCACCGCCGGTGCGGCCAACATCCTGTCAGCCTGCAAGGCGGCCGAAGTCCGTACCGTGCTCACGTCTCGCGCCTTCGTCGAACAGGCAAAACTCGGCGCCGTGGTCGAGGAACTTGGCCGCTCGGTCGACATCGTCTGGCTCGACGATCTCAGGACGACCATCGGCCTGAAAGACAAGTTGCTCGGCCTGCTGCGCAAGTCGACGCCGCGCGTGCCCCGCAAGCCTGATGATCCCGCGGTGATCCTGTTCACCTCGGGTTCGGAAGGCACGCCGAAGGGCGTAGTGCTGACCCACCGCAACATCCTGGCCAACGCCGCCCAGGCCGCGTCGCGCATCGACTTCCATTCGGGCGACAAGGTCTTCAACGTGCTGCCGATCTTCCATTCCTTCGGCATGACGGCGGGCACGGTGCTGCCGCTGATCTCGGGCGTGCCGGTGTACTTCTACCCCTCGCCGCTGCACTACCGCATCGTGCCGGAACTGATCTACGCCTCGAACGCGACGATCATCTTCGGCACCGACACCTTCCTGTCCGGCTATGCGCGCACCGCGCACCCCTACGACTTCCGCTCGATACGCTATTGTTTTGCCGGCGCAGAACCGGTCAAGGCAGCGACGCGCATGACCTACATGGAGAAGTTCGGCGTGCGCATCCTCGAGGGCTACGGCGTCACCGAAACGGCACCGGTGATCTCGATCAACACGCCGATGTACAACCGCTCCGGAACCGTCGGCAAGATCATGCCCGGCATGGAATATCGCCTCGACCCGGTGCCTGGCGTCGACGATGGCGGACGGCTGTTCGTGCGCGGACCCAACGTCATGGCCGGCTATCTCCGGGCCGAGAAGCCCGGCGTGCTCGAACCGCTAGAGAATGGCTGGCATGATACAGGCGACGTCGTCGCCATCGACGAGGGCGGCTTCATCACCATTCGCGGCCGCGCCAAGCGCTTCGCCAAGATCGGCGGCGAGATGATCTCGCTGGCGGCTGTCGAAGCGCTGGCCGGCGAATTGTGGAAAGGCGCGCTGTCGGCGGTCGCGACCGTGCCCGACGCACGCAAGGGCGAAAAGCTGATCCTCATCACCGAGGCACCCGGCGCGGCCCGTGCGGACTTCCTGGCTTTCGCCAAGGCCACTGGCGCCATGGATTTGATGGTGCCGGCCGAGGTGCGGGTCGTCTCAAAAGTGCCGGTGCTCGGCTCCGGCAAGCTCGACTTCGCCGCCGTCACCAAGATGGTCCGAGACGAAGAGGCCTTGAAGACCAAGGCCGCCTGATCCACTCACAAGACGGGTCGGCACAAAACGCCGGCCCTTCTTGTCGTCACGTCACGGCCTCCCGCTGCGCTATCAGCATGGCCATGCGCTGCACGGCGCGCAATTCCATTTCCACGCCGGGCGACGATGCCATCGCCGGCATGTTGAGCGCGACCACGGCCAACGGGTCGAGTGTCGCCAGCAGCACATGCGTCGCCTCGTATTTCTCAAACAGCCAGGCCAGCTGCTCGCGTATATCCTGGTCGACGGGCGCATCCGGCTGCGCATCGGCGACCGAGCGCACCGGCTCCTGCTCCAGCGCCCGCGCCAGCACCTTCAGGTCGAAATCGCCGAGGTCGGCGGCCGGCAGGATCAAGGCGCCGTCGACGAGGATATGGTGCTGCAGCCCGCGCAGGAAGCGCGCCGAATCGGTGAGGTCGCCCTCGGCCATATGCTTCAGCAGCGAGTCGCGGCGCTTTTCGGCGGTCAGGCTGACGCTGTCATTGTAGATCACCGCCAGCAGCGTCGCCGAAAGCACGATCACCACACCCTGCACGCTGCCGCGCCAGCCGAGATCGTCGATGCCGCCCAGCGCCAGCCCTGCAAACACCGAGCTCAACGCGATGACGGCGAAAGCGCCGATCGTGTCGCGATGGCCGAGGCTCGCCCGCCCGAGACCAATGGTCAGCCAGCACAGGAACAGGATGGCGATCCCGCCGAGCCGCACCGGCACTTCGAACAGGCCGGGCCGATAGTCGGTGACCATGAACGGAAGGATCAGCAGCAGCGACAGCGCCATCCGCTCCACGGTGCGGTTCTCGGCCGCCGACAGGCTGTCGCGATCGCGCGTCATCACCAGCCAGCCGATGGCGACAAAACCACCGAACTGGAAGGCCAGAAGCATCGCCATCCGCCATGGCTCTGCAAGGCTTTCCGGGATCATAGCCAGCAGGAGGAACAGCAGGGCGCCACTTGCGGCGAAGAATTTAAGCGCAAACGGCGCATGCCGGCGCAGCAAGCCCTCAGTCAGCAAAAGAGCGGCCAGCGGCAGCAGGCCCGCTGCCGCGATCGTGACGAAGCGGAAGAGGGCGAGGCCGGTCGTCCAGTCCAGAATGCGGCAGGCGAGCAGCACCGCCAGCACCCGCAACCCAAACAGGAAGCGGCGCGACAGCGGATCGCCGGTGTCGCGCCCGCCGACGACCGATATCACGATCAGCAGGCCGAACAGCGCCGCCAGCGAGGTGATGGTGTCGGCGACGAGTGTGTCATCGAAACTCATGGCTCCGCTGCCATCAGCTTGAGCGTGAAACGGCGCACCGCATCTGAGGCCGCTAGCGTGTCCATGGTCTCAGCACATTCGATTGCCGGCTCGAATCCGCCCAGTGAACCACCGGCAGCACCAGCCGCTGCAGCGTGGCGGCGGCACCCGCCACGGCAAGGGCGGCAAGCGAGCCGCGCGGCACCGCGTCGGCGAGATAGGTGCGCGCGGACTGAAAACTCATCTGGCCGATCTGCAGCACGTCATCGCCGCGCCCATAGTCAAGCTCTTTGCGGCAGAACGCGTTGTAGGTTTCGACGCGATGCTTGGCCGCCTCGTCGAAGGTCTTTTTCAAATCGTCCGATCCACCAGTATAGGCATTGGTGATGACGAAGCGCTCTTCGTCGAAGCCCGCCTCGGGGCCGACGCCAAAGACATGGCGGTGGCGCGCCATGATCTGCCGCGCCAAAAGCACATGGGCCAGCGACCGCCGCGCGCCGGCATGGGGTCCCGGAAACACATTGGTGAAGGCTTCAGCGACCATGCCGACGACGGCGGGCACCTGGGTGACGTTGGAGATCCAGATCGGCCGCAGCTGGTTGCGCAGGAACATCAGGAAGCAGGTCAGGCCGTAGAGGATCCAGCTCAGCCCCCGGCTGCGCTCGTCCGGATCGACCATGACGAGGCCGAGATGCAGCACCTCATAGGGCTTGCCGGCCAGCGAGATCTCCATCAGCGCCAGCGTGTTGAAGGCGATCGGCCGCCCGTCGCTGCGCCGGTAGACGATGGTGATGATGGAATGTTCCAGCCGGCTGCGATCGCCGGAAAACACGCCATAGGTCAGGCTGCCGGCCTTCAGCGTCTTCGACGCCACCAGCCGCAGATCGCTGCTCAGCTGCTCCAGATCGGCCGCCGTCATCCAGCGTCCGGGCCGCTCCACGACGCGCGTCTCGTAGCCGTCGGACACGCGCATACGCACATCCATGAACCGACCCGGTAGCAGCTGCAGAACCGCCTTCAGCACTGTTTCCCCCTGAGGCCAAGCCAACCAGTATAATCCCTCCCGCCGCCTAAGGCGCGGTAAACCCGAATACGGCAATGCCTGGTTGTGTCCAACAAGGCAAAAAGAACAGCTGCAATCGCCGACCAGTGCGGGCTCAGCTTTCCGCAGCGACGAGATGGCCGTTGCCGACATCGTTCAGCGCCAGCTTCAGCGGCGCTTCGCCGATCTTGCGGGTCGCGCTCGGTATCTCCTGGTCGAGGCGGGCGAATCGGATTCTGCGCTGCGCCGGGTCTGGCACCGGCACGGCTTCGATCAGCCGCCTAGTGTAGGGATGGCGCGGGTTGGAAAACACTTGGTCGCGTGTGCCCATTTCGACGATCTGGCCGAGATACATGACGGCGACGCGATCGGAGATGTTCTCCACCACCGCCATGTCATGCGAGATGAAGAGATATGCGACGCCGAATTCGCGCTGCAATTCCTTCAGCAGGTCGAGCACGCGCGCTTGTACCGAGACGTCGAGCGCCGAAACGCTTTCATCGGCGATGATCAGCTTTGGCCGCAGCGCCAGCGCCCGTGCAATGCAGACGCGCTGGCGCTGGCCGCCGGAGAATTCGTGCGGATAGAGCTCCATCTGGTCGGCCGACAGGCCGACGCGCTCGAATAGCGCTGCCACGCGATCGCGGCGCTCGTCCTTCGAGGCGTTGCCGTGGATCACCAACGGCTCGGCGACGAGATCGCCGACACGCATGCGCGGATCGAGCGAGGCGAACGGGTCCTGGAAAATCATCTGCACGTCGCGGCGCACCGCCTTGCGCTCGACGCGGCCGAGGCCCGACAGATTGCGCCCGCCAATAACGATGTCACCGCTATACGACACCAGTCCGGCCAGTGCCTTGGCGGTGGTCGACTTGCCGCAGCCGGATTCGCCGACCAGCGCCAGCGTCTCGTTGGGCGAGATCGAGAAGCTGACGCCCTCAACGGCATGAACGCGGCGGGTGACCTGGCCAAAGACACCGCCGCGCAGATCGAAGCGGACATGCAGGTCGTTGACCTCGGCGACGTTGGCCGGCTTCGAAAGCTCGGCCGCATCCCTGGATTTCTGGCGCCCGACCCCGCTGCCGATGCGCGGCACGGCGGCCAGCAGTTCGCACGTGTAATCGGCCTGCGGTCGGGCAAAGATATCAACGGTCTTGCCCTCCTCGACCATGCGGCCATGCCGCATGATGATGACGCGGTCGGCCATTTCGGCGACCACGCCCATATCGTGGGTGATCAAGATGACACTGGTGCCGTGCCGACGCTGCAGGTCGCGCAACAGTTCCAGCACCTCGCCCTGCACGGTGACGTCGAGCGCCGTCGTCGGTTCGTCGGCGATCAGCACATCGGGCTCGAGCGCCAGCGCCATGGCGATCATCACCCGCTGGCGCATGCCGCCGGACAGCTCATGCGGAAACTGTTTTAGCCGGCTTTCGGCTTCAGAGATGCGCACCGCCTTGAGCGCTTCGATGGCGCGCTGGCGGGCCTCGGCCTGCGACAGGCTGGTATGCGCCTCGATGGATTCGGTCAGCTGCCGACCGATCGACAGCACCGGGTTGAGCGAGGTCATCGGCTCTTGGAAGATCATGGCGATGCGGTCACCGCGGATGCGCCGCATCTGGCGCTCGTCGAGGGTTGCCAGATCGGTGTCGCCGAGATGGATCTCGCCGGACGAAATACGCGCAGCCGGCTGCGGCAGGAGTTGCATGATCGCCAGTGCGGTCATCGACTTCCCGGAGCCAGACTCGCCGGCAATGCAGAGTGTCTCGCCACGCGCCAGCGTCAGCGACAGGTTGGAGACAACCTCCCGCTCACCGTCCTCGCCACGCACGCTGACGGAGAGGTTGGCGATGTCAAGGACGGGGTTTGTTTCGCCGGTCATCGCGAAGCCAATCCCGCGAAGGATTTATTCCGGCGCGACCCCCACCCGGACCTTCGGTCCGACCTCCCCACAAGGGGGAGGTAGGGCGCCAGCGCTCTACCCTCCCCCTTGTGGGGAGGGTCGCTGCGAAGCAGCGGGGTGGGGGTGCGGCGCCGACCTGACGTCATTCAAACACGCAGCGCGGAAAATAGAACGATACCACCCAGTTCGGCACGTCGACGACCTCGCTGATGCGAAGGTCGCCGCACACCGAAGCCAGCATATAAGCCTCGACCGGATCGATTTGGTACCGCCCAGCCAGCAGGTCGACCATCTGGGCGACCGCCTCCTTCGCACCCATGATCAGGTCCGGGCCGATGCCGGTCGTTACCTCATAACCCTTGGCGTCGAGATGGCGCGTCACCGGGCCCGACGTGGTGAAGCGCGGCGTCTTCAGCCTGGCGTCCTTGACCAGATCGAGCTTGAGCACGACGTTCATCGGGCTTTCGATCGCCGTGCCGCAGACCTCGCCGTCGCCTTGCGCGGCATGCGTATCACCAACCGAGAACAGCGCACCCGCCACTTCCACCGGCAGATAGAGTGTGGTGCCGGCGGCGAGGTCGCGGATGTCGAGATTGCCGCCGACGCGCCGCGGCGGCACCACCGAGTGAAGCCCCACCTCAGCCGGGGCGTTGCCGATGGTGCCGGCGAAAGGCTTCAGCGGCACGCGCGCATTTTTACCGAACAGCGCCGGCTCGAGCGAGGCGTCGTCGTATTTCCAGATGTTCAGCGCCGGCTCTGTAAAATCGTCGGCAAGCAGGCCGAAACCCGGAATGTTCGCCGTCCAGCCGAAGCCGGACGGTTTGAACATTTCAATCGTCACCTTCAGCGCATCGCCCGGCTCCGCACCCTCGACGAAGATCGGCCCGGTCACCGGGTTGACCCTTTCGAAGTCGAGCTTGGCGACGTCGGCGACCGTGCTGTCGGCGTTCAACTGGCCGCCGCCCGCATCGAGGCACTGGAACTCGATGGTCGAGCCGGGCACCACCCGTTCGGCCGGGGCAAAGGAATTGTCCCAGCCGAAATGGTGATGGCGCCCGTGGATGGTGTAGTCGCAGCTATTGCACATCTTTTACATACACATTGTCATAGTTGATGAAGACATGGACCGGGTCGACATAGAGGTTGTCGGCGCCGCCCATGCGCGCGGATCTAATGGTGAAGCGCTGCTCGTTGAAGACAGGCGCCCATGGTGCGTCCTCCATGATCTTGTCGTAGATCCCGCTCCACATCTTGTTGCGCTCAGCTGATTTGGCCGGATCGGTCATCGAGTCGGCTTCCGCCGCCTTGGCGTCGAGATCCTTGTTGCAGTACCACGACCAGTTCCAGCCGCCGGGCACAGCACCCGCACAGCCGAGGATAGGTCCGTAGAAATTCGACGGGTCGGGGAAGTCGGCGATCCAACCCATGCCGCCGGACCAGATCATCGGCGCGCCGGCCTTGTCGCCGCCTGCGGCAATGACATTGGCCTGTGCCAGTGCCTGGATACTGGCCTTGATGCCGATCGCCGCCAGATCCTGCTGGATCGCCTGCGCTATGCGCGGGTTGGGATCGGTGTTCATGGCGAACAGCTGCGTCTCAAAACCATCGGGATGGCCGGCTTCCGCGAGCAGTGCCTTGGCCTTGGCGACGTCATAGGGATAGCCCTTGAATTCCTTGTCGTAGCCGGGCATTGACGGCGGCAGCGGCTGGTTGGCTGGCACTGCCCGATTGTTGATAATCTGGACGATGCGCGCCTTGTTGATCGCCATGTTGACGGCCTGGCGCACCTTCACATTGTCGAAGGGCGCCATCGTTGTGTTCATGGTGATGTAGCCGGTGTGCAACTGGCCGCCTTCGATGACGTGCGACTTTTGCTCTGGATCGGCCATCACCTCCTGGAACTTGGCTGGAGGAATGCCGTCGAGAGCCAGGTCGATCTCGCCCTTCTGCAGGCGCAGCAGCGCCACGATCGGCTCTTGGCCAACCTCGAAGGTGATCTTGTCCAGATGCGGCAGGCCCTTGTGCCAATAGTCCGGATTGCGCTCGAAGACGATGCGCTGTCCAAGCGTCCATTCCGCAAGCTTGAAGGCGCCGGTGCCGACCGGGTGCTTGCCGAAATCGGCGCCGTATTTCTCGACCTCTTCCTTCGGCACGACATGGGCGAAGTTGATGGCCATGACATGCAGGAAGGTGGCGTCGGGCCGGCTCAGTTCGAATTTGACCGTATAGGGATCGACGACGGTGACGCCGGAGAGGCTTTCGGCCTTGCCGGCAACGACATCGTCATAACCCTTGATCGAACCGAAGAAGCCCGCACCCGGGCTCTGCGTCTTCGGGTTGGTGACGCGGTCGAGCGAGTATTTCACATCGTCGGCGGTCATTTCGCGGCCATTGTGGAACTTCACCCCGTGGCGCAGCTTGAAGGTGAAGGTCTTGCCGTCCGGCGAAATCTCGTAGCTTTCTGCAAGGTCCGGCTTCAGATTGGTCGTGCCCGGCTCGTAATCCATCAGCCCGTCGAACAGGCTCTTGATCATCGACCAGTTCTGCCAATCATAGCCGATCGCCGGGTCGAGCGTCGTGACGTCGTCCTTGTATGTGGCGACAATCTCGCCGCCCTGCTTGGCGTTCGGGTCGACGGCGTCTTCGGCGCGTGCGCTTGCCATGCCGAGCATCAGCGCGAGCGCTGAGGCCGCGACGGTGGATGCCAGAAATCTCTTCATCACATGTTCCCTTTCTCTGTTTTGTTATTCAGTTTGTTGAGTTTTCATCTGAGCTTGATGCGGGGGTCGATAAAGGGCGCGACGATGTCGGCGAGCAGATTGCCGAGCACGATGGCGAAGGCCGAGACCAGCGTGACGCCCATGATGATCGGAATGTCGACGCGCTGGATGGCTTGCCACGCCAGCTGGCCGATGCCGGGCCAGCCGAACACGCTTTCGACGACGACGATGCCGCCCATGAAGATGCCGATGTCGATGCCGATCATGGCGATGACAGGCAGGATGGCGTTGGGCAGCGCGTGGCGGAAAATGATGGCGCTGCGCGCCAGACCCTTGGCGCGGGCGGTGCGGACATAGTCCTGGCGCAGCACGTCGATCATCGACGAGCGCATCATGCGCGCATACCAGCCGGCGCCGAGTATGCCCATGGTCAGCGACGGCAGCACCAGATGGCGCCAGGTGCCGTAGCCGCCGATCGGAAACCAGCTCAGCCGCACCGCAAAGACGTAGAGCAGCAACAGCCCGACGACGAATTGTGGCGCCGAGACGCCGACGAAGGAAGCGACCATCAAGGTCTGGTCGGTGGCGGTGCCGCGCTTGACGGCGGCGATCAGGCCCATGCTCAGGCCGATCAGCAATTCGCACAGGATGGCGCCGACCATCAAAAGCAGGCTTGCCGGTAGCCGAGAGACAATCAGTTCGGTGACTTCTGAGCGCTGGATGTAGGAGCGGCCGAGATCGCCGCTGACGAGCTTTGTCAGATAGTGCCAGTACTGGACGACGAAGGGTTGGTCGAGGCCGAGCTGCTGGCGGATGTTTTCGACCGTCTGCGGCGTGGCGCTGCGGCCGGCGATCTGGCGCACAGGGTCGGCCGGCAAGAGGTAGAGCAGCGCAAAGGTGATCAGCGAGACGCCGAGCAGGATCAGCAGCGACTGGATCAGGCGGCGGCCGAGATAGGCGATCATGCCCGGCCTCTTTGCGTCGGATCGAGGATGTCGCGCAGCGCATCGCCGATCAGGTTGAAGGCCAGCGCCAGCGCCAGGATCGCCGCACCGGGAATGAACACCAGCCAGGGTGCGGCCTGGAAATAGGTCTGGTTTTCGAAAATGATGTTGCCCCACGACGCCGTTGGTGGCTGCACGCCAATGCCGAGGAAGGAGAGAGTCGCTTCCAACAGCACCGTGGTCGAGATGCCGAGCGTGCCCCAGACGATGATGGTCGGCAGGAGATGCGGCAGGATGTGGCGAAACAGGATGCGCGGCGCACCGGCGCCGATGGTGCGTTCAGCGTCGATGAATTCACGCTCAGCGAGTGAGGATGTTTCGGTATAGATGACGCGTGCGGTCTGCACCCAGTTGACCAGCGCGATGACCATGGCGACGATCCACAGGCTCGGCTGGAACACCGCCGCCAGGCAGATGGCGAGCAGCAGGGCTGGGAACGCCATCATCAGATCGGTGAAGCGCATCAGCGCGCTGCCGACCCAGCCGCGGAAATAGCCGGCGGTGACGCCGACCAGCGTGCCGATCAGAAGCGCCACGCCATTGGCGACAATGCCGATGATCAGCGAGGTGCGGGCGCCGTAGAGGATGCGGGTCAGCAGGTCGCGGCCGAGCAGGTCGGTGCCGAGCCAGTACTGGGCGCTCGGCGGTAAGGGCGACCCCTCGATGGTCAGGCCGTCGAACATCTGCTCGTTGGGATCGTAGCCGGTCAGCCACGGCGCCAGGATGGCGCCGGCGACGACGATGGCAACGATGACCAGCCCGAGCAGCGCCAGCCGGCGTTTGATCAGTCGGCGCCAGACGCCGGCGCGCGGCTTGACCGGCATGCGCACAGGCGTCGGGAAATCAGGCGCGATAGGACTGGTCATCGCCGCCTTCTTCACCCGTTGCTTCCTCGCCTGTTCCTTCCTCACTTGTCATCGCCACGATCCGGCGCGCTGCATCCTCGACGCTGATCTGCCAGCTCATCGCCAGCGAGCGCAGCTGCGCATAGGCGCGCTCGTCGTCGCTGCCCTTCGACAGCGCCGCCACCGCCCGCACGATGGTCTGGCGCTCGGCGACGCGCTGGCGCAGTGACGCAATTTCGCCGGCTAAATGTTTTCGCGCCTCGAAACTCTGCCTCGCGATCAGAAGCGCGCTGTACACACCGGCATTTCCGACCGGCTTCAAGAGTTGCGCATCGGCCTTGTGCGACAGTGCCCATTCGATGCGGCCGGGCGCCTCGGAGCCGATCAGCGCCACCAGCGGCATTGGCGCCTCGCCCGGCTGCCACGGGAATTGCTCGTCAAAGCCGAGATCGGCGTCGAAGAAGACGAAATCGGCCGCCAGCGCCCCAGGCGGCAATTCCGGCCAGCAGTCGACAGTGATCAGGCCGATGGCCGACAATTGTCTTGTGATGGCCTGCACCGTCGGGTGCGGGCGATGCAGGATGAAGGCCCTGGCGCCGCCGAGATTGGGGATGCGCGCCCTGGTCACGACACCACCCTCAGGCGCGGACGGCCGAATGTCTTGGCCGGGTCGTAGCGCGACAGATAGGGGTCCGGCGCAACCTCGTCCTCGCGGCTGACGACCTCGAAGAAGCCGTCCGCGATCCGCCCGATGATCACCGGCAGCGTCGCATGCTGTGAATGGGCGTCGATGGCGATCGGCCCGAGCCGGGTCGAGAAGCGTCGCTCGGCGAAAGCCTTCGAAAACTCCGCCGGGCCGGCGTCGGCGTCGCGCGACATCACGTCGGCCATCACTTGCACCGAGGCATAGGCGGAGGCCTCGAAGGACGAGGCGAAGGCCGCCGGCCGCGGCGCGAAATACGGCCCGACCGACAGATGCCCTTTGCCCGTTTCGCCGATCGCCGGCAGTTCGCCCTCGGTGAGATTGCAGGAAATGACCGGGCAGTTTTCCGACCGGAAGGCGGCATCGTCATCACCCAGATCGCGATAGGCGGCCAGGAAGGCATAGGACGAGGTGCCGATCAGATTGTTGAGGATGAAGCTCGGCCGCGTTGCCCGGATTTCGGCGATCAGGCGCGACACATCGGTCTCGCCGATGCGCAGATAGCGCTCGCCCAGCACCTTGCCGCCGGCATCGGCGATGAGGTCGCGCGCCACGCGGTTCATCTCCCAGCCCCAGATGTAGTTGGACCCCAGCAGGAAACCGTTGGCGCCGAATCGCGGCACGACATGCGCCATCAGCGGCACCAGATGCTGGTTGGGGCAAGCGTGCATGTAGACGACATGCTCGTTGGCCTCGAAGCCTTCATAGGGGCAGGCATACCAGAGCATGCCGCCCGCCTTCTCCAGCACGGGGATCGTCTCCTTGCGGCTCCACGAGGTGACACAGCCGACGACATGGCGGGCGCTGCTGGTCTTGAAGATGTCTTCGCAGAGCGTCGCATAGCGATCCGCATTGCTTTGCGGATCGCGCTCGATAGGCACCAGTTCGATGCCGTAGCTGCGGTCGGCATTGATGTCGGCAATGGCGCGCATGGCGCCCATCCGGCAGGCATCGGAGACCAGCTGATAGCTGCCCAAGCGCGAATAGAGGATGCCGATCTCGATACGCCGTTTCAAACGAAACCCCAGAAATGACAATGCCCCGCAGCCAGCACCGCAGGGGCGAGGCATACGAGGCATATTTGCCGCCCGGCGATCAGAGCCGGTATTTTGCGCTAGCGTATTCGGTCCGGCGGGTCAGTCAAGCGGGAAAGTGGCCAAGCCCATACGGGTGGCCCGCCCGAGCGATAGGATCGGTCCTGTCCGACTGATTCTAGTTCCGCAGGGTGAACGCGAAAGGCGCCACGACAGACGTACCGGCCTTCTCGGGCGGTGGCGCCGGCACCGTGGCGCCCTGCAGAACGCTGAGCGCTGCACGATCGAGATCTGCGTCTCCCGAAGATCGCGTCAGTCGGGCGGAGGTCACCTTGCCCGAGGCGCTGACGACGAAGGTCACATTCGCTGTGCCTTCGGCCCGCCTCGGCCTTGCCGCGCTCGGATAACGCTTGTGCCGATTGATCCATCCAATCAACTGCGAGTTCCACTTGGCCGGGCTGACGGATGACCCACTCGACTGCGACGCCTTCGGCGCGGATGCTTTGGCAGCCGCCTTCGCATCGACGCTGGCGGTCACGACCGCTTTCGCCGGCGCGGCCTTTTCCTTCTTTTCTTTCTTCGGGCGCGGCTTGGGCTTTTCGACCGCCTTCTTCGCCTTCTCGACCGGCTTGTCCTTCACCGGCTTGGCCTGCGGCAGCGGAATGACCACGTCCGGCGCCACGGTCGGGACGATGTCGGGCACGACCTCATCGAGCGGCGGCTGGTCGGGTTGTTCGGCCGCCGCTGTCTCGACCGGTGCGGTCTCGTCGGGTTGAACCGCTTCCGTCTCATCGGCAACCGGCTCCGGCTTGTCGGCGTCCGGTTCCACGACGGGTCTTGCGTCGGCGACGGTCTCCTCGACCTGGTTCGTCGGCTCCGGCGTCACCACATCGGCCATCGTGTCCTCAGGCACTGCCGGTGCGACCATCATCGGCGACAGTTCGATCGCCACCGCCGGCGGCGGGCCGCCATCCATCTCGTTGGCCAGGCTGAAATTCTGCACGGCATAGGCGATCGCGACATGCGCGCCGACAATGAGAATAGCCGCAGCCGTCCACAAACCGATCTCGCGCGCGCCTGTACGCGGCGGATCGGCCATGGGAACGGCGGCGGTCAGATGCGTCATGGGACGGCGCCTGGTTGCGGCGCCGCCGGATCCGCCGGCACCTCCAGCCCGACCAGCGCGATCTTCAGGTAGCCGGCGCCGCGCAGCAGATTCATCACCTCCATCAGCTCGCCATAACCGACCGCCTTGTCGGCGCGCAGGAAGATGCGGGTCTGCTTGTCGCCCTTTGTCTTGCCGTCGAGCACGGCGGCAAAAGCCGCGCGCGGCATACTGTCATTGCCGATCGCCAGCGTCAGATCGTCCTTCAGCGTCAGGAACAGCGGCGTTTCCGGCCGCGGTACCGGCGTCGCGGTGGAGCCCGGCAGGTCGACATTGACGTCAACCGTCGCCAGCGGCGCCGCGACCATGAAGATGATCAGCAGCACCAGGATGACGTCGATGAACGGCGTGACGTTGATCTCGTGGTTTTCCTCGAGATCGCCGTCGATGTTTTCGCGGATTCTAGCCGCCATGGCCCGTCACTCCGCCGCCAGCGCGGGCGCTTGCGGCACCGTGCGGAAATCGAGGTCGCGGCTGACCAGCCGTTCGACGCCGGCCGAGGCATCGGCGAGGATCTGCCGGTAGCCGGAAATGGATCGCGCAAAGACGTTGTAGATGACCACCGCCGGAATGGCCGCGACCAGCCCCATCGCGGTGGCGAGCAGCGCCTCGGCGATGCCGGGCGCGACGACGGCGAGGTTGGTGGTCTGCGCCTGCGATATGCCGATAAAGGCATTCATGATGCCCCAGACGGTGCCGAACAGGCCAACAAACGGCGCCGTCGAGCCGATCGTCGCCAGCACGCCGGTGCCGCGCGACATGCGCCGCGCCGCAGCCGCCTCGATGCGCGACAGCCGTGACGTCACGCGTTCCTTCAGCCCGTCGCCGGTCACGTGGTCGAGCGCGCTGGCCGAAAGCGCGGCTTCTTGCTCGGCTGCCTGAACCAGCAGCGCGCCGGGGCCGCCGCTGTTGCCCAGCGCACGACTGGCCTGCCGCAAGGTGGCGGCATTGCCGATGGCGCGCGCGGCGCGCCGGGCGCTGAGCTTGCCGAACAGGATTTCCAGCGACTTGGCCAGCCAGACCGTCCAGGTGACGAGGGAGGCGAAGGCAAGCCCGATCATCACCGCCTTGACGATGATGTCGGCGGCCATGAACATGCCCCAGGGCGACAGGTCGTGCGGCAGGGTCAGCGAAATCGCCGAGGGATCAGGCTGCGCGGTTGCGCCGGGCTGGCTGGCCGGCACTGGCGCAGCCGGCGCGACTTGTCCGGCGGCTGGTAACGTCTGCGCGGCAAGCACAGCCGGTGCCGCCTTTTCCACCACCGCTGGCGGCTCGACTGGCGCCGGCTGGGCGGTTGCTGGTTCCGTCGTAACCCTGGGCTGTGTTGCCGGTTGCGTGCTCGGCTGCTCTTGCGCAGCAGCGCTGCCGGCAGACAGCATGACCGCGGCCAGCGCCGCCAACAAACCATTTCTGGACACGCTTCGCCCTCGCTTCGTCATTGCCCGTAACCGATGGGCGGGCCGGTGACGGGATCGCAAACACCCCCATCTCGACGCCGAAAATACCAGCCACGGATTCTGGCTTTCTCTCAAACGGCACAGCCGCTGGAAACCAATTCAGGCGGCCGCGCCCCCGCTTGACTATAAAACATGAGTTTACTAGTCAACAAACAAGATGGCTTTTTGGCCAACAGTCTTTGGCGCGAAACCGCGCATCGTCTTTGTGTCGGTCCTACCTTGCCGCGTCGCACTGAGGGATGGACGGCGGCGGCGTTGCTGGGCCACGATGCCGGGCAGCAATTGAGGCAAGCAGCCGATGATCAAGGCGACACCGTTCGATTTCCCCTATGACGGCCAGCTGGTGCCGCAATATACCGCGCTGCTGGTCATCGACCTGCAGGAGGACTTTCTCTCGACATCGGGCTATTTCGCCAGGAAAGGGTATGACCCTGCGCCGCTGCGCGCCATCCTGCCGACGGTCAACCGATTGATCGCGGCCGCACGGTCGGCCGGCCTCACCATCATCCACACCAGGCAAGGCTATCGCGGCGACATGGCCGACATGACGCCTTACGAGAAATGGCGCCGCAAGCGGGCGGCCTTGAAGGCACCGACGTGCTGCTGCGCTCCGGCCCTGGTTTCCAGATCGTCGCCGACATCGAGGTCGCGCCCGACGACATCATCGTCGACAAGACCTGCAACGGCGCCTTCACCTATACCGATTTCGAACTGGTGTTGCGCGCACGAGGCATCACGCATCTGATGTTTTCGGGCTGCACGACCGATGTCTGCGTCCACACCACGCTGCGCGAGGCCTGCGACCGCAATTTCCAGTGCCTGACCATCGCCGACGCCTGCGCCAGCGGCGACCAATACGCGCATGAGGCGGCGCTGCACATGGTGACGGTGGAGGACGGCGTTTTCGGCGCGCTGGCGGAGTCTGGGGCCGTGCTGGCGGCGCTGGCGAGTTTGGGTGGCAAGGCAGGCTAGAAGCCTGCCTTGTTGCAGTTACCGCGCTGCGTGAATGTCCGACCCGCCCCGCGACGCAAACGCACCGGGCTGCGGCACCTCGGCCTCACGGCGCGCCAGCGAGTTGCGTAAGAGCGCGATCGTCTCGCGGCCGACGCTGGCGATCTCGCGCGGCCTGTCGACGCCGACGATCATGAACTCGCTGATCCCGAGCGCAGCATAGGGCAGCAGCGACAAAGCGATCTGCGCCGGTGGCCCGGAAAGCTCGACTGCCTTGTGGGCGCCGGTGGAGACGCTGCCTTCGGCACGAATGCGGACTGGAAGCGCAAAACGCAGCTTGCCGGCGCGGCCATGTTCGGCGGCGGCGCTGCGCGCCCGCTCCATCAGCTGGCGGATCTCGTCCAGCGAACCAGCCGCCAGCTCAAAGACGTCGGCATGTCGTCCGGCGACCTTGAGCGCAGTGCCGGACTGACCGCCCATGCGGATAGTGATATCGGCGCCATGCGGCCCCTTGCGCGGCACATAGCCGCCCTTGATGCTGTAGAAGGCGCCTTCATGGTCGAAGGGCCGGTCGTTGGACCACAGCCGCTTCAGCAGCACCAGATATTCATCGATGCGCTGCCAGACCACGGTGTGGCCGACCGGACGGGTCTCGGCATCGTCGTCGTCGAGCGGTTCGCTCAGCATCCGAAGCGACAGCCGGCCGCCGCTCCTGGTGTCGAGCGCCGCCAGTTGCCGCGCCGCGACCGCGGGGGCGATCACGCCGGCCCAATGCGTCAGCACCACTTCCAGCGACGAGGTGCGGTCGAGCGCCTGGGCGGCAATGTCCATATTGGTCAACAGCCCGGCCTGGTCGTCGACGACGATCCTCTGGAAGCCGGAATCCTCGATCAGCGACAGCTTTGTCGCCGTCTCGACGAAATCATAGAAGAAAGGTACGGCCGAACCGGCGTCGGCGGCATGCGTTTTACCGGGAACATGCGTGAACTCGATCGGCATTGCCATCTCCTCCATCACGTTGGATGCATGTCGCCCACATGCATAAAGCAAAGCGGTCCACGCCAAAGCGCAGCCGCATTCGGTTCATCAACTCCGGTTACCTGAAAGCGGTAGGTCGCCACCCTCTCGGCCTGAACGGATCAGGGGATCAGGCCGAGCACGACTGCCCCGGTGAACGCGAACGCGAGGGCAAAGACAAGATAGGCGAAAGCGCCTGCATAGGCCGGGCGAAAAGCCTGGGCATTGGCCAGCCTCTGGCTGCTGCGATCCGTCTCGGCGTTCTGGATATAGGACATATCGACCTCCGTCTCGCTGGTTAATCTATAAAATCAGTAGACTTTGTCGATTGCTATTTTTTGGCAATACGCAGAACAATTTTCTCAATCTCCAGCGTGAATTGGTCTGAGATTGCTGGGAGGCCGCAATTCGCGGCAAGCGACCAGCCCGCTTGGCCGGCCTTCACATCGGGGATAGCATCGCCATTCCCGCGTAAAAGCAGACGATTTCAACCGGGTATGGGGAGCAGAAGATATGGGTTCAAGATTGGCCGGCAAGGTCGCCATCATCTCGGGCGGCGCGACGGGCATGGGCGGAGCGGCGTCGGAATTGTTCGCGGCCGAAGGCGCCAAGGTCGCAATCATCGACCGCAACGGCGATGCGGCTGCCGCCACCGCAGCGACGATACGCGCGCGGGGACATGTGGCCGAGCATTTCGTCGCCGATGTCTCTGATGAAGCGCAAGTCGAGGCGGCGGTGAAGGCGGCGACGGCCAAGCTTGGCCCGGCCACCGTGCTGTTCAACCATGCCGGCACCATCGTGATAAAGCCGTTCCTGGAAACGACGCTGCAGGAGTGGGACTGGCTGCATGCCGTCAATGTCCGCTCGATGTTCCTGATGACCCGCGCCGTGCTGCCCGGCATGATCGCCGCCGGCGGCGGCTCGATCGTCTGCACCTCGTCGATCTCGGCGGTGGCGGCGACACCGATGGAGGTGCTCTACGACACCACAAAAGGCGCTTGCCACATGTTCGCGCGGGCGATTGCGGTCGAGTTCCGCGACCGCAACATCCGTTGCAACGCCGTCTGCCCCGGCTTCATCCGCACCCCGCACGGCCTGCGCGAGGTTGCCGATCTCGGCAAGCTCGGCGTCGATGTTTCAGACGCAGCGCTTGCCGCGCAGCAGGGTCGCATCGGTGAGCCCGAAGAGGTTGCAAAGGCCGCGCTGTATCTGGCCAGCGACGAGTCCAGCTTCGTCAACGGTACGCATCTGTTTGTGGATAATGGTTTTACGGCGATGTGAGACTTTCCAGGTTCTGGTTCCTCGCCCCGGGGACAGCTTGGCGCCCTTCCTCTCCCCCGTCGATCGGGGGAGAGGTGTCGAGCGCAGCTCGACGGAGTGGGGGTCGACTGTTCACCAAATCCGCCTGCCAGAGGTGGCGCACTCGCTTCGTCGTTCCTATTTTTCGGCGGCCGTGGGCTTCATGAGCGCCTTCCCCCACTCCGTCGCCGCTTCGCGGCGCCACCTCTCCCCCCCTCCGGAGGGAGAGGAAGGGCGCCAGTCCTGCCGGCCTACCGCTCTTCCCGTCGAAACGGCTTCAGCAGCGCTGACGGCGCCACCGCGTTGCGCGACATCACGGCCATCGCCACGATCGTGAAGATGAACGGCAGCATCAGGAACGCCTCATAAGGGATATGCCCGAGCCCACTCGCCTGCATGCGCAGTTGCAAGGCATCGACGAAGGCGAACAGCAGTGCCGCACCGGCCGAGCGCCACGGGTCCCAGCGACCGAACACGACCAGCGCGATC
Organism: Mesorhizobium sp. CNPSo 4688; assembly: GCF_057784295.1. Lineage (NCBI taxonomy): Bacteria > Pseudomonadati > Pseudomonadota > Alphaproteobacteria > Hyphomicrobiales > Phyllobacteriaceae > Mesorhizobium > Mesorhizobium sp. CNPSo 4688. Next base: position 274,575 of record NZ_JBWLUY010000002.1, read on the forward strand.
GCCACCCAGCCGCGGCCCGATACCACCCCGAAGGTGAAGGCGTTGAACTGCGCCATCGACAGGAAAGCGCCGGCCAGCCCCATCAGCGCACCGCCGAGGATGACGGCCTGGAAGCGCGTGGCAATGACGCTGACCCCGGCCGAGTCGGCCGCGCGCGGGTTTTCCCCGACCATGCGCACAGACAGGCCCCAGGGTGTGCGGTAGAGAACGAAGGCGGCGAGCGGGATGGCGATGATCGCCATGTAGACCAGCGCAAACTGGTTGAACACCGCCGGGCCGAGAACGGGAATGTCGGAGAGGATCGGAATCGGCAGGGTCTGAAAACCCCTGATGCTCGGCGGTACCGATTGCTGGCCGAAGATCAGCCGGTAGAGGAAATAGGCAAGACCCGACGAGAACAAGGTCACGCCGATGCCGCAGACATGCTGGCTGAGGCCCAACGCCACCGTGAACAGCGCATGCAGCGCGCCCATCAGCATGCCGGTCAGCACCGCGGCCAATATGCCAAACCACAGGCTGCCGCTCAGGCTGGCGGCGGTGAAGCCGGTCATCGCTGACAAGAGCATGATGCCTTCGATGCCGAGATTGAGCACACCGGCGCGCTCGGAAAACATTTCGCCGAGCGTCGCGAAAGCCAGCGGCGTGGCGATACGGATGATGGCAGCGAGGAAGCCGACCTGAAAAATCTGTTCGAACACCGCGCTCATGCGGATGCCCCCACGCGGCGGATGCGGTAGGCCGTGAAGAGCAGCGCCACCAGCATGGCAAGCAGCGCCGTGCCCTGAATGACGTCGCTGAGGAAGGCCGGCACGCCGGTGGCGCGCGACATCGCCTCGGCCCCGGTCATCACGGCGGCCAGGAAGATCGCCGCCGGCACGACGCCGAGCGGGTTGAGCCTGGCCAGCATGGCAACGACAATGCCGGAATAGCCATAGCCCGGCGAGATATCGCTCATCACCTGGAAATGCACGCCGCCGACCTCGCCGACGCCGGCGAGCCCGGCCAGCGCGCCCGACAGCAGCGCCGTCGAGATCAGCACGCGCTCGACATGGATGCCGCCATAGCGGGCGGCCTCCGGGCTTTCGCCTGTGACCCGGATGCGGAAGCCGAGCGTGGTGCGCACGATCAGGAACCAGATCAGGGGCGCTGCAATCAGCGCCGCGACGACGCCGAGATGCAGCCTTGTGCCTTCGAGCAGCACGGGAAAATTCGCCGAATCCTCGATCGGCGGCGAGATCGGATAGCCGCTGAAACTATCCTTCCACGGCCCTTCGATCAGCGCCATCAGCGCGTAGTAGATGACCGAATTGAGCAGCAGCGAACTGACGACGTCATCGACCTTGAATTTTACGCGCAACGTCGCTGGCACCAGCGCGACAGCTGCACCGGCGGCCCCACCCGCCAGCGCCATCAACAGGATGGCGAGCGCCCCCGGCATCGGGATGGCGCCGACAAAGCAGCTGGCCACGGCGCCGGCCAGCAATTGGCCTTCCGCGCCGATGTTCCAGAATTTGGCCCGGAACGCGACGGCGACCGCCAGCCCGGTGAAGATCATCGGGGCGGCGCGCACCAGCGTTTCGGTGATGGCATAGCTGTCGCCGAACGAGGCCGACAGCATCACGCCATAGGCTTCGAGCACACCCGCACCAGCCAATGCGATGAGCCCGCTGCACAGAATGAGCGTGGCTGCGATCGCGATGAGCGGCAGCGCCAGGTTGAACCAGGTGGGCGTGGACGTCCGGACCTCGAGACGGAACATCAGCTGTGGCCCTCCGCCCCGGTCATCAGCAGCCCCAGCCGCGCGATCGTCGCCTCGGCGCTGTCGAGCGTCCCGGCAATGCGGCCCTCATACATCACCGCGATGCGATCGCAGAGCACCAGCAGCTCCTCGAGATCCTCCCCGATGACGACGATGCCGCAGCCCTTGGCGCGCATGTCGAGGAATTTTTCGTGGATGAAGCGGGCCGCACCGATGTCGAGGCCGCGAGTCGGCTGGGAGACGATCAGAACCTTCGGGTCGAAGGCAAGCTCGCGCGCCAGCAGCGCCTTTTGCAGATTGCCGCCCGACAGCGCGCCGGCGCGCGTCATTGGCCCGGGACACCTGATATCATAGGCCTTGATCTGCTCTTCGGCGAAGGCGCGGATCGCGTCGGGCTTGAGCAGCCCTTTAGTGCTGAAGGCGGCCGTGCCGATGCGCGGCAGCACCATGGAATCGGCGAGCGGCAGATTGGTTACCAGCCCGGTCGTCATGCGGTCTTCCGGGATGCGGCCAAGGCCGAGCGCCTGTACCTCGCGCGGCGAGAACCGCGTCACCGGTTTGCCGGCTATCGTCATCGCGCCGGCGTCGGGCGCGCGCGTGCCGGAGATCACTTCGGCCAGCGCGCGCTGGCCGTTGCCGGAAACGCCGGCAATGCCGAGGATTTCGCCGGCGCGGACCGACAGCGACACATCGCGCAGCGCCATGCCGGGATGCCGTGAGGTGGAAATGCCGTCGAGCGTCAGCACGGCCGCACCCGGCGTCGACGGACCTCTCGCTGGCGGCACGATCTCGTGACCGCACATCAGCTGCGCCATTTCCGCCGACGTTGTGTTGCCCGGATCGTCGACACGGCCGGCGACGCGGCCATGCCGCAGCACGGTGCAGCGATGGGTAAGCGCCCGCACCTCGTTCAGCTTGTGCGAGATGAAGATGATGCCCAGGCCCTGGGCCGCCATCGAGCGCAACGCCGAAAACAGTCCGTCGACCTCGCTCGGCGCCAGCACCGCCGTCGGTTCGTCGAGGATCAGGAGCCTCGCGCCGCGAAACAGCGCCTTGACGATTTCGAGCCGCTGCTGTTCGCCGACCGACAGCGCCGAGACCGGCAGATCGGGGTCCAGCGTCAGCCCATGCTGTCTGCTGATGTCGGACAACCGGGCAAGCCCGCCGGCGCGATCGATGCGGCCGGATTTGCCTGATATACCTATGAGCAGGTTTTCCAGAACCGTCAGCCGCGGCGCCAGATGAAAATGCTGGTGCACCATGCCGATCCCGGCGGCCAGCGCATCGGCCGAACTGGTGATCCGAACAGGCTCGCCCTGGATGAGTATTTCGCCGGCATCCGGCGCATAGGCACCGAACAGCACATTCATCAGCGTCGTCTTGCCGGCGCCGTTCTCACCCAGCAGCCCGAGGATTTCACCCGGCGCCACGCTGAGGTCGACACCCTCGTTCGCCTTGACGGCGCCGAAGCTCTTGGTGATGCCGCGCATTTCGATGAGAGGGGCGGACAAGTATGCTCCTGCGCTGATACCCCTCCCCCTCGAGGGGGGTGAGGAGCGGTGGCTGAAGGCCACGAAAAGCCAATTGCTTGGCTTTTCGAGCTTCGAACGCCCTGAGCCGGCGAAGGGCCGGGCTGATAATTAGCGAGCCTTGCCGGGTCCCCGCTGCTTTGCAGCGTCCCGGCGTTCGCTAGCCTTTCATCGTGCCACCGGCACGATGAATTCGCCTGCGGCGAACCGGCTGCTCACCCCCTCAAGGGGGAGGGGGAGCCGGCGCTCAATCCGAGACCGGCGTATTCTCATCCACATCCACCCGGAAGTTCCCTTCCAGGATCTCGGCCTTCTTCTTCTCGACCAAATCCTTCACATCCGCCGGCAAGGTCTTGTCGAACTTGTGATAGGGCGCCAGGAAGGATCCACCCTTGGCCATGCGCGAGAAATCGCCATAGTCCTGCGCGGTGAAGACACCGGCCTTGACCAGTTTGATCGCCTGCTCGACCGTCGGGTACATGTCCCAGACCGGGCCGGTGATGACCGTATCGGGGCCGAGGCTCGACTGGTCTGACATGTTGGAAATGGCGTAGATCTTCTTCTCCACCGCCGCCTCGATGACGCCGAAGCGCTCGGCATAGATAACGTCGACGCCGGCGTCGATCTGGGCGACGGCCGCTTCCTTGGCCTTCGGCGGGTCGAAGAAGGAACCGATGAAGGCGACCTTCTTCTTGATGTTCGGGTTGACCTCCTTGGCGCCGGCAAAGAAGGCGTTGACCAGCCGGTTCACCTCCGGAATGCCCATCGCCGCGACGGCGCCGATCGTGCCTGACTTGGACATCTTGCCGGCGATGATGCCGGAGAGATAGGCCGGCTCATGGATCCAGTTGTCGAAGACGCCGAAATTGGGTTCGGCCGGGCCGGCGCCGGAGCCGAACAGCCAGGCGGTCTTCGGGAACTGTTTTGCCGTGCGGCGCGATTCGCGTTCGGCGGCGAAGGCATCGCCCAGCACCAGCTGATAGCCGCCTTGCGCATATTCGCGCATGACGCGGCTGAAATCGGCGGTCTGCACCTTCTCCGACCATTTGTATTCGATACCGAGTTCCTTCTCGGCCTTCTGCAAGGCGACGTGGATCTGGTTGTCCCACGGCTCCTCGATCGGCGTGGCGAAGATCGCCGCCACCTTCAGCTTCTTGTCCTTGGCGAAAGCAGCATTCGGCAGCATGACCGCAGCCAGGCCAAGCGCGCCGAGTTCCAGCACGTCGCGCCGCGACAGGCCGGTCGATTGCAATTTGTTTTTCCGGTTTTCCATCAAGTGCCCCTCTGTTTGACAACCGTGTCGAGCCGGCTGTTCTGAAATCAGACGCGGAACTATGGAACGGGTGCGGACTTTTGTCCACATGGTCAAATTTGGCGCGATTTATCGCGAGGCCTTCTCGCCACCGGCCACAGTGATGACACCGACGATGATCAGCCCGGTCAGCAACAGACGAACGCCGGCGCTGACGCCGAATGTGTTGAGCATGGTCAACAGCAGCACCAGGAACAGCGCCGCGCCCCAGACGCCGGGCACATTGGCCTTGCCGCCGGCAACCGAGGTGCCGCCGATGACGACGACCGCGATGGAGGCCAGCAGATACTCGTTGCCGATGTCGACATTGGCGCCGCGGAAATAGCCGGCAAGCAGCGCGCCGTCGATGCCGCCGAGCGCGCCCGAAAGCGTGTAGGTGAGGAAGCGGGTGCGGCCGACATTGACGCCGGCCAGCCACGCGGCACGGATGTTCTGGCCGATCGCCAGCACCGAGCGACCATAGATCATGCGCTGCAAGGCGATGGCAGCAGCAATGGTGAACAGCACGGTCAGGATCGCCAGCACCGGAATGCCAAGGACTTGCCAGTTGGCGAAGTCGGCAAAGCCCGGCGGCGGCTTGATCTGCAAGCCGCGCCCATAGCTGATATCGATCGACTGGATGATGAAGCTCGCCGACAGCGTCGCGATGATCGGCGGAATCCGCAGCGCCCAGATCAGCAGATAATTCACGGCGCCGATGGCAGCGCCGCAGGCGAGCGCGGCAATCAAGCCCACAACGATCATGGAATCGCTGCCATCCATCACCTTCATGGCGACGGCGCTGGCGAGCCCGATATTGGCCGGCAGCGACAGGTCGACATTGCCAGGCCCAAGCGTGATGACGAACATTTGGCCGACGCCGACGATGACGGTGAAGACGGCCAGCGACAGTGCTGCCGTGACCATGCCACCGCCGCCGTAGCCGCCGGTGAAGGAGATGGTCGCCAGCCAGACCAGCAACGCGCCGAGGAAGGACCAGATCCAGGGTTTGGCGGCAAGCGATTTCACAAATGTCATCGCTACCTCTCCCTGCGGCTGATCAGGACGCGGGCCGCCAGCACGATGATCAGGATGGCGCCATTGGCGGCGACCTGCCAGTCCGGCGGAATGTGCATGAAGGTGAGCAGCGGCGATGCCGCCAGCGCCAGCGTCAGCGCGCCGAGCACGGCGCCAATCGGCGACACCCGGCCGCCGACGAATTCGCCGCCACCAAGAATGACGCCGGCAATTGCCAGCAGCGTGTAGCCATTGCCGATATTGGCGTCGGCCGAAGTGGTGATGCCGATCAGCGCCATGCCGGACAGAACGCCGAACAGGCCGGTCAGCGCAAACAGCACGATCTTGGTTCGGAGCAGCGACCAGCCGGCGCGCCTGAGCGCCGCCGGATTGCCGCCGGAGCCGCGCAGGATGACGCCATAGGAGGTGCGCATCAGGCCGAAATGCACGACCGCTGCAATCACCAGCGCGGCGATGATCGGAAATGGAATGAAGGGCGGCTTGAACGACATAAGCGCCAGCAGCCAGTCCGGCGCCTTGCCGCCCGGCTTGGGCAGAACCAGGATGGCCAGCCCTTGCCACACAAAGCTCATGCCCAGCGTCACCACGATCGACGGCAGGTTGCGCAGATGGATCAGCGCCCCGAGCAGCGCATAAACGCCGATGGCGCCGAGCAGGACAACCACCCCGAGCAGCGGCGCATCCTTCAGCCAGGTCGCGGTTACGCAGCCGACAAAACCGACAAAGGTGCCGATCGACAAATCGAGCTCATTGCCGGCGATGACGAACATCTGCGCGATCGTCGCCAGCGCGATCGGGATCGCCAGGTTGAGCATCAGGCTGAAGCCGAAATAGCTGATGGCGCGCGGGTTGAGCCAGGCGATGGCGATGAGCACCAGCGCCAGCGACAGCGCCGGCAACAGGCTGCGCAGCAGTCGGGCGCGTGCGGCGCTGCTACGTGGCGAAGAACTTGGGGTCGTGCCGGGAGCGATAGCCGTCATCTCAGGCCGCGTCGCCGAATGAGGACTGGATGATCTTTTCCTCCGTCAGTTCGTCGCGCGTCAGATTGGCGACGATGCGGCCATTCTTGAAGACATGGATGTGGTCGCAATTGTCGAGCTCTTCGGTCTCGGTGGTGTACCACAGGAAGGTCCGGCCCTTGGCCGCTTCCTCGCGCACGAGATCGTAGACTTCGAGCTTGGTGCCGATGTCCACGCCGCGCATCGGATCGTCCATCAGCACGATCTCGGCATCCGAGCCCAGTGCGCGGGCAAACAGCGCCTTCTGCTGGTTGCCGCCCGACAGCGAAAAGATGTTGTTGGCCATGTCGGGCGTACGGATACCGATCTTCTGCTTCCAGAATTCGGCAAGCTCGGCCTCCCGCTGCGGCGAGATCAGCAACCCGTTGCGCAGCCGCGCCAGCGAGCGGATGCCGATATTTTCCGCGATCGACCATTGCGGAAAAATGCCGTCCGACTGACGGTCGCCGGCCACCAGCGCCACCGGCGCGGTCACCTCGATGCCGGCCTTGGCGCGGGCCGCGGCGGCAAAGATCGCCAGCAACAGATCCGTCTGGCCATGGCCGGCAAGCCCGGCAAGCCCGATGATTTCGCCGGCGCGGGCAACAAGCGCCCTGCCGTCCTGCTGCCGTTCGGGCCGCGCCCGCACCCTGACAGGGCCGGCCGCTGGTCTGGCGGCGGCGATCTCTGCAGCTATTTTCTCGCGCGCTTCCGCGCCGCCCATGGTCGCCACCAGCCGGTCGCGGTCGAAGGCCTTTGCCGCGTCCGTGGCAACGACCTTGCCGTCACGCATCACCACGATGCGATCGGCATTCTGCAGCACCTCGCCCAAGACATGCGAGATCAGGATGCAGCTGCCGCCGGCGGCGACGAAGCGGCGCACGAAGGCAAGCAATTGGCCCGCCGTATGCGCGTCAAGCGAGGAGGTCGGCTCGTCCAGGATGACCAGGTCGAGCGGATCGCGCGTCACTGTGAAGGCGCGCGCCACCTCGACCATCTGCCGTCGGCCGATCGACAGGTCGCCGGCAATGTCGTCGGCGGAAATGCCGTGGTCCGGAAAGATTTCATCCAGCTTGGCGGCGATCAGCGCGGCAGCCTTGCGTCGCCAGCCGAACCCGGTCAGCGCCGGATGATTGATGCGCGTATTCTCGGCGATGCTGAGGTTCGGGCACAGCGACAATTCCTGGAACACGCAGCGTATGCCGAGTTTTAGCGCGCGCGCCACCGAGTACTCGGTTTCGGCATTGCCGCGCACCGCGATCTCACCGCCATCCGGCTGCAGCGTGCCGGCCACCATATGCATCAGCGTCGACTTGCCGGCGCCGTTATGGCCGACCAGCCCGACGCATTCACCGGTGCCGACATGGAAGTCGACGCCGTTAAGGGCGCGAACGGCGCCGAAATGCTTTTCGGCGCCGTGCAGACGGACGATGTCGGTGTTTGCCTTGAGCATGCTCAACGATACCCGGCTGGCGATGCGTACGGCAATGCGATCATCATTGTTATTTGATATTGGCCTTGATAGCGGCGATAGCCTCTTCCTGCGTGTATTCGTGGGTGGCGACGCCGCCTTCCTTGATCTTCGGCAGCGCGGCCTCGAAATCGTCCTGGGTGAAGGCGAGATAGGGAACCAGGAGGTCGTGCGGGATGTCCTTGCGGCCGTCGAGCACCTGCTGCGCCACCCAGAAGGCGAGCGTCGACACGCCGGGCGCGATCGAGGCCGACCAGGTCTTGTAGCCGTCCTTCTCCTTCTGCTCCTTCCACCACTTCAGCTCATCCTGGCGGTTACCCATGATGATGGTCGGGCGCGGCTTGCCGGCGGCGGCGAAGGCTTGCGCGGCGCCGTAGCCGTCACCGCCCTGGTCGACGATCCCGACGACATCGGGCAGCGACGGCAGGATGGTCGCGACCGCCTTCTGCGCCGTCGTCTGATCCCAGTCGCCGGTGACCGAACCGACGATCTTGAACTCGGGATGGGCAGCAATTCCCTCAAGGATGCCGGCGTGGATGGCATCGTCGATCGACGTGCCGGCCAGGCCGCGGATTTCCAGAAGATTGCCGCCCTTGGGCTGGAACTTGGCCATCTGCTCGACTTCCTGCTTGCCCATATCCTTGAAGTCGACGACGACGCGATAGGCGCAAGGTTCGGTGACGATGCCGTCGAAGGAGACGACGACGATGCCCGCGTCGCAGGCCTGCTTGATGGCGCCGTTGAGCGCATCCGGCGAGGCGGCGTTGATGACGATGGCGTCGTAGCCCTGCAGGATCAGGTTCTGCACCTGCGCTGCCTGGGTCGGCACTTCCTTGTCGGCCGTGGTGAAGATGTCGGCGGCGCCAACGATCTTGTCCTCGACCGCCTTCTTGGTGACGATGCCGTAGCTGTCGAGCATCGCCTGGCGCCACGAATTGCCGGCGTAGTTGTTGGAGAAGGCGATCTTCTTGCCGCTGGTGTCGGCGAGCGCAGTGCCCGAGGCGAGCATTGCCGCGAGCGCGCTCAGGACGAGCAGTTTCTTCATGTCATTATCCTCCCATGGATCGTCGGCCCCGCCGACTGTTGCTGATGGTTTTGGCGTTGGCTGCCTGTTTTTTATCTATTGTCAGACAAATGCAGATACGCCCGCTTGTCAACTGCGATCGGCCCCGCTTTGGCGATCAACTTCAGGTGCGATGATTGAAAAGCCTTCGTATGCTGGTCTAGGGAAGGTCCAGGAGAGCATGCATGGCAGCGACGCCGCCGACCCTAGCCGAAGGCGCGCCCGGAATTCCGGCGCGCTGGACGTCGAGCGCCAAGAGCGGCGTTGGCGCAGCGCTGTCGCCGGCGAGCCGCATGTGGTTCACGCTCAGCCACGGCATCGTAAACGAGGTCTATTATCCCGGCCTCGACAGCGCCTGCACGCGCGACATGGGGCTGCTGGTCACCGGCCCCGGCGGCTGGTTCTCCGAGGAGAAGCGCGACGCCACGCATGTCATCGACCCGTTCGAGGACGGCGTGCCCGCCTACCGGCTGGTCAACACCACGCTCCGCTACCGGATCGAAAAGCGCATCCTGGCCGATCCGGCGCGCCCGGCGCTGCTGCAGGAGACCAGCTTCACGCCGCTAAAGGGCAATGCCGCCGACTACCGCGTCTATGCCCTGCTGGCGCCGCATCTCGTCAATGCCGGCATGGGCAACACCGCCTGGGCCGGCGAGCACAAGGGCAAGCCGATGCTGTTCGCCTCCGGGCGCGGCACCTGCCTGGCGCTGGCCTCGTCGCTGCCCTGGGGCGATCGCTCGGCCGGCTATGTCGGCTTTTCCGACGGCTGGCAGCAGCTCAGCCGCGACGGCCGGCTCGATCCGGCCGACCAAAGAGCCGAGGACGGCAATGTCGCGCTGACCGGCGAGATCGGTTTTTCCTCAGGCAACAACACCGCCCTGTTGGCGCTCGGCTTCGGTTCGACCCCCGACGAAGCCGCCGAAAACGCCACCGCCAGCCTGAAGCGCGGGTTTGAGCCGGCGGCAAAGGCCTATGTCGCGAAATGGCAGAAATGGCAGGCTGGGCTGCTGCCGCTCGACCACCACGATGCATCCGGCCTCAACACCTACCGCGTCAGCACAGCGGTGCTGGCGACGCACCTGTCGCTGGCCAAGCCCGGTGCGGCCGTCGCCAGCCTGTCGATCCCGTGGGGGGCGAGCAAGGGCGATGACGACCTCGGCGGCTATCACCTTGTCTGGCCGCGTGACCTCGTTGAAACCGCGGGCGGCTTCCTCGCCGCCGGCGATCCCGCGCAGGCGTTGCAGATCCTCACCTATCTCCGTTCGATCCAGCAGCCGGACGGCCATTGGCCGCAGAATGTGTGGCTTGACGGCTCGCCCTATTGGCCAGGCATCCAGATGGACGAATGCGCCTTTCCGCTGCTGCTGGCCGATGCTTTGCACCGTGCCGGCCATCTGCCGCGCGCCAAACTCGCCGCTTTCATGCCGATGATCGAGAAGGCGGCGTCCTATGTCGTGCGCAACGGCCCCGTTACCGGGCAGGACCGCTGGGAAGAGGATGCCGGCTACAGCCCGTTCACGCTTGCCGTCGAGATATCGGCGCTGCTTGGCGCCGCCGATCTGTTCGAAGCCTCGGGCATGGCGGAGCCGGCTAACTATTTGCGCGAGGTCGCCGACTGCTGGAACGACCAGATCGAGCGCTGGACCTACGTCAGCGGCACGCCGGAGTGCCAGAAGACCGGCGTCGACGGCTACTATGTCCGCATCGCGCCGGCCGACGATGCTGGCGCTCCATCGCCGAAGGACGGTTTCGTGCCGATCAAGAACCGGCCGCCGGCCGATACCGACAAGCCCGCCGAGGCGATCGTCAGCCCGGACGCGCTGGCGCTGGTCCGCTTTGGCCTCAGAGCCGCGGATGATCCGCGCATCGTCGACACGGTCACGATCATCGACGCGCAATTGCGCTGCGACCTGCCGCAAGGACCTCTCTGGTATCGCTACACCAGCGACGGCTATGGCGAACACGCCGACGGCGCGCCCTTCGATGGCACCGGCGAGGGCCGCCCCTGGCCGCTGCTCGCCGGCGAACGCGCCCACTACGAATTGGCCGCCGGAAACAAGGACAAAGCGGCAAGCCTGCTGAGGACATTCGAGGCGTCCGCCGGGCAAGGCGGCCTGCTGCCGGAACAGGTCTGGGACGGCGCCGATTTGCCGGAACGCGAATTGTGGCTGGGCAAGCCGTCGGGCAGCGCCATGCCGCTGGTTTGGGCGCATTCCGAACACATCAAGCTGTTGCGTTCGCTGCGCGACGGCGCCGTCTTCGACATGCCGCCGCAAGGCGTCAAGCGCTACATCGAGGGCAAGACCGGCTCGCCGCTGAGGATATGGCGCTTCAACAACAAGCTGCGCACCATGGATGCCGGCAAGACGTTGCGTGTGGAATTGCTGCAGCCGGCGGTGATCCGCTGGAGCAGCGACCATTGGCAGACCATCCACGAAATCGACACAGCCGAAAACGCTCTGGGCGTTCATCTGGCTGACTTGCCCGTGGCCGATATTCCGCCAGGTAACACGATCATCTTCACTTTTTTCTGGCCCGACGGCGACCGTTGGGAGAATGTCGACTTCACCGTCGGCATTGAAGAACCAGGAGCATGATCCCGAAAAGTGGGGACCGGTTTTCGGAAAAGATCATGCTCAAACAAAAGAGCCAGTAATTTTCTTTCCTCCAGCGACTAGGACAACACCATGCAGATCGGAATGATGGGACTGGGCAGGATGGGCGCCAACATGGTGCGCCGCCTGATGCGCGACGGCCATGAATGCGTCGTCTACGACATCAACCCGGCAAGCGTTGCCGGCCTGGTCGCCGACGGCGCCATCGGCGCCGCCTCAATGGAGGAGTTCGTCGGCAAGCTGTCGAAGCCGCGCAGCGCCTGGCTGATGCTGCCGGCGGCGATCACCGGCAAGATCGCCGACCAGGTGGCGGCACTGATGGAACCCGGCGACATCATCATCGACGGCGGCAACTCCTACTACCACGACGCGGTCGACCAAGCGGCCGAGCTCGCGGCCAAGGGCCTGCACTATGTCGATGTCGGCACCAGCGGCGGCGTCTGGGGCCTGGAGCGCGGCTACTGCCTGATGATCGGTGGCCCCGACGTTGCGGTCAAACATCTGGATCCGATCTTCGCCACGCTGGCGCCCGGCGCCGATGCCGGCGCCACGCCGGACAAGGCTGCGGGGACCGCGCCGTTCGGCTATCTGCACTGCGGACCGAGCGGCGCCGGCCACTTCGTCAAGATGATCCACAACGGCATCGAATACGGCGTCATGGCCGCCTACGCCGAAGGCATGAACATCCTGAAATCGGCCAATGCCGGCAAAAGGCAGCGCACGGCAGACGCCGAAACCAGCCCGCTGGAAAACCCGCAATACTACCAGTTCGATATCGACCTGCCGCAGGTCGCCGAAGTCTGGCGCCATGGCAGCGTCATCGGCTCCTGGCTGCTCGACCTCACCGCGGGTGCGCTGAAGAGCGACCCGGGGCTGGCCCAGTTCGGCGGCCGCGTCTCGGATTCCGGCGAGGGACGCTGGACATTGAAGGCCGCGATCGACACCGGCGTGCCGGCGCCGGTGCTGTCCTCGGCGCTGTTCGACCGCTTCTCCTCGCAAGGCGAATCCGAATTCTCCGACAAGCTTTTGTCGGCCATGCGCTATGCCTTCGGCGGCCATGTCGAAAAGCCGAAGGCTGGCAAGTGAAGCCGACAGGGGAGACGAACGCATGAGCCAGGAACGGTCCGACACGCTGGTGCTCTTCGGAGCAACCGGCGACCTCGCCCACAAGAAGATTTTTCCGTCGCTTTACCAGATGGTCGCCAAGGGGACGCTGACCGAGCCGGTGATCGGCGTTGCCTTCGACGCCTGGGACATCAAGCAGTTGCAAGCACGCGCCCGCGACGGCATCGTCAACGTCGTCGGCAAGATCGACGAAAAGATCTTCGCCAAATTTGCCAATATGCTGCGCTATGTCAGCGGCGACTATCGCGACCCGGCGACGTTCGAGAAGCTGAAGACCGCGCTCGGCTCGGCGCAGCGGCCGCTGCACTACATGGCGGTGCCGCCGACCATGTTCGAGACCGTGGTCCAGGGCCTGGAGCAGTCGGGCACCGCGCATGGCGCGCGGCTGATGGTGGAAAAGCCGTTCGGTCACGATCTGCAATCGGCGCGCTGGCTGAACCGGGTGCTGCATCTGGTGTTCGACGAGCAGTCTATCTTCCGCATCGACCATTATCTCGGCAAGGAGGCGATCCAGAACCTGCTCTATTTCCGCTTCGCCAATTCCTTCCTCGAGCCGATCTGGAACCGCAACTTCGTCGAAAGCGTGCAGATCACCATGGCCGAGGATTTCGGCATCGATGGCCGCGGCAAATTCTACGACGATGTCGGCGCGATCCGCGACGTGATCGAGAACCATCTGCTCAACATCCTTTTGCTGCTGGCCATGGAGCCGCCGGTCGGCCGCTCCGCCGACGACCTGATCGACGAGAAGGTGCAGGTGCTGCGCGCCATCCGCACACTGACCAAGGATGATGTCGTGCGCGGCCAGTTCACCGGCTATCTCGCCGAGCCCGGCGTGAAGCCGAACTCGCCGGTCGAGACCTTTGCCGCGGTGCGCTTCATGGTCGACACATGGCGCTGGCAGGACGTTCCGTTCTTCATCCGCACCGGCAAGAACATGCCGGTGCATGTGACCGAGGTGATCGTGCGGCTGAAGCGGCCGCCGCTCGACGTCTTTGATCCGATCAAGCCGGGCGATGCCAATTACGTCCGCTTCCGCATCGACCCGCAGGTGGCGATCTCGATCGGCGCGCAGCGCAAGGCAGCTGGCGACGACATGGTCGGCGAGCAGGTCGAGCTCACCGCGCTCGACGACTCGAAAGGCAACATGCCGCCCTATGAGCGGCTGATCGGCGACGCCATGAACGGCAATGGCCAGCTGTTCACCCGCCAGGACGCCAGCGAGCTCGCCTGGCGCATCGTCGGCCCTGTCCTGGGCGACACCACGCCGCCGCACATCTATGAGCCGAAGACCTGGGGGCCGGCCGACGCCATGGCCAGCTTCGGCCCGCCCAACGGCTGGATCAATCCGACCAAGTGAGCGGAGGAAACGACATGGCCAAGGCCGCCAAGCCCGCGACAGCCGGGGCCGAACCGATCGTGCTGACGATCGATGTCGGCGGCTCGCATGTAAAGATCCTCACCAGCGCCGGCGGCGAGCCGCGCCGCGCCGATTCCGGACCGGACCTGACACCGCAACAGATGGTCGCCACGGTGAAGACGCTGGCCGAGGGGCTGGCCTATGATGTGATCTCGATGGGTTATCCCGGCCCTGTCAGGAACAACAAACCGTCGCTCGATCCTGCCAATCTCGGCAAGGGCTGGGACGGCTATGACTTCGCAGCCGCCTTCGGCAAGCCGGTCAAGGTCGTCAACGATGCGCTGCTGCAGGCGATCGGCAGCTACGATCGCGGACGCATGCTGTTTCTCGGCCTCGGCACCGGGCTCGGCGCGGCGATGATCCTCGACAATGTCGGCCAGCCGATGGAACTGGCGCATCTGCCCTACCGCAAGGGCCGCAGTTTCGAGGACTATCTCGGCGAGCGCGGCCTGGAGAAATACGGCAAGAAGAAATGGCGCAAATACGTCTTCGACGTCGTCGAGCGGCTGCGTGCGGCCCTGCAGCCGGACTACATCGTCATCGGCGGCGGCAATGTCGACAGACTGGATGAATTGCCCGCCAAATCCAGGCGCGGCGACAATACGCGCGCTTTCGAGGGCGGCTTTCGACTATGGCGCGACAGGGCGCTGATCGTCTGATAGTATTAAGATTCAGTATAGTTGTTCAAAATGACGTGTGATGCGACACGAAGTCATTGCGTTACGCAGATTTGGCGATTAGAGCGGTTGCACCGGATGGAATCATCTGGCGCAACCGTACAAATGCGGCAAGACAAATGACTAGAGCGGATTTCCGGCTCCGCTGGGACAGCTCTGGAAGTTTCCGCCACCCCCCTAGCGACGGAGAGATAAATTGGCCGACGACAGCAACGACTCTGGCAAGGACATTGACCTGCTCGAACTAACCGCCCACATCGTGTCCGCTTACGTCGAGAAGAACCGCTTGCCCGTTGCCGGCCTGAGCGATCTCATCGCCAGCGTTGCGGCGTCGATCGGCGGGCTCAGCCAGCCGCCGGCTCCGGTGGCGCCGCCGCAGATCCCGGCCGTCAATCCCAAGCGGTCGGTGACGGCGGACTACATCATCTGCCTCGAAGATGGCAAGAAATTCAAATCGCTGAAGCGCCATCTCGGCGTCCATTTCAACCTGACGCCGGAAGCCTACCGCACCAAATGGGGCCTGCCGGCCGATTATCCTATGGTTGCCCCCAACTATGCGGCGTCGCGCTCCGAACTGGCCAAGTCGATCGGCCTCGGCCGCAAGGCAGCCGTGGCCGCACCGGCCAAGGCCAAGGGCCGCAAGGCCAAGGTCCCGGCCTGATCCTCAGCGGCTCGGCGCTGAACCAACAGTTTGGATGACTGGAACAGAAGCCTGCCGGCGAATTTGCCTTGGCGGGCTTCATGCTTTTGTGGCTTGGATATCAGCGCAAGCCAGGGGAGCGGCCATGAACTACGCCAGAATGGTGATCGAGAAAGAGGCGCCGGAGGAATACGGCTACGACCGCATTCGGTTCAATCTCTCGGAAAGCTCGATCGCCGACCAGAAACTCTCCGACATCGGCCTGTCGCTGCCCGACCTTACGCTGTTCTATGGCGAGCATCGCGGCGACAAGGAGTTGCGCGCGCTGATCGCGGCGCAGGACCAAGGTATCTCCGCTGACGACGTGCTGGTCACGGCAGGCGCTGCGGGTGCCCTGTTCATCATCTCGACCTCGCTTCTGTCCGAGCGCGACCATCTCGTCGTCGTCAGGCCTAACTATGCCACCAACATCGAGACGCCCAAGGCGATCGGCTGCGCCATCTCCTATGTCGATCTCGACTTCGACGAAGGTTTTGCCGTCGATGTCGGCCGCGTCGCGGCCCAGCTGCAGCCAAATACCAGGCTGATCAGCGTCACCTGCCCGCACAACCCGACGGGCACGATGATGGGCCGAGCCGACCTCGATGCGCTGATTGCGCTGGCCGAAAGCCGCAACTGCCACCTGCTGGTCGACGAGACTTATCGCGACCTGTCCTACGGATCGCGCTTGCCTGCGGCGGCTTCGCTCAGTCCCAAGGCGATCAGCGTCTCGTCGCTGTCGAAAGCCTTTGGCATTCCCGGCATCCGCATCGGCTGGCTGATCAGCAGGGATGCCGAACTGCAGGAGCTCTTCCTCGCCGCCAAGGAGCAGATCGGTATTTGCGGCAGCGTCATCGACGAAGGCATTGCGCGCGGCATGCTGGAGCGCCGGGACGCTTTCCTGACCGCACTGCTGCCCAAAATGGCCAGGCGCCGCGAGATCGTCCAGGCCTGGATCGACCGCGAGCCGCTGGTCGATTGGGTGCGGCCGCAAGGGGGCGTCGTCGGTTTTCCCAGGCTGAATGTCGGCTCCGACTTCGACCTCGACCGTTTCTACGTCAATTTGCTGGAAAGCCACGGCACCTATGTCGGCCCGGGCCACTGGTTCGATATGCCGAAGCGGTTTTTCCGCGTCGGCTTCGGCTGGCCGAAAGAAGCGGAATTGCAGGGCGGTTTGCAGGCAATCTCCGCCGCACTGAGGGAATGATTTTCCAGTCCGTTCCGCCAAACGGACCGGAAATCCCTTGATCCCAGATTGATTCGGGCGCACATGCCCCGGCGAACTTAGTTCCCTGGCCGGAACAGCGCCCATCGTGGAAGTGCCCCCGCCGGCCAAGTCTTTGCAACGGGGCCTCTCTCCATGACAGCAGAACAAACGTCGCCGGACCAGCGCTACGCTGCCTTCCGTCACCGCTCCTTCCTGAGTTACTGGGCGGCGCGTTTCCTCACCACCTTCGCCACCATGATCGTGTCCGTCGCGGTCGGCTGGCAGGTCTACGATCTGACGCGCGATCCCTTCGATCTCGGCATTGTCGGCATCGTCCAATTCCTGCCGTCGCTGCTGCTGGTGCTGGTCACCGGCGTCGTCGCCGACCGTTTTGGGCGCCGCCTCATCATGGCGCTGGCGACGGTGACCGAGGCGGGCTGTGCGCTCGTTCTGTTGTACTTCACGCTGCGCGGCCTCGTCAGCCCGCTACCTATCTTCGTCGTGCTGGCGCTGTTCGGCATGGCGCGCGCCTTTTACGGCCCGGCCTCATCGTCGCTGTTCGCCAATCTGGTGCCGCCGGAGGATTTCGGCAATGCGATCGCTTGGAACTCATCGGCCTGGCAGACGGCGACCATTGTCGGCCCGGTCGCCGGCGGCCTGCTCTATGGCGTCTCCGCCGAAACCGCTTACGCCACCGCCTCCGCTCTGATGCTGGTGGCCGGCCTGCTGATCTTCACCATTCCCAAGCCCGCCCAGCGGAGCGCCACCGACAAGCCGACGATGGAGACACTGTTTGCCGGCTTCCGCTACATCTGGAGCGAGAAGATCGTGCTCGGCGCCATCTCGCTCGACCTCTTTGCCGTGCTTCTATCCGGCGCCTCGGCACTGCTGCCGGTCTATGCGCGCGACATTCTCGAACTCGGCCCCTGGGGTCTTGGCTTGCTGCGCTCGGCGCCCGGCATCGGCGCCATCTGCGTTGCGGTGTGGCTGGCCGGGCACCCGCTGCGCGACAATGCCGGCAAGATCATGCTCGGCTTCGTCGCAGGCTTTGGCGCCTTCACCGTGCTGTTCGGCGTATCCACCATCACCTGGCTGTCGATCCTGGCCCTTGCCGGTCTCGGCGCCACCGACATGTTCAGCGTCTATATCAGGGAGACGCTGATCCAGCTGTGGACCCCAGACGAGGTGCGCGGCCGCGTCAACGCCGTCAACCAGGTCTTCGTCGGCGCCTCCAACGAAGTCGGCGAATTCCGCGCCGGCACCATGGCGGCGCTGATCGGCACCGTGCCGGCCGTGGTGATCGGCGGCATCGGCGCGATTGCCGTCGCCGGCCTGTGGGCGGTGCTGTTTCCGCAGCTGCGCCGGGTGCGGCATCTCAACAGCCGCAACTGATCGAGCGCTGGATCCAAGCCACTGGATCCGACGCTCGGGACAATCAGCTTGCGACTATCCGCTTGGGCGGCTGAGATGGCCCGGAGCTGCAGGTCCGCTTTTAGTGCAGGAAAGAAAGATAGCGGACGTTAAACGGGGTGGCAAAGCCCCAACCAACATCAGTCAGTAGGCTTCGATTGTCAGAATTGCGTTCTGGAATCGCTTGGCCGCAAGGTCCTCTGGCGTAATCCAATATTGAAGCGGCCCCATCTCCCCGACGGTCCAGTTTAGCGCCATATCCGGACCAAGTTGGAGCAACAGCAGGTAGCGGTCCTTCATCTCGTCGGCCGCGACCTGGACGACTTCACCCTTGCCAAGCATCTGATGGGTACGAGACATGTGGCGGTGAGACAGGGCGGCAACGACGTCAGGACCGATGAGCGCTGCACCGGCCGAATCTGTCAGTCCCCCCTCGGCGCCTTCGATGGCCGCGAGCGAAAGCCAATCATTCATCACCTGCGGAAGCTTCCTATGATGCGGCCGCCGCACCGAGGATGACGGCATACCGTTGACATGCAAGTCTTCCAGAAAGGTAAGGATTTGCTGCTTCACCTCGGGAGGCGGTGCGTCATAATCCTTCAGTCCGGCATTGACCGTCGGAAAGAATGCGTTGAACATTTTCGAACCGAACGCTGACAATTCGCGCTGCACCGTCCGTAGCCGCCTGGCCTCCGGATCATCTTCGGCAACATCGCCAAGCGCCTTCAGTTGCGCCGTGACATCGGCCGCCTCTTCGCGGTGATATGCCTCCACAAGCTTCCGAACGATCCTCGCCGAATGCCAATTGGCCGGAAATCCCGGATACGGCGTCCAAAGCGTGTCTTTCGGCGCATGATGAGCGGAAAGCAGCGGATCAGGGACGACCAGCGGACCGTAGAAGGCCTCGACCCTTTCGGTCCGAATTTTGTCGGCGACTTCGAAAGCATGCCCTTCGTCCGCACGCGCCGCGACTTCGGCGTCGGTCGGCTCCTCGATCCAGGCAAACTCGACCTCGACCCGGTCATAGTGGGTTCGCTTACCCCGCAAGATTTCGTCCATGGGGTCCGATCCTTGGATCTTGGCGGTGGCCGGCATGTCAAGCGGCGCCCACTTCTGTGTCACCTGACGTGGTTCGTAGCGCGTCGCGAAGTGCATCGCGTCTGCCCCAAACGTGTCGGACATCGGCGCGAAGAAATAGAGATAGCCCTTTTCGGGCAGCAGATCCCGTCCTGGTCCCGGCGGCAGATCCGAACAGTCAATTTGCGCCATGAAATTGAGGCGCTCGAGCAATCCCTCCCGATTGTGAACTGTTGGCCAGTCGAATTCATCGGGGACAATCGGCAGCCCACCAAAATAGCTCATGCTTCGTTGGGGAAGACGCGGCGGAAAGACGTGCTTGATCGCAATGCGCGCGGCTTGCCCACGTTCGATCGCTTCGCGGCCATCGACAGAAATCGGCGGGATCTTGCGCTCGACATGCGCTTTGAACGCCACCTTGCGCTGGTCGTCGCTGTTCTTGGCCTGCTGCTGCATTTCGGCGATCAGCTTTTCTGCCGCAGAGTTAGGTTTGGGCGATATAGCGGGGGCCGCTTCAGAGGTTCGCGCACGGCTTGGCTGTGGCTTGTCTTTTTCTTTTGAAGACGAACCGGAAAACAGCCCGGCAATGCGTTTTGCCCCGCTGTAGATCAGGCTGCCAACGATCAGGAGCATCGCCCCGACCACAAACAGCGGCATCAGCTTTTCCATGACGCTTCCCCCCAACGCCGTCAGCTACGTCACTCCGTCCCGCAACCAAATTATTGCCGTCATATCAGGCGTTGCGCAAGCAAGGGGCCAACCGATCCGCGATTCGCGGCAATACCGGGCGCAGCTCGCGGCAGAGGCGCCGTCGGAGACGGCCGCCGAGTACGGTTGTGGGCATGGCTGTTTCCGCAGCTATGCCGGTTGCGGCATCTGAACAAGCCGCAACTGATCGAGCGCTGGATCTAAGTCGCTAAGTCCGACGCTCGGGCCAATCGCCTTGCGACAATCCGCTTGCGCGGCTGAGATAGGCCCGGAACTGCAGGTGGAGGAAACGATAGCGGACTTTAAATCTCTAGGATCTTGAGCGCCGACAGCATGCCGGCCTCGTCAAGCCCCATAAGCCTGGAGTAGCCGACCACGCCGGCGGCAAGGATGGCGGTAGCCGGCGTTCCATTGCTATCTCGCAAGCTCCAGCACCGTCTGCCAGCGCGGAAGGCTGTGCAGCGGCTCGAAGTCAGAGTCTTGCCGAGTCCATGCTTTTGTATCTTGATTGGCGTGCGGAAGCAGGCGCTCCAGGAGATCCAGCGCGCCATCGAATTCGCCGAACAGACAGTAGAGGCAAGCGATATTGTATTGGGTCAGAATATCGTCGGGATCGATGGCGAGCGCCCGCGAGGCCCAATCCCTTGCACGTTCAATGTTGCCAAGGACGGCGAGCGCATTCGCTCCCAAATAGGCAGGTCGTGGATTCTCCGGGTTGCGCGCCAGTTCGCGCTCGGCGCGCTCCACGGTTCTGCGAGCCGCGTCCTTCACCTGTTCTGGCCGCCCCAAGGATCGGTATGCCGCTTGGAGAAAGTTGACGGATTGAAAGTCTTCCGGCTTGATCTCGGCCGCACGCTCGTAATATCGAACGGCCTGCTCGGGCTTTCCCTGCACCAGGAAAGTGCGGGCGTAGAAATAGTGCGCTTCGAAAAGGTTCGGATTGTTGGCGATCGCCAGCTCGAATTCACGCTCTGCTTCGGCGTAGCGCCGGTTGATCGAGAGGGCAAGGCCACGTGAGGCGTGGGCTTCGGCAAGACCGCTCTCGAGGTCCAGCGCTTTGGCACTGTTCGCCAAAATGCCCTCGACGGAGACCTTCTCGTCATAACGAAGGAAGAGAAACGAATCGCAATCGGCAACGCCGGCATAGGCACGAGCGTAGAGCGGATCAAGTTCGATCGCCTTCGCAAACATGCGCTTGGCTAGCACATAATACGACTTCGACCCACGGTGGAAAAACTCGCGCCCTCTCAGATAGTAGGTGTAAGCCTCGACACTCTCGGTCGGCGCCTGCGTGATCGCCTTCTTTTCCTCCGGCAGCAGCCTGACCTTGAGCTGGTCGACAATGGTGTGGGTGATCTCGTCCTGAATCGCGAAGATGTCCGTCAGGTCGCGGTCATAACGATCGGCCCACAGATGCGTGCCGTCCTTGCCGTCGATCAACTGCGCGGTGATGCGCACGCGCTGGCCGGCCTTGCGGACGCTGCCTTCAAGCACCGTTGCGACATTGAAGCGCCGGCTGACCTCCTGCACGTCGACAGACTTGCCCTTGTAGGTGAACACCGAATTGCGGGCGATCACCGACAGGCCGGAAATCTTTGACAGATCGGTGATGATGTCCTCGGTGATACCGTCGGAGAAATACTCCTGCTCCGGATCGCCGCTCATGTTGTTAAACGGCAGCACGGCGATCGATGGCTTTTCCTTCGCCGGCGCTGGCCTGGCCGACGCTACGCCGTTCGTCGCGCGCGGTGGCGGAGTGCCGGCGAAGAGGTCGACGTTGTAGACACGGACCGGCTGGTCAATGTTCTTGAGGGTCTGCTCGCCGGTGTCCTCGAAGGCGAGGTCGAGCCGGTTGCCGACATTGTCGCGGACCGAGCCCGAGACGGCTACACCGCCTGGCCTGGCGATGCTCTCGATACGCGCCGCGATGTTAACGCCATCGCCGTAGATGTCGTTGTCCTCGAAGATGATGTCTCCGAGGTGCACGCCAATGCGGAATTCAATCCGCCTATCTTCAGGTATGTCAATGTTCCGCTCGCGCATCTTTCGCTGAATGTCGGCAGCGCATGCGACTGCGTTCACCACGCTCGGGAACTCGACCAGCATTCCGTCGCCGGTCAGCTTAACGATTCGCCCCCCGTGCTCGCCGATCTTGCCGTCTACCAGTTCCTTACGATGAAGTTTGAGCGCGGCAAGCGTGCCGACCTCGTTCACTCCCATGAGGCGGCTATACCCAACGACGTCGGCGGCAAGGATGGCTGCGAGTCGGCGCACAAAGTTACCTGTGGATATTGCCTAGTTTGAACCTTCAGTAGCAGGTTCTTGGCGCTACGCCCATGAGAAATCGAGAATCCAAGTTATTGTTCAGCGCCCATCTTGAATGTCTGGATAAGTAAACCTGCGCTCTCGCGTCGCAAAGCCGCGAAGAAGATTGCGCTGAATTGCCCATCATACACCTAATGTCGCCAGTGTTATCGTCTTGAGCGAATATGATCTTCGGAGTTTGGCAACCACCCTCGCTGCAATCAATGAGGTCGATTCTTCCGTTAGTAAAGTCTGCTAATACGCAGCTTTCAACTTATCTCTACGACCGGAATGCGTCGCAAAGCAATCGTCCACGCCTCCCGGACGTAAGTCGTCTTTGGTCAAGCTCGGCCGTTCAGAGTAATTGGACTTTACTCTATCCCGCAGCCGGCTTGCCGAAGATCAGACCCAAAAACTCGCTCAGCCAACGCTTGAGGTGCATGTCCCAGATCAGCCGGCCGCCGAGATGGTCGCGGCCGGGCTGCGCGCCGGGCAGTTCGAAACGGTGCGCTCCTCGCACCACCCAGCGCTGCATCATCATCCTGGTCAGTTCGCCATGGAACTGGATGCCCCAGGCATTGTCGCCATAGCGGAAGGCCTGGTTGGGGTAGGTTTCCGCCGTCGCCAGAAGCGTCGCGTCTTTCGGCAGTGAAAAACCTTCGCGGTGGAACTGGTAGACCATGTCGGGCCAAGGCAGCAGCTTTTTGCCGGCTTCGGTCGGCTTCAACGGATACCAGCCGATCTCGACCAGCCCTTCGCCATGGCCCTCGACCTTGCCGCCGAGATGGTTGGCCAGCATCTGCGCCCCAAGACAGATGCCGAGGAAGGGCCGGTTCTCGCGCAGCGGCACATTCAGCCAGTTGGTCTCGCGGCGGACGAATTCATCCTCGTCATTGGCGCTCATCGGCCCGCCGAACACGACGGCGCCGGCATGCCCTTCCAGCGTTTCCGGCAGGCTGTCGCCGAGCGGCGGCCGACGGATGTCGAGATCGAAACCTTCCTCGAGCAGCATGTGGCCGACCCGGCCGGGGCTCGAAGTCTCCTGATGCAGCACGATCAGGATTTGCGGTTTCGAGCTCGGTCTAGGCGGCATGGAGAGCTGGGATCCTATTCGTCGCTCGACGTTCCGCTGGCGCCCGGTGCTGCGGCCGCCGCCTTGCGGCGCGCCTCGATCCGGTCCTGCCGCTCGACGCCGATCAGTTCGGCGACGCGCCAGACCGTGTTGTCTTCCAGCTCGTGCAGTTCGCCATCGGCATAGACGATCTCCCACATCAGGCCGATGAAGGCCTTGCGCGCATCAGCATCGAGATGGCGTTTCAAGACGCTGGTAAAGGCATAGAGGTCGATCGCCTCATTGTCGGCGCGCTCACCAGCGGCAGCCAGCGCATCGAGCTCGGCGCCGCTGATCGAATAGCTCTGCGCCAGCACTTGCTTCAAGCGCTCCCACTCGACGTCCTGGCGCACGCCGTCAGCGCTCATCACATGATAGAGCAAAGCCGAAGCGGCAACGCGCGGATCGTCGGCATTGGCGCGAGCCCCCGCGCCGGCCGGCAGGTCTTTCAGAAAGGACAGAACGCGTTCGAACATAGTGCTCACATCAGGTCAGGGTTCAAAACAGGCGGAACCGGCGTGGTGATTTCTCCGCTTCGTCTTCGGGGTCGACGCCGGGGTCGTCTGGCAACCGGATAACCTCCTCGGCCGGCTCGACCGCTTCGCTATCCGTCGGCACGGCAGCAAAAGCCGCGGCGGTGACCGGCGTGACATGGTCGTCGCCCACCACCGACTTCGGCTCAATCGGCGCCTCGCTGATCGTTCTGGCGACGGCCGGATGGTCGACAACCTCAGCCTCCTTTGCCGGCTTGGCCGGTGCCGCAAGCACCGGCACCTCGGCTGCCGGCGCGTCCTCATGGCTGTCGATGAGCTGGCCGAGCCGTTCCATCGGTGCGCGCCAGGTGAAGGCGTCGAGCTTGCCGCTAACCGGAGACACCGGCGCCCAGCGCTCGGAGACGACGCCGTCGGCAACCCAGGCCGGATCGCGCGGCGCCCGGACGGCCTTGGACAGCAATTGCCGGATCTTGCCCTGATCGCCGGTCTCGGCCTCCTCGATATCGGCCAGGAGCAGGTAAGCGCCTTCCCGACGATCCATGCGCAGGGCGGCCTCGGCCTCGCGGCGGGCGGTGGAAAAATCCTGCGCGTCGAGCGCGGCGCGCGCCACCGTCATCGACGATTCGGCGTTGTTGCGCTTCAGCTCCTGCAGCTTCTTCGCCCGGTTCAGGCGGTCGACCACCGCATCGCCTGGCCTTGCATGCGTGTAGAGCTCCGAGATCTCCGGATGCGGCTCGGCCTTCCAGGCGGCTTCGAGGATCTTGGAGCCTTTGCGGACATCGTTCTGCTTGAACAAAAGGCTTGCAGCTGCAACCGCGGCCGGTGCGAAATCGGGCGCGAGCTTGTTGGCCTCGAGCGCGGCTGTCTTGGCCGCATTGGGATCGCTGTCGGTCAGCGCCTGCGCCTTGGCGGTCAACAGCACGGCGCGGCGGCGATTGGCGGCGTCGCGTTCGATCTGCCGCGTCGACTTCTGCGCCTCGACCAGCTTCAGCGCGCCGTCCCAGTCGCCGCGCCCGGTCAGGTCTTCGAGTGTCGATTCCGCTGCCCAGGCCAGTTGCGGCGCCACGGCAGCCGCGCGGCCGGCATAGTGGCGCGCCGCGTTGCGGTCGCCCAGCCGCTCGGCTTCGAGATAGAGCCCGCGCAAGCCGAGCAGCCGCATTTCGGGATCATCGAGCATGGCCTCGAATTTCTCGCGCGCGCCCTCATGGTCGCCTTCGAGCAGCGACGCTTGCGCTTCGAGCAGATGGATCAGCGGTTCCTGGTCGGACCGGATCAGCTTGGCCGCTTCCTTGGTCTTCTTGCGCGCCAGCGCGCCATCGCCGGCGCCGGCGGCGATCATGCCGGTCGACAGCGCCTGGTAGCCGCGGTCGCGGCGCCGCACGCGGAAATAGCGCGAGATCGTGTACGGGCTGTTCCACAGCGACTTGATCAGCCACCAGACGATCATCACCGCGGCGACGACGGCAACGATCGCCACCGCCGCCACCATCAGGCTGACTTGGTACAGGTAGCCGTTGAAGGTGACGACCATCTCGCCCGGACGGTCGGCCAGCCAGGCAAAGCCGAGGCCGAGCGCAAAGACGACGGCGAGGAAGATGAGAATACGGATCATCGTGTCGTCCTCATGCCTTCATTGCGCCTGCAATCAGCGCGTCGACCTGCGTCTCGACCTCGATGCGCGCCTTCAGTTTGCCGGCAAAGTCGGCGCCCGCCGCCTTGACCGCGTCCGGTAGCGTCGCATATTCGCTGAGCGCCTTGGCGTAGTCGCCCTGGTTGACTGCCACTTCCATGCGTGCCACGGTTTCGGGCGCGCCGGCACCCTCTACGGCGCCGATCGGCCGTACCTTGACCAGCGATTCGGCGCTCGACAAAAGGTTCTGGAAGAAGCCGGCATTTTCATCGACCGGGGTCGCGGCAGCGACCATCGCATTGGCTGCGGCATCTACCTCGCCGGCGATTTCGATGCGGGTGGGAACGCCTTTTTCGGCATAGGGACGGAGCGCCGCAATCTGCGGCGCATCGGGCGAGATCGCCGCGAAGGTTTCCAGTTCGGCGGCGAACGGCGCGCCGCGGTCGACCGCCGCCTTCAGCGCCGAAGCGGCGATGGCCATCGCGATCTTCGGCTGGGAGGCCTGTGACTCGACCTTGCCGGAGAGCTGCGTCACCGACTGTTCCAGCGCGGCGAGCCGGCCTTCCTGCGCCTTGGCCGCCTCGCCGGCCGATTTCACCAGTGCATCCAGACTCGAAAGCTTTTCGTTGAGCGGGCCGAGATCGACAGGACCGCCGGCCTGGCCGAGGGCCGCGACCGCCGTCTCGATCTGCTTGACC
The DNA here is from genome assembly GCF_057784295.1 of Mesorhizobium sp. CNPSo 4688. Taxonomy (NCBI): domain Bacteria; kingdom Pseudomonadati; phylum Pseudomonadota; class Alphaproteobacteria; order Hyphomicrobiales; family Phyllobacteriaceae; genus Mesorhizobium; species Mesorhizobium sp. CNPSo 4688. The sequence continues at coordinate 300,879 of NZ_JBWLUY010000002.1, forward strand.
TTGTCGCCAAGCGCGGCAAGCCCGGCATTGTCGCCAGCGCCGCCCTGTTCGACCGCCGATTTCAGCGCTGCAACATCGGCCTTCACCTGATCCAGAGCCGATGACAGACCGTCCACCTTGGCCGTTGCGGCGCCACTGCCGCTGGCTTCCCTGAGGTCGGCGATTTCGCTCTTCAGCGAGGCGATCTCGCCATTGACGCCGTCGAGCGAGACCGTGCCACCGCCCGAACCCGGAGCACCGAGCACGCCGGCAAACTGCAGCCCGCCGGCGGCGGCCAGCGCGATGACACCGCCAATGATGCCGGCGGCAATGCCGTTGGAACGCTTCGGCTGCGCTGCCATGGGCTGGCTCCTCACCTCGGCTGTATCAGGCGTTTCCTTAGATGTACCCGGCTTGGGCGAGGCATCCTCGAAACTGTAATCGGAGGTCCTGGCGTGCGACGGCGCGTCCGAGGCGGCGGGATAAGGCCTTTCCGGTTCGCCGGACACCTTGGCCCCGGTGCTCTCCGGCGCGGCCTGCGCCGCGGCGTCGGAATGCTCCCACGGCTCGAGATCAGCTTGGTCAGCATGAACCGGCTCGTCAGGCGTCTCCGGCTGTGCATCGGCTGTGGCAGCCGCCTCCTCGTGCATGACCGATTCGGCCGAGGTCTCGGTCGCATCGGGGCTAGGGGATGCCGCCACGTCGGCATCAGACTTGGCGGCATCCGCATCGACGATACGCGAGACGGCGCCGGGTTCGAGCTCGATGGTCACCGGCTCCCGGCGGCTTTTCGAATGTCGCATCTTCGGCGTCTTGACCATGCCTGGGCTCCGCAAATCCTGCTTCGTCTCAACGCCTGACGGCGCGTGATGGTTTAAAAATGGTCTAGCACATCACCAAGCGGTGAAAAGGGGCGGCGTGATGACACGGGGTCAGGGGGCCGCACGCAACAGCTCAAGCAACGCCTCCTCCTGCGGTTCCAGGGCCACCACTATTTTTTTGCCGGCGGCATTGCCGAACGCAGCTGCTATGCGCTCGGACAGGGCAAAAACCCGCGCCTTTCCAAGGAGATCGCCCAATTCCGGCCGATTGACCAAGGTCTGCAACGCTGTCGCCGCCTTGGCCGAATAAAGCAGCATCGCATCGACCGCCTGACCGGACAGGCGCGCACGGATTTCATCGTCGGAATAGTTCAGTGAGACGGTGTCATAAGTCTCGATGGCGCGGACCTCGACACTGGCCTGCCGCAGCCGCGTCTCGAAAGCCGGAAACCGCACGCATCCCGTGAGATAGATGATCGCCTTGCCGGAAAGGCCGGCGGCAATCGTATCGGCCAGTTTCTCGGCATCGCCCGGGCCTTCACTAACCGACAAAAATCCTGCCGCGCGCGCCGCTTCAGCCGTCCTTGCGCCGACGGCATGGCAAGGCAAGTCGGCAAGCGCGGCGATGAGCCTTTTCGGCCCATGGCGCACGGCATTGGCGCTGGTCATCGCGACGGCCACGGCATTGTCGCCTGCAGCGCCAGCATCGACCGGCAGCCCTACTGTTTCGGTCAATGGCAGAAGGAGCGGCTCAAATCCCAGCTCCTGCAGCCGCCGCATGGTGCGCGACGCCCCGGGTTGCGGCCGCGTCACCAGGACACGCATATCAGACCCAGCCGTCGAAGAAGGTTTCGCCGGCCTTGGCCCGCACCGTCAAGGCGGCTTCCATGCCGATACGGGCGGCATCTTGCGCCGGACCCTCGGCCTTCACCTCATGGGATTGCGTGCCATCAGGCGAAATGATCAGCCCGGCGAAGACCAGCGTGCCGCCTGCTATCGTGGCATAGCCGGCGATCGGCGTGCGGCAGGAGCCGTCTAACGCCGCTAGGAAGGCGCGCTCGCAGGCCAGCGCCTGGCCCGTCGGCACATCGTGGATGGCCACCAGCATCTTTTCGACCGCACTATCGCCGATGCGGGTCTCGATGCCGATCGCACCTTGCCCCGGCGCCGGCGGAAAAGCGTCGAGCGGCATCAGATCGGTAACGACATGGCCGAGCCCCAGCCGCTTCAGCCCGGCATGGGCGAGGATGGTGCCTTCGGCGACGCCTTCCTCCAGCTTGCGCAGCCTGGTCTGCACATTGCCGCGGAACATCACCACGTCGAGGTCCGGCCGCATGCGCCGGATCAGCGCCTGGCGCCGCAGCGACGACGAGCCGACCTTGGCGCCCTGCGGCAGGTCGATGATGCGCTTTACCGCCTTGCCGATAAAGGCGTCGCGCGCATCCTCGCGCGGCAGGAAGGCGGAAAGCTCCAGCCCGTCGGGCAGCACCGTCGGCATATCCTTGGAGGAATGCACGGCGATGTCGATCGTGCCGGCCAGCAGCGCCTCTTCGATCTCCTTGGTGAACAGGCCCTTGCCGCCGGCTTCCGACAGCGGCCGGTCCTGGATGCGGTCGCCGCTGGTCGAGATGACGACCACCTCGAAGGCTTCGGCCGGCATGCCATGCGCTTCCATCAGCCGCGCCTGCGTCTCATGCGCCTGCGCCAAGGCCAGCGGGCTGCCGCGTGTTCCGATTTTCAAAGTTTGCATGGCGCGCGGTCCGTGATAACCCCCGGCTGGCTTTGCGTTTCCGGCACTCTCCCTAACGAGGCCCGCCTCTACTAACTAGGAAAGTCCGGCGACACAATCTCTGGAGACAGCGACGAATTGATCCGCGTTCTGGGCATTGAGACAAGTTGCGACGAGACCGCAGCCAGCGTGGTGACGCTGGATGGCGTCGCCGCGCCGGTCATTGCGTCCAACATCGTGCTCAGCCAGATCGAGGAGCATGCCGCCTTTGGCGGCGTCGTGCCGGAGATCGCCGCGCGCGCCCATGTCGAGGCGTTGGACGGCATCGTCGAGGCAGCCCTTGCCGATTCGGGCGTTGCCCTCGGCGACATCGACGCCATCGCCGCGACCGCCGGCCCCGGTCTGGTCGGCGGGCTGATCGTCGGCCTGATGACGGCCAAGGCAATTGCCGCCGCGGCCGGCAAGCCGCTGATCGCCATCAACCATCTTGAAGGCCATGCATTGACCGCCAGGCTGACGGACGGGCTCGACTTTCCCTATCTGCTGCTGCTGGTTTCCGGCGGCCACACGCAAATCGTCGCCGTGCGCGGCGTCGGCGACTATCAGCGCTGGGCGACGACCATCGACGACGCGCTCGGTGAGGCTTTCGACAAGACGGCGAAAATGCTCGGCCTGCCCTATCCCGGCGGCCCGAATGTCGAAAAGGCGGCAGCAACGGGCGATGCGACCCGCTTTGCCTTTCCACGGCCGATGAAGGGTTCGGCGCAACCCGATTTCTCCTTCTCCGGTTTGAAGACCGCCGTGCGTCAGGCGGCGACCGCCATTCAGCCGCTGAGCGAACAAGATGTCGCCGACATCTGCGCCTCGTTCCAGGCGGCAGTGGCCGATGCGCTGGGCGACCGCGTTGCCCGTGCGCTGGCCCGCTTTCGCCAAGAATTTCCGGACAAGGCCATGCCCTCGCTGGTCGTTGCCGGCGGCGTCGCCGCCAATCGCACGATCAAGGCGACGCTGCACAAACTGTGCGCCGAGGCCGGCTTCGCCTTCGTCGCGCCACCGCTGAAGCTGTGCACCGACAATGCGGCGATGATCGCTTGGGCGGGCATAGAGCGCCTGCGCGCCGGCATTGCCGACGAAAACGCCGCCGATTTCGTGCCGCGTTCGCGCTGGCCGTTGGACTCGATCTCGGCGCCGATGGTCGGCTCCGGCCGGCGCGGAGCGAAAGCATGAGCGCCCGGGAGAAGACCGGCTGGCGTGTTGCCGTGCTCGGAGGCGGCGCCTGGGGCACTGCACTGGCACTGGCCATGTTGCGCGCCGGCCACGATGTCCGGCTCTACGCCCGCGATGAGGAAACGGTCGCCGCCATCCACCGCGGTGAGAACCCGCGCTATCTCCCCGGCATCGCCATCGAGCCCGGCATCGCGGCGACGAGCGATATCGGCGCTGCGCTGACTGACGCCGATTGCGTGCTGGCCGTGGCGCCGGCGCAAGCGCTACGCGCCATGCTGACGACGACAAAGCCCCATATGCCGAAAGGCATTCCGCTGGTTCTTTGCGCCAAGGGCATTGAGCGCGACACCGGCGCGCTGTTGTCGGCAATCGTCGCGGACATTTTGCCGGAAACCCCGGTCGCAGCCTTGTCCGGCCCAAGCTTCGCCGCCGATGTCGCCAGGGGCCTGCCGACCGCAGTCGTGGTCGCCGCCCGTGATGACGCCCTGGCGGCCGCGCTTGCCGCCCGGTTTTCGGCGGAAAACCTGCGCTGCTATTCCAGCGACGATTTGATCGGCGTCGAGATCGGCGGCGCGCTGAAGAATGTCTTTGCCATCGCAGCCGGTGCAGTCACCGGCGCCGGGCTCGGCGCCAGCGCGCAGGCCGCCATGGTGACGCGCGGTTTCGTCGAATTGCGCCGCATCGGTGCGTCCTTCGGTGCAAAACCGGAGACGCTGATGGGGCTTTCCGGCCTCGGCGATTTGCTGCTGACCTGCTCGTCCGCCCAGTCGCGTAATTTCGCCTACGGCTTGGCCTTGGGACAAGGCAAACCGCTTGCCGGCCTGCCACTCGCCGAAGGCGTGCCGACGGCGGCGATCGCCGCCCGCATCGCCACCGAGCGCGACATCGACGCGCCGATCATTACTGCGGTGTCGGCGATACTGGACGGCACGATCACCATACGGCAGGCTGTGTCCGCCCTGATGACGCGGCCGCTGAAGACCGAAACCGACCTCTGATCCCGAACAACCCGGAGTTTTGAAAGCATGCTGTTTGCGTTGATTTGCAAGGACAAGCCCGGCAGCCTGCAGGTGCGCGTCGACACCCGGCCCGCCCACGTCGCCTTTCTCGAGGGCCTGAACGCCGACAAGAAACTGGCCTTTGCCGGTCCGTTCCTCGATGCCGACGGCAAGCCGAACGGCAGCCTCGTCGTCGTCGAGGCGCCTGACATGGCGGGTGCGCAGGCGCTATCGGCCGCCGATCCCTATGCCAAGGCCGGGTTGTTCGAAAGCGTCGAAATCCGCCAGTGGAACTGGACCTTCAACAAGCCGGCGGCTAGTTAATCGGGCAAGCCGTGAGGAGGAGCAAAGACATGAACTACTGGCTGTTCAAATCCGAACCTTCGGTCTTCTCCTTCGAAGCGTTGAAGGCGAAAGGCAAGGCTGGCACGCAATGGGACGGCGTGCGCAACTATGCGGCGCGCAACAACATGAAGGCGATGCAGATCGGCGATCTCGGCTTTTTCTACCATTCCAATGAGGGGCTGAACGTCGTCGGCATCGCCGAAGTCTGCGCGCTGGCGCATCCGGATAGCACGACCGACGATCCGCGCTGGGAATGTGTTGACATCCGCGCCTTCAAGGACGTGCCGAACCCGCCGACGCTGGAACAGGTCAAGGCCAATCCGAAACTCGCCGAGATGGCGCTGGTGCGGCTCGGGCGACTTTCCGTGCAGCCGGTGACTCCGGCCGAATGGAAGGAAGTCTGCCGCATGGGCGGCCTGACGCCCGCTCCGTGACGGTCCTCACGCCGAACAGCGCGAAAAAGTTCATTCTCGACAACACGGCGCTCGTGGCGCCGCCGCACGTGCCGGAAATTTTTCTGCGCCTTGCCGATGAGGCGCATGACCTCTGGCAGCGAACCGAGGACGAGTTGACCGAAATCGGCTTGCCGCCGCCCTTCTGGGCCTTTGCCTGGGCCGGTGGCCAGGGCCTTGCCCGCTATATCCTCGACAACCCGTCTGAAGTGCGCGGCAAACGCGTGCTCGACTTCGCTTCCGGCTCCGGGCTTGTCGCCATCGCCGCCGCGAAGGCCGGTGCTGCGCAAGTGATCGCCGCCGACATCGACCCGTTCTGCGAAACGGCGATTCGGCTCAACGCCGAGCCCAACGGTGTTGCCATCGAGTTTTGCGGCACGGACTGCATCGGGACCGATGCCGGCTGGGACATGGTGCTGGCCGGTGACGTCTTCTACGACAGATCCTTTGCCGACACGCTGATGCCGTGGTTTTCGACGCTGAAGGCGCGCGGCGCCGACATCCTCGTTGGCGATCCCGGCCGCTCCTACATGCCCAAGGCCGGACTGGAGCCTTTGGCCGTCTACGAAGTGGCGGTGACGCGGGCGCTCGAGGATGCGCTGGTCAAGCGCACCACGGTCTGGCGCTTCGCTTGACGGCGCTGCCGAACAGGCGTTCGATCGCGCATTGATTTGAAGAATATGCATGTCGTTATCCCAAGACCGCTCAACGCTTTCGGGCGACATGCTTGAGGGGAGGATTTTATGGATTTTTCAGCAGTGAACTGGCTGGCGGTCGTTGTCGCGGCCGTGGTGGCGTGGCTCTTCGGCGCCGTCTGGTACACGGCTCTGAGCAAGCCGTGGCTGAAGGCGGCCAAGCTCGATCCGGCGACGATGAGCAAGTCGAAGCTGCCCTTCGTCATCTCCTTCATTGCCGAACTCATCATGGCGCTGGTTGTTGCTCTGGTTGTCGGCGCGATGACCGGCGGCGAGCCGGCCCTTATCGCCGGCCTGGTCTTCGGCTTCGTCCTCTGGCTCGGCTTTGTCGCCACGACGCTGACGGCCAACCACCGCTATGAGAATTTCGGCTGGGACCTGACCCTGATCGACGGTGGTCACTGGCTCGGTGTGCTTTTGATCATCGGCGCGGTGATCGGCTGGTTCGGCGCACCGGTCGTCGCCGGCTGAAGCCCTTTCCAGAGTCGAGGATGATCTACAATTCGTCCCATGTCCGGCGTGTCGGGTCCGGCTGCGGGTTGTGGACTTCGCCCAGGATCCAGTCCTTGAACGCGATGATCCTGGCGTCGTTTGCCGATGCGGCTGGATAAACCAGGAAATAGGCGAACTCGGCCGCGACCTTGAGGCCGAGTTCGAATGGCCGCACCAGCCGTCCCTCCGACAGGTCGTTCGCCACCATGGCGAAATCGGCGAGCGCCACCGCATTACCGTCGAGCGCCGCCTGCACCGCATCTGACGAAGAGCCGAAAACGATGGTCCGGCTGTCATCAAAATCGTCGATGCCGGCCGCCGCCATCCACATGCGCCAGTTCGGCCAGGTCACGCCCTGGCGCGCCCATACGATATGGGCAAGCGTGTGCCGGAACAGATCGCGCGGCTCTCGAAGCGGCGGACCGGAGGTCAGCAAAGCCGGGCTACACACCGGAATGATTATGTTGTCGAACAGACGGTGGCTGACAATGCCCGGATATTTCCCGGTGCCGAAGCGAATGCCGATATCGACGTCGTCGCGATCGAAATCGCGCACCTCATAGGCGATGTCGAAGCGAAGTTCGATCCCAGGTTGATGCTTACGGAAATCGTCGACACGCCGCATCAGCCATTTGGTCGCAAACTGCGGGTCGAGCGTAATTCTCAGGAGCGCCATGCCGCGCGTCATCTTTTGCGCCCGCGACACCGCCCGGTTGAGCAGGTCGAGCGCATCGAGCGAGGCTTCGAACAGCACCGTGCCTGCCTCGGTCAACCGGATGGTCCGGCTGGTGCGGGTAAACAGAACGATGCCGAGCTGATCCTCGATTTCCTTGATCTGGTGGCTGACCGCGGCCGGCGTCAGCCCGAGCTCGTCCGCAGCCCGGGTGAAATTGAGGTGCCGGGCCGCCGCTTCCAGCGTCCTCAGTGCGCGGGTTCCGGGCAGCAGGCGGGCCAATCGATCTCCAAATAAAACTTGATGATATGGAGAAAACTACTCGTTTCTCCTTTGTCTTTCAATCCGACATGATGCGCGCAATCGAAACACCATCAAACCGGATTTGATATCCGGAGGAACGGATCACACCATGTCCACCGTCGCTTTTCATTCACCGATCGCCCGTCCGACCTGGTTGCGTGCAGTGCTCGACTGGCTTCGTCACGCCAGGGTCGCGATCCACCTCACCCAGCAAAATGTCGTCCACCAGGACGTCGAGGATCTCTCCGATCGCGAGCTGCGCGACATTGGCGGCGAACGCAAGGATGTCGCCCGCGCCATGGACCGGGAGTTGGGCAGGCTGGGACTGCTGGATATTGGCTGGCAGAGGAATAGGCAGTGGTGAATGGTGAGAGAGCAGCGAGTTCGTCCCTCATCACTATTCACTATTCACCGCTACCTCACCACCCTCACCACCGTCCTGTCCGAAATCAGCGGCAACAGCCGCGCCATCGTCCGCGCGGTTACCGCAACGCAGCCTTGCGTCGGCGTGAAGCCGGGACGCGCCAGGTGGAAGAAGATGGCGCTGCCGCGCCCGCGCCGGCGTGGCGCCATGTTCCAGTCGAGCACCAGGCAGGCGTCATAGAGGCGATCATCGCGCCGCATCCGTTCATGGCTGGCGCCGTAGGGGATTTTCACCGGCCGGTTGTAGTTGCGGTCGTCCGGCACCTCGCACCAGCCGAGATCTGGGCCGATCGGCGCCATTGCCAGCCGGGTTTTGCGGGCCACGGCGAAATGATCGCCCCGAAAATATCCCGATAGAATCCGCATCTCGCCAAGCGGCGTCGCGCCGTCGCCCTCGCGCTTGTTGGCGGAGATGCCGCCGCGTCCGAGCGCGCACGCAAACACCTTGCTGCCGGCCTGCAAAATCCCCTGGCTTGGGTTGCCGGGCCTCGCCCGTACCACCAGCACCCGCAGCCCTTTAGGCAAAATTGCGCCGGCTGCATTGCGAACGCGTTTTTTCTTGTATGATCGTGTCACGGAACAAATCACTGTGATCGGACTGTTGCGCCGGTCAGCTTCCGCATAAATGGGGGTCGGTCAACTGAAAATTCTTTTCAAAACAACGGATTGATCCATGACATCACGTACCATTCTTATCGTTGACGACGATGACGACCTGCGGGGAACCCTCGTCGAGCAACTCGCCCTTTACGAAGAATTCGACGTCCTGCAGGAAGCGACCGCCGCCAAAGGTGTTGCTGCTGCGCGTGGTGGGCTCATCGACCTGCTCATCATGGATGTCGGCCTGCCAGACATGGATGGCCGCGAGGCAGTGAAAATCCTGCGCAAGGGCGGCTACAAGGCGCCGATCATCATGCTGACCGGTCACGATACCGACTCCGACACGATTCTGGGCCTCGAGGCGGGCGCCAACGACTATGTCACCAAGCCGTTCCGCTTCGCCGTGCTGCTTGCCCGTATCCGCGCGCAACTGCGCCAGCACGAGCAGAGCGAGGACGCCACCTTCTCGGTCGGTCCCTATACGTTCAAGCCCAGCCAGAAGCTTCTGATCGACCAACGCGGCGCCAAGGTGCGGCTGACGGAGAAGGAAGCCTCGATCATCAAATATCTCTATCGCGCCGACCAGAAGGTGGTGACGCGCGACGTCTTGCTCGAGGAAGTGTGGGGCTACAATTCCGGCGTTACCACGCACACGCTGGAAACCCACGTCTACCGGCTGCGCCAGAAGATCGAGCGCGATCCTTCCAATGCTGAAATTCTTGTGACAGAAAGCGGCGGCTACAAGCTGGTTCCTTAAACATTTCATTATTCAATAGGCGGTCGGGGCGGGACTGTTTCGGGTACGATCCGGCTGGAGGGGCCTGGATCGATCCGCGCATCGGCCCAAAATCGATTCGGTTTTGGGGAAGAACGCTGCGCAAATTGAAAATGTTGGAGCGTCTTTGCGCGACCAGGAGGACGCGCGGCGCTCTAAGGGAGGGATTGGACTGACCGTTCGGGGACGCAGCTAGAGATGGCGTTGGATGACGACATCCGCATCCTGTCTGCCGTGAAGCTCTTTGAGGGTTTCACGCAGGAACAGCTGCGCCTGCTCGCCTTCGGCGCCGAGGCCACACATCTACAGGCCGAACGCAAGCTGTACCGCGAAGACGACGAAGCCGACTCAGCCTATATCGTGGTCAGTGGGAAGATCGTGCTCTACCGCGAGCAGGATGGCGACCGCATCCCGATCGGCACCGCCGGTCCTGGCACGATCCTCAGCGAACTGGCACTGATCGCCGACTCAAGGCGGCTGACCAGCGCCTCGGCCGAGACCGATTCGGAAGTGATAAGGCTGAGCCGCAAGATGTTCCGCCGCATCCTCGAGGAGTACCCCGACGTGGCGGTGAAACTGCACCAGCGCATCCTCGACGATTTCCAGGCCATGATCGCCCGCATCGAGAAGCTGGCGCCGCGGTTTGATGGGTAAGTCCAACCAGACAAGCGTTACACAGGCGTGACTAATCCAAGTCGAACCGTGCAATCACCGGTACATGGTCCGACGGCCGATCCCAGCCGCGTGCGGCGCGCAGGATTTCGTAGCCGGCAAAATCACGCACAAGGTTCGGCGACGACCAGACATGATCGAGCCGGCGGCCGCGGTTCGACGCTTCCCAGTCCTGCGCCCGGTAGCTCCACCAAGTGTAGAGCTTTTCTTCAAGCGGCACGTTGAGCCGCATCAGGTCGACCCAGTCGCCGGCGATCCGCATCGCCTCGAAATTTTCGGTCTCGACCGGCGTGTGGCTGACGACGTTGAGCAGTTGCTTGTGCGACCAGACATCGTGCTCCAGCGGCGCGATGTTGAGGTCGCCGACCAGGATCGCGGCCGACGCCTCGCTATGTTCAGCGCGGATGGCGTTCATCTCGGCGACGAAGTCGAGCTTGTGGCGGAACTTGCGGTTGATCTCGGGATCGGGCTCGTCGCCGCCGGCCGGCACATAGAAATTGTGGATCAGGATCGCCTTGCCGCCGGCTTGTACCTTGACCGACAAATGCCGACTGTCGTCGATCTCACAGAAGCGCCGCTTTTCGACCACCTCGATCGGCCGCCGCGCCACCGTCGCCACGCCGTGATAGCCCTTCTGGCCGTGGAAGGCGATGTGTTCGTAGCCCGCCTTGCGGAAGGCTTTTTCCGGAAACAGCTCGTCGGGAACCTTCGTCTCCTGCAGGCAAAGCACGTCCGGCGCCTGCTCGGCGAGCAGCCGCTCGACGATCGGCATGCGCAGGCGCACGGAGTTGATGTTCCAGGTGGCGATGGAAAAGGGCATGCAGGAGTCCGGTCCGAGGCAGCGAAAATCCTGCCGGGACAGCCCGACAGGACATTGTGCCTATGAATTTGGTCCTGGAACTACTGCCAGCCACACGATCTAAAAACAAGCAGGCGTTAGCCGCCAACGGCGCAGCAGGATGCCCGCAGCGGCAGAACGCTATCTCGTCTTGGTGTTCAGCTCACGGTTCGCCGTATAATCGATGGCAAAGGTATCCGGGGGGAAGCTGACACCTTCCTTGGTGTTGTAGATCATCACCGTGGTGTCCTTGCCCTGCGCGTCGGTGATGGTCCACTGGCGCAGATCATAGGATTTCGGATCGAACATCATGGTGATCTTCGAATTGCCGAACACCGACTTGTCGGCGAGCTGGATGGTGGTGAGGTCGCTCTCTTCCTTGATCGATTTGACGCGCCCGCCGGAGAGGTCGATCCGGTTGTCGAGCAGCAGCTTCAGCGGCGTCTTCGACAACGGATAGAGATCGGACGTGTTCAGCCGCTTGTTTAGGATGGCCACCGACTTGCCGTCGGAAATCACCCGGAAGTTCGACTTGCCGTCATAGTTGAAGCGGATCTTGCCCGGCCGCTCGAGGAAGAACTTGCCGCCGGTCTGCTGGTTGTTGGGGCCGAACTGGACGAACTCGCCGGACATCGACTTGACCGAGGAGAAGTGGTCGGCGATCTTTTGCGCCGTCGGCGGCACCGCCGCCTGCGCAGAGGCCAGAAGCTGGAACCCCGGCATGACATTGACGGCCGCGGCGCCGGCAAGAACCAGGCCAAGGCCGAGCAGCTGGCGGCGGTTTGGAGCGAAATCGCTGAGGTCGTTTTTCATGCCGGTCACTCTCGTGTGGTGTGTGTCTCGTTGCAGTCCGTGGACCCCCAGTTAGACTTAAGTTTGGCGGACCGGACAGCGCTCAGTCGCTGTAACGCACCAGAAGGTTCAAAGGTTGCCGCCAGGCGGTATTTGGCCAATCAGAACTTGTCGTCCTCCGTCGGCACCAGGATCTCGCGTTTGCCGGCATGGTTGGCCGGGCCGACAATGCCTTCCTTCTCCATCTTCTCGATGATCGACGCCGCGCGGTTGTAGCCGATGCCGAGCCGGCGCTGGATGTAGCTGGTCGAGGCCTTGCCGTCGCGCAGCACCACGGCCACCGCCTGGGCGTAGGGATCGTCGGAATCCTCGAAATTGCCGCCACCGCCGCCACCGCCCTTGCCTGACGGCTCGTCGTCATCGTCTTCGCCGTCATCTTCGGTGATGGCGTCGAGATATTCGGGCACGCCCTGCAGCTTCAGATGCGCGACGATCCTCTCGACCTCATCATCGGAAACGAACGGGCCGTGCACGCGCTGGATGCGGCCGCCGCCGGCCATGTAGAGCATGTCGCCCATGCCCAGCAGCTGCTCGGCGCCCTGCTCGCCCAGAATGGTGCGGCTGTCGATCTTCGACGTCACCTGGAAGGAGATGCGGGTCGGGAAATTGGCCTTGATGGTGCCGGTGATGACGTCGACGGACGGGCGCTGGGTGGCCATGATGACATGGATGCCGGCGGCGCGCGCCATCTGCGCCAGGCGCTGCACCGCGCCCTCGATATCCTTGCCGGCGACCATCATCAAATCGGCCATCTCGTCGATGATGACGACGATGTAAGGCATCGGCTCGAGGTCGAGATTCTCGGTTTCGTAGATCGCCTCGCCGGTCTGGCGGTCGAAGCCGGTCTGCACGGTGCGCGAGATTTTTTCGCCCTTCTTCTCGGCCAGTTGCACGCGGGCGTTGAAGCCGTCGATGTTGCGCACGCCGACCTTGGACATCTTGCGGTAGCGGTCTTCCATCTCGCGCACCGTCCATTTCAGCGCCACCACCGCCTTCTTCGGATCGGTGACGACCGGCGTCAAAAGGTGCGGGATGCCGTCATAGACCGAGAGTTCGAGCATCTTCGGATCGATCATGATCAGCCGGCAGTCCTGCGGCGTCAGCCGGTAGAGCAGCGACAGGATCATGGTGTTGATGGCGACCGACTTGCCGGAGCCGGTGGTGCCGGCAACCAGCACGTGCGGCATCTTGGCGATGTCGACGATGACCGCCTCGCCATTGATGGTCTTGCCCAGCGCCAGCGCCAGCTTGGCCTTGGTCGTTTCGAAATCGCGGCTGGCCATGATCTCCCTGAGATAGACGGTCTCGCGCTTGGCATTCGGCAGTTCGATGCCGATGGCGTTGCGGCCGGGCACCACCGCGACGCGGCAGGCAATGGCGCTCATCGAGCGGGCGATGTCGTCGGACAGGCCGATGACGCGCGACGATTTGATGCCGGGCGCCGGTTCCAGCTCATAGAGCGTGACCACCGGGCCGGGGCGCACTGCGATGATCTCGCCCTTGACGCCGAAATCTTCCAGCACGCCTTCGAGCAGGCGCGCATTCTGCTCCAGCGCGTCCTTGGAGAGGCTGGCGTCGCGCACCACATTCTTCGGTTCGGACAGGAAATGCAGCGACGGCATTTCGAACGTTTCCGAGCCGATCAGCGAGGTCTGCGCCTCGCGCTGGACGCGGGCGCCAGGAGCGGGACGCGGCGCAGGTGCTGCAACACGGGTCGCAGCATCGGAGCGGAAGTTCTGCACCTTGGCATTCGGCGCGGCACGGCGTTGGACCGGTTCGTCGTCGAGATCGACCTCTTCGTCACCATTGTCGAACCCGGCATCGAGGACGTCGTCATCGTCCGGATCGACGGAAACGCTGCGATCATTGACCATGGCGGCGAAGAATTCCGGCTCGACGCGGGCGCGCCCATCCGGGCTCATCCGCGCTTCGGCGAACTCGGCCGATTCGACCCGTTCAGCGGCACGGCGCCATGCGGTGGAGCGCTGCTCCATCTCCGGTTCGTACTCGTCGCGCTCCTGCTGGCGGCGCACAGCCCGGCGGTGCATCCAGGCACGGAAGGAGAGCCACCAGTGCGTAATTGCGCCGAGCGCCAATATGCCTTCGTCGCCCTCGTCCTCGTCTTCGTCGAAGAGCAGGTCGTCCTCTCGGGGATCGGGCTCGGCAGTGCGCTCCATGACGGCAAAGCCGTTCTTGCGCGCAATCAGCGCCGAGCCATAGGCAAACAGCCACAGCGCCGGCGCGATGAGCAGTATCGCAATGATGCTGGCAACGAGGCCGGTCGGGTAGCCGCCAATGAGCAGGCCCGGGATGTTGAGCACCATGTCGCCGAACACGCCGCCGAGGCCGGTCGGCAGCGGCCAGGTCTTGGGGGGCACCACGCAGCCGGCCATCGCTGCTGCAAGCAGCGCGAAGCCGAACCAGGCGAGGCCGCGCTTCGGCAGCCTGTCGACGCCACGCGCCGAAAACAGGAGGAAGCCCCAGATCACCGCCGGCACCAGCGCGGCAACCGCGGCAAGGCCGAAGAACTGCATGGCGAGGTCGGAGAACACCGCGCCGGCATAGCCCATGGCGTTGGTGACGATGTTGTCGGTTGCGTGCGAAAAGCTCGGGTCGGCAACGTTCCAGGTGGCCAGCGCCGCAACCCCAGAGGCGACCAGCACAAACAGGCCGGCGCCCACCAGCCGTCCGACCTGGCGCCGCGCGAATGCCTGGATGCCGTGCCCCGTATCGGTCAGCGCGAGCGGTGCTGAAGCCCCTGAACGCATGCTCTTCCCCGTCTGTTTTTGCCTGGCCGGGCGCAGGACGCACTCCGGCAGATTCGAACGTCAGACTATCGGGGGGAAGGTTAAGGCCGCATTAACTATAAGGACGTGGGCAACGATCTTGAACAGAGCGCGCCACGGCCGTTTCGCCTCATGCCTGCTGCGATAAAGGGATGCCAGCGGTGACACGGGACAGTTTTTCACGCTTTGACAGCGTCGGCTTCTCATAGGCTTTTTTCATGGTGAGACGTCCTGTTCGAGTGAGGTCGCGAATCTCGCGATCTTCCACGAGGTGTCACACCGGTCCGGCGCCTGCATCCCCCGCGCGGGGGATGCGGCCGACAATGGTGAGTCCCGGCCCGCCGCAACAGTTTGCAAAAAAAAGAGGCCCGGAATGAACCGGGCCTCAAGGCGTGAGCCCTTTTCGGGAGCGTCACGACGGGATTTCTCCAGGCAACTCCAGGAAAAGTGTTCAGCGGCTTTCCCAGGAGTTGCATAACCGGAAAAGGGGACCGGCGGGAGGAGGGTTCCGCCGGTCCCGTTGGCAGGTGGCCTTACGGAACCACCTCGCCATGCTGGGTGACGTCGAGGCCCTCGACTTCTTCCTGGGTGCTGGGCCGCAGGCCGACCAGTGCCTTGACGATGTAGAGGATCACGAAGGTAGCAATGGCCGTCCACACGATGGTGACGGCAACGCCGTAGACCTGCTTGCCGAGCGAGGCGCCCGACGACAGGCTGTTGATTGCCGGATCGGCGAGGACGCCGGTGAGCAGCGCACCGATGATGCCGCCGATGCCATGCACGCCGAAGGCGTCGAGCGAGTCGTCATAGCCGAACATGTGCTTCACCTTGACCGCCGAGATGTAGCAGAGCACGCCGGCGACGATGCCGACGATGAAGGCGCCGGTCGGGTTGACGAAGCCGGAAGCCGGCGTCACCGCGACGAGGCCGGCAACCGCACCCGAGATGATGCCGAGCACGGAAGGCTTCTTGGCAACGATCCATTCGGCAAACATCCAGGCCAGCGCCGCCGCGGCGGTGGCAACCTGGGTGTTGAGCATGGCAGCACCGGCAAGGCCGTCAGCCGCCAGTTCCGAACCGGCGTTGAAGCCGAACCAGCCGACCCACAGCAGCGAAGCGCCGATCACCGAATAGACCAGGTTGTGCGGCGCCATGTTGACGGTGCCGTAGCCTTCGCGCTTGCCGAGAACCAGGGCGCAGATCAGGCCCGCGACACCTGCGTTGATGTGGACGACCGTGCCGCCGGCGAAGTCGAGCACGCCAGCCGTACCGAGGAAGCCGCCACCCCAGACCCAATGCGCGACCGGCACGTAGACGACCAGCAGCCACAGCGCCATGAAGATCAGCAGCGCCGAGAATTTCATGCGTTCGGCGAAGGCGCCGGCGATCAGTGCCGGGGTAATGATGGCGAAGGTCATCTGGAACATCGAGAAGACGAACTCGGGAATGTTCGCCACGCCGGGCAACCACAGCGACGAGGTGGTGATGCCATGGTGGAAGAATTTCGAGGCGCCGCCGATAAAGCTGTTCAAGCTCGCCGAATCATTGGTGGAGAAGGCCAGCGAATAGCCGAACATGAACCACAGGATCGTCACCAGGCAGGTGATGGCGAAGCTCTGCATGACGGTGGCGAGCACGTTCTTCTTGCGCACCATGCCGCCGTAGAACAGGGCGAGGCCGGGAATGGTCATCATCAGCACCAGCGCTGTCGAAGTCAGCATCCAGGCGGTGTTGCCGGTATCGAGCACGGGCGTCGGCGCCGCCGGGGCAGCAGCGGCCGCGGGGGCTGCTTCCTGCGCGAAGGCGGCGACGCTGCCCCATGCTGCGAGAGCGAGCGAGCCGAGTGCGGCCGCGCGTCCCGTCGTCTTCAAGGTGGAAGGAATATTCATTGAACTCTCCATTGGAATACGTGTTCGCCGCTCAGAGCGCGTCGGTGTCTGTTTCGCCGGTACGGATGCGCACCGCCTGATCGATGCCGAAGACGAAGATCTTGCCGTCGCCGATCTGGCCGGTCTTGGCCGCCGCCGTGATGGCTTCGACGGCCTTGTCGACCAGGTCGGTGCTGACCGCGACTTCGATCTTGATTTTCGGCAGGAAACTGACCGCGTATTCCGCACCGCGATAGATTTCCGTGTGTCCCTTCTGACGCCCGTAGCCTTTGACTTCGGTGACGGTCAGGCCCTGGATGCCGACGGCGGTGAGCGCTTCGCGCACCTCGTCGAGCTTGAACGGCTTGATGATTGCCATCACGATTTTCATAAGGTTTCACCCTTTGCTGTTGCGGTCCCCCGCGTTTGCACACCTTCACCGATCCCAAAGAGCCCGGAGAGTGCCCGACAGGATTCAAGCTCCGTGCCAGTTGCCGAAGCAGTGCGTTAACTCATTGTAAATAAACGGATTGCCCGGGCCGCAGCAGCGCGGTGCACATTGTCATCGGACAGTCACTGATTAAAAAATAGGCAATTTTCAGAAAATGCCTATTCGGCAGGCGGGCGCTTCAGGCGGATCAGGCCTTCCTGGGCAACCGAAGCGATCAGCGTGCCGTCACGGGCAAACAGCGAGCCGCGGGTGAAGCCGCGCGACCCTTGCGTCGACGGGCTGTCCTGCGTGTACAGGATCCAGTCGTCGAGCGGATGGCTGCGGTGGAACCACATGGCGTGGTCGAGGCTCGCCGCCTGGATGTCGCGGTCGAAAATGGCGCGGCCGTGCGCAAAGGTCGAGGTGTCCAGCAACGTCATGTCGGAGAGGTAGGCAAGCACCGCAGCCTGTATGCCGCGGTCGGCCGGCACCGGGCCGGTGGTGCGGATCCAGATGTTCTGCTGCGGCTCCAGCTTTTCGCGGCTGGTGTAGTGTTTCAGCATCACCGGCTTCATCTCGATCGGCCGGTCGCGCTCCCAGTAGCGCCTGATGCCTTCCGGCACCGCCTCGCCGAATTTGCCCAGCAATTCGCGCTGCGACAACAGGCTGTCGGGCGCCGGCACGTCGCGCGGCATCGGCAGTTGATGCTCAAGCCCGACCTCATCCTGCTGGAACGAGGCTTCCAGCGAAAAGATCGCCTGGCCATGCTGGATCGCCACCACGCGGCGCGTGGTGAAGGAGCCGCCGTCCCGGATGCGGTCGACCTCGTAGACGATCGGCACCTTGGTGTCGCCCGGCCGCATGAAATAGCCGTGCAGCGAATGCACATGACGCTCGGGCTCGACCGTGCGCTGCGCGGCGACCAGCGCCTGGGCGATGGTCTGGCCGCCGAAGACGCGCTGCCAGTCGAGCTTGGGGCTGCGACCACGGTACAGATTGTGTTCCAGCTGCTCGAGGTCGAGAATGCTGAGAAGCTCGTCCATGGCCGCTGTCATGCTTCGTGACCTCGCCTTAAGATGCTATGGCGGTTTCCGACAGGAATGGCGGGCAGTCAAGGCCGCAATGTCCCCGTGGAGGCAGGACGGTCACGGCTTCGAAAGGAATTGACATGGCAGACCGCAAGACGGACGCAAAAAACTCGCTCGACGTGCTGATCGCCGGCGCCGGCTATGTCGGCCTCGCCGCGGCCGTGTCGCTGAAACAGGCGCGGCCGAACCTGGCGGTCGCCGTCGTTGATGCAGCCCCTGCCGGCGTCTGGCAGCAGGACGGCCGCGCCTCGGCGATCGCCGCCGCCGCCTGCCGCATGCTCGACCAGCTCGGCGTCTGGCAGGAAATCGTCGGCCACTCGCAAGCCATCACCGAAATGATCGTCACCGATTCGCGCACCGCCGATCCGGTGCGCCCGGTGTTCCTCACCTTCGACGGCGAGGTCGCGCCGGGCGAACCGTTCGCCCACATGGTCGCCAACCGGGATCTGAACGGCGCCTTGCGCCGCCGCGCGCAAAAGCTTGGCATCGATATCATCGAAGGTGTCGCGGTCAGCGCCTTCGACACGAACGGCGCCGGCGTCACCGTGCATCTGGCCGACGGCGCGACACTGAAGGCGCGGCTGCTGGTCGCCGCCGACGGCGTCAATTCGAAATTGCGCGACATGGCCGGCATCAAGACGGTGAAATGGGAATACGGCCAGTCCGGCATCGTCTGCACGGTGGCGCATGAGCGCCCGCACAATGGCCGCGCCGAGGAGCATTTCCTGCCCGCCGGCCCGTTTGCCACTTTGCCGCTGAAACCGACCGAGGACGGCACCAACCGTTCATCGCTGGTCTGGGTCGAACGCTCCGAGGATGCCGAGAAACTGGTTTCGGGCGACGACCTCGTCTTCGAGCATGAGCTGGAATTGCGCTTCGGCCTCAAGCTCGGCGAGATCCGCGTCACCGACAAGCCGCGCGCTTGGCCGCTCGGCCTGACCATCGCGCGCGCTTTCGTCGCCCCACGCATCGCGCTTGCCGGCGACGCCGCCCACGGCATCCACCCGATCGCCGGCCAGGGCCTCAATCTCGGCTTCAAGGATGTGGCGGCGCTGGCCGAAGTGATTGTCGAGGCCGATCGCCTGGGGCAGGACATCGGTGCGCTCGACGTACTCGAGCGCTACCAGCAATGGCGCCGCTTCGACACCGTGCAGATGGGCGTCACCACCGACGTGCTGAACCGGCTGTTCTCCAACGACATCGGCCCGCTGCGCCAGCTCCGCGACATCGGCCTCGGCCTCGTCGAGCGCATGCCCCGGCTGAAGGAGTTCTTCATCCGCCAGGCGTCGGGACTATCCGGCGACACGCCGCGGCTATTGAAGGGCGAGGCGATTTAGCGGTTTGGCGTCGTCCCCCGCTTCATCATCCTAGGGCGGAGCAAGGAGCGGAGCGACGCGCGCAGACCCTAGGATCCATTCCGTGACGCTAAGGCGTTGCAACGGTTACAGAATTATTCTGCCCCGCTGCATCTTTCGATCGAGGTCACGGAATGGATCCTCGGGTCTTCGCGACGCCGCTTCGCGGCTGCTCCGCCCGTGGATGACGAAGCTGGGATGCATCCGCCAATCGCCGAAGCAGGCGGCTTGCCGATGTTGCACGTGAATTCTAGTTCACCTCGAAACCCAGCTTTTGCCGCAGCCGCAGCATGCGCTGATCGGCGACCTTGAACTTCTGCTCGCCACCTTGCGCGACGCGGTTCAGCATCTGCAGCAGATCCTCCCGCTCGTGCGGATCGAGGCGCTCGCGCAGGAAGGGCGCCAGCTTGTCGATGACGATGGTCGTGTCGTCGATCTGCGCCGAGGCCCACTTGGCGTAGACGACGGCCTCATCGGTTTTCTTCTGGTTCTCGGCGATCTGCGAAATCACCTCACGGATGACGGTTTCGCGCTTCGGCAGGATCGGGCCGTGCTCCGCAGCCATGGCAGTGATCAGCGTTGCCGCCGCCACGACCGGGTCGTCGATCGCCGTCAGCGGTGACAACGCCGCCTGCTTGCGCAGCTTCTTGCGGCGGATGTTGCCCTGGACGCGCCCGACGACGTCGGCCACCTCGCGCGCGGCGTCGTTCATGGCCTTCATGCGGTACCACCAGAACGCAGCCGCTCCCAGCGCGCCGAGAAGAGCAATCAGGAAAGGCATGTCGAAAATTCCCCCGAAAATCCCGGCGACGATAAGAGAACTCCGACGTTGCTTCAACACGCAAGAATTGCGGCTGGTTAAGAAACACAGCCGTTTCCCTCAAGCTTCCACACTCCGAGGTCCCGGGCCTCGCGCCGCCGATCGTTCGGACCGCCGATGCGAGATCAATACAACAGGCGTTATCGCGCCTATTGCGGCCTCGCCGATACGCTGCGATCGTTCTGGCCGAACAGGCCGCAGGACCGAGTAGAACACCGCAATGACCCAACGGCTCGATGGCGACTACGACTACATCATCGTCGGTGCAGGCACCGCCGGCTGCGTGCTGGCCAATCGCCTGAGCGAAGACCCGGGCACACGCGTGCTGCTGCTCGAAGCCGGCGGCAGCGACAATTACCACTGGGTGCATATCCCCGTCGGCTATCTCTATTGCATCGGCAATCCGCGCACCGACTGGATGATGAAGACCGCCCCGGAAGCAGGTCTGAACGGCCGCTCGCTGGTCTATCCCCGGGGCAAGGTGCTGGGTGGCTGCACCTCGGTCAACGGCATGATCTACATGCGCGGCCAGGCGGCGGACTATGATGGCTGGCGGCAGATGGGCAATGTCGGCTGGGGCTGGGACGATGTGCTGCCTTATTTCCTCAAATCCGAGGATCACCATGGCGGCAAGACGAAGCTGCATGGCGCCGGCGGCGAATGGAAAGTGGCGCGGCAACGCCTGTCCTGGCCGATCCTCAACACGGTGCAGGAAGCCGCGAAGGAATTCGGCATCATGCCGCGCGAGGATTTTAATGACGGCGACAATGAAGGGTCCGGCTTCTTCGAAGTGAACCAGAACAAGGGCGTGCGCTGGAACACCGCCAAGGCCTTCCTGCGCCCGGCGCTGCGGCGGCCCAGCCTTCGGCTGGTCGTCAACGCCCATGTCGAGAAGGTGTTGTTCGACGGCAAGCGGGCGACAGGCGTCCGCTATCTCGTGGGCGGCGAAGCCATAGAGGCAAAGGCCGGAAGTGAGGTGCTGCTGACGGCAGGCTCGATCAACACGCCGAAGCTGCTCGAGCTTTCCGGTGTCGGCCAGCCGGACCGCCTCGCCGCATTGGGCATCGATGTGGTTCACGCCAGCTTCGATGTCGGCGAAAACCTGCAGGACCACCTGCAGATCCGCACCGTCTACAAAGTGTCGTCGGCGCTGACCCTCAACACCCTTGCCAACAGCCTGAGCGGCAAGGCGCGCATCGCCCTGCAATATGCCTTTGCCCGCTCTGGCCCGATGTCGATGGCGCCGAGCCAGTTCGGCATGTTCAGCAAATCCGATCCGTCGATGGCGACGCCGGACCTGGAATACCATGTCCAGCCGCTGTCGACGGACCGGCTGGGCGACCCGCTGCACCCGTTCCCGGCGATCACCATGTCGGTCTGCAATCTGCGCCCCGACAGCGTCGGCTCGGTGCACGCCACGACGCGCGAACTAGCCGTGCAGCCGGAGATCCGGCTGAATTATCTGTCCACGGTGCGCGACCGCGAGATCGCATTGCGCTCGGTACGCCAAGCGCGCTCGATCATGACCGCCAAGGTGCTTGAAGCCTTCCATCCGGAAGAGATCTTGCCCGGTCTCGCGCACCAGTCCGACGATGATCTGCTGCACCAGATCGGCTCGATCGCGACGACGATCTTCCACCCGGTCGGCACTTGCCGGATGGGCGTCGACGACCGCGCCGTCGTCAGCCCGGACCTGCGCGTCGCCGGCGTCGAGAGCCTGCGCGTCATCGACGCCTCGATCATGCCGCGCATCGTCTCCGGCAACACCGCTTCGCCGGTGGTGATGATCGCCGAGAAGGCGGCGGATATGATCCGCCGGCCTGCATGAGCCCGTCGATGTGCGACTCTATGACCCCGGCACGTCGTAGATCGCCCTGACCTCGATGGTGCCGATCTCGGCCAGCGGGATCTCGCCGGCGATCTCCAGCGCCTGTTCGAGAGTGTCGGCCTCGATCATGACGAACCCGAGCAACTGCTCCTTGGTCTCGGCAAAGGGGCCGTCGGTGATCAGCCGCTTGCCCTGGCGCCGCCGGACCGTCTTCGACGTCTTCACCGATTGCAGCGCCTGCGCGATGATCAGCTTGCCTTGCTGGTCCAGCGACCGGTCATAGGCCATCGAATCGGCGTCGAGCTTGGCCAGACGCTGCGGCGTCATGGCATGGAGATCTTTTTCCTCGCCATAGACCAGACAGACATATTTCATTTCCAGCTCCCTTGCTCGGACGAACCATAGGCGATCAGCGTGCCGGTTGCAGCCTTGCCGGCGGAGACGTGGTCGAGCACGCAGACCGCAAGACCGATGATGGCGATCGCCAAAAGCAGCCGGCCGAAGCCGGAGGGTCGCGAGCAGTCGATGTTTCGCGGCCTTTCGCTGGGGCCGTTCCAATGGGCAGAAAACAGATTGTTCATGGGTACCTCCATCCGCCACGAGAATCCGTGGCCGCCCGCAGGACGGTCGGCGCAGATGCAAGTCGACATTTTTGCACGCAGATTTTTTCAAAAAGATTCGGCAGGGCTCGGCGGCGCCGCAATCACGCCAAAACAGCGCGGTGGCCTTCCCCTGCCGCCGCGCTATAGTTGAAGGGAACGCCGCCAGGCCGGCGCTATCGCTGCAATCAAGGAGGATTTTATGGACCGTACCGCAAACGCCGTCTGGAAAGGCAATCTGAAAGAGGGCAACGGCACGCTCGACACGCAGAGCGGCGCCTTGAAGGGCACGCCCTATTCGTTCAAGGCTCGTTTCGAGGACGAGAGCGGCAAATCCGGCACCAATCCCGAAGAGTTGATCGCCGCCGCGCATGCCGGCTGCTACGCCATGCAGCTGTCGCATTTCCTGGCCGAGAACGGCACGCCGGCCACCGAACTCGACGCCAAGGCGGTGGTGACGCTGGTGCCCGGCACCGGCATCACCGGCAGCGCCATCACTTTGGTCGGCAAGGTGCCGGGCATCGATGCGGCGAAATTCAAGGAATTGGCCGAGAAGGCCAAGGCAGAGTGCCCGGTGTCGAAGGCGCTGGGCGCGATCAAGGTTTCGCTCGACGCGAAATTGGGGTGAAGTAGCGATCTTGCTCGGGTAGCGATCTGTCGCGCCCCCCTCTGCCCTACTGGGCATCCCCCCGCAAGGGGGGGAGGTCAGCAGCTTCGCTGCCCGGCCTTTTCTGAAACGTTCGGAGATTAGCGAAAGCGGCGATACATCTGATCTCCCCCCTCGTGGGGGAGATGTCCGGCAGGACAAAGGGGGGCGCTGTCCCGCCAACGTCTCGGCTGACTATCAGGCACCCAACGCGTCGAGCCGGGCGCGGAGTGCTGCCACTTCCTGTTCGAGCGATTCCACCCTCGCTTCCAGATCGGAAGCAGGCATGACATGCGCGCTCCGCTGCGCCGACAGCGCAGCGACATCCACCGGTCCAGCAAGCAGATGCACAAAACGGTCCTCGCGCTGGCCCGGCCCGCGCGGTATCTCTTGGATCAGCGGCGGCCTACGGCCGATCAGCATGTCGAGTTCGGCCCGCAGATCCTCGATCGACGAAAAACGCGCCATGCGCTCGGCTCGCGCCAACAGCTCATGCGCCGTCTGTGGTCCGCGCAACAGGAGCAGACCGACCAACGCGGTCTGCGGCGTGGTCAGTGAGAAACGCTGCGCCATCTGATACTCGTAGCGCTCGACGCGCGAGCCGAACATCTGCCGCACCAGCCCCTTCTGCTCGAGCAGCTTCAGCCCGCGGTGCACCTCCGTCTGCTCCAGCGCCATCACAGGCTCGCGCGCCGTCTTCTGGTTGGCGGCGGCAAGAGCCGCATTCAGCGTCAGCGGGTAGACGTCAGGCGTCAGCTCCTTCTTCTCGATCAGGCAGCCGAGCACACGGGCTTCGACGGGAGAAAGAACGGGCAATTCGGTATCTGTCATAATGATCGGCTCGCTATACCCGCCGCTCCACCATCATCTTCTTGATCTCGGCAATCGCCTTGGCCGGGTTCAGCCCCTTGGGACAGGTCTGCGCGCAGTTCATGATGGTGTGGCAGCGATAGAGGCGGAACGGGTCTTCGAGATTGTCGAGCCGCTCGCCCTTGGCCTCGTCGCGGCTGTCGATCAGCCAGCGATAGGCCTGCAGTAGCGTTGCCGGGCCGAGATAGCGGTCGCCATTCCACCAATAGCTCGGGCACGAGGTCGAGCAGCAGGCGCACAAGATGCATTCGTAGAGCCCGTCGAGTTTCTCGCGGTCTTCGTGGCTCTGCAGCCATTCCTTAGCCGGCTCCGGCGACACCGTCTTCAGCCAGGGCTGGATCGATGCGTGCTGGGCGTAGAAATTGGTGAGGTCGGGCA
Organism: Mesorhizobium sp. CNPSo 4688; assembly: GCF_057784295.1. Lineage (NCBI taxonomy): Bacteria > Pseudomonadati > Pseudomonadota > Alphaproteobacteria > Hyphomicrobiales > Phyllobacteriaceae > Mesorhizobium > Mesorhizobium sp. CNPSo 4688. The sequence continues at coordinate 325,421 of NZ_JBWLUY010000002.1, forward strand.
CCAGGTCCTTGACCACCTGCATATGCGGCAGCGGATAGACCTTGACCGCGCCGGAAATGTCGTCGCAGCCCTTGGTACAGGCCAGCGTGTTGGAGCCGTCGATGTTCATGGCGCAGGAGCCGCAAATGCCTTCGCGGCAGGAGCGGCGCAAGGTCAGCGTCGGGTCGATCTTGTTCTTGATCCACAGCAGCGCGTCGAGCACCATCGGCCCACAATCGTCCATGTCGACGAAATAGGTGTCGATGCGCGGGTTCTCGTCATCGTCCGGCGACCAGCGATAGATGCGGTACTCGCGCAAATTGGTGGCGCCCTCCGGCTTCGGCCAGGTCTTGCCCTGCTTGATCTGCGAATTCTTGGGGAGCGTCAGTTCGACCATTACCTGCGGTCCTTTCGGATGACGAGCTTCAGCCCGGACCAGATTTCATTCACGGCGGCGACCTTGACGTCGACAAGATCGAGCTTCAGCGCCTCGGCGCGAACGACGCCCTCGGTGACGTCGGTCGGCACTTTCGATGCCTTCTTCGGCCAGGAGACCCAGACCATGCCCTCGCGCTTGATGGCCGCCTCGATATCGACCAGGCGGTCCTCAATCTCGGCACGCCGCCGGGCGAAGGCATGAACGGCATCATATTTCTGGCGAATACCCGAAATCTCCGACCAGTCCGGCAGCCTGTCGACTTGAGCGAAGTCAACGGCGTCGGCGAGATCGTCGAGGTCGTGGGGCAGCGCGATGAAGGCGGCGGTCATGCCGTCCTTCAGGCCGAGCTTGGCCGGAAGGGGCGTGCCCGAATATCCAGAGGCCGCCAGCGCCATCGTCAATACACCCTGGCCTTCGGCGCGATCTTGGCCGGGTTGATACCACCGTCGGCTTCCTTGAGCAGCAGTTCGGTGTGCACCGGCCGATAGCTCAGTTCCACCTCGCCGGCCTCGTTGAGCCGCGCGAGCGTGTGCTTGCGCCAGGTCGCGTCGTCGCGCGCCGAAAAATCTTCCCGCGCATGCGCGCCACGGCTCTCCTTGCGCGCCGCGGCGCCATAGACGGTGGTGATAGCGTTGGCCATCAGGTTTTCCAGCTCCAGCGTCTCGACCAGGTCGGAGTTCCAGATCATCGAGCGGTCGAACACCTTGATGTCCTTGAGCTCGGTCCAGATCTGCGAAATGCGCTTGCAGCCACTGTCCAGCGATTCCTGGGTGCGGAACACCGCCGCGTCTTCCTGCATCGCCTTCTGCATCTTCTCGCGCAGAACGGCGGTTGGCGTCGAACCGTTGGCGTGGCGCAACCGGTCGAAACGATCCATGATCCTCCCAACCGAGGCTTCGTTGGGCGAAGGGATCGCCGAGTTGCGGTCAATCACCTGGCCGGCCCTGATCGCCGCCGCGCGGCCGAACACGACCAGATCGATCAGCGAGTTCGAGCCAAGCCGGTTGGCGCCGTGCACGGAGGCGCAGCCGGCCTCGCCGACGGCCATCAGCCCGGGTGACACCTGATCTGGATTTTCGGCCGTGGGATTGAGCACTTCGCCCCAGTAGTTGGTCGGCACGCCGCCCATATTGTAGTGCACCGTCGGCAGCACCGGGATCGGTTCCTTGGTCAGGTCGACGCCAGCGAAGATCTTGGCCGATTCCGAAATGCCGGGCAGCCGCTCATGCAGGACGGCCGGGTCGAGATGGTCGAGATGCAGGAAGATATGATCCTTCTTCGGACCGACGCCGCGGCCTTCGCGGATTTCCAGCGTCATACAGCGCGACACCACATCGCGCGAGGCAAGGTCCTTGGCCGACGGCGCATAGCGCTCCATGAAGCGCTCGCCCTCGGAATTGACGAGATAGCCGCCCTCGCCGCGCGCGCCCTCGGTGATCAGGCAGCCCGCGCCGTAGATGCCCGTCGGATGGAACTGCACGAACTCCATGTCCTGCAGCGCCAGGCCGGCGCGGGAGGCCATGCCGCCGCCATCGCCGGTGCAGGTGTGCGCCGAGGTGGCCGAGAAATAGGCGCGGCCATAGCCGCCGGTCGCCAGCACCACCATCTTGGCCGAGAAGCGGTGGATGGTGCCGTCATCGAGGTTCCAGGCGACGACGCCGGTGCAGGTGCCGTCCGGCTCCATGATCAGGTCGAGCGCGAAATACTCGATGAAGAACTGCGCGTTGTGCTTCAGCGACTGGCCATAGAGCGTGTGCAGCATGGCATGGCCGGTACGGTCGGCGGCGGCGCATGTGCGCTGCACCGGCGGGCCTTCGCCGAAATTCATCATCATGCCACCGAACGGCCGCTGATAAATCTTACCCTCTTCGGTGCGCGAGAACGGCACGCCGTAATGTTCGAGCTCGTAGACGGCGGCCGGCGCCTGCTGGACCATGTATTCCTGCGCATCGATGTCGCCCAGCCAGTCCGAACCCTTGACGGTGTCGAAGAGATGCCATTGCCAGTTGTCGGGGCCCATGTTGGCAAGCGAAGCAGCAATGCCGCCCTGCGCCGCCACCGTGTGCGACCGGGTCGGGAACACCTTGGTGATGCAGGCGGTGCGCAGGCCCTGTTCGGCCATTCCGAGGGTGGCGCGCAGGCCGGCGCCGCCGGCGCCGACGACCACCACGTCGAATTTGTGGTCGACATAGGTGTAGGCCGATGCCGGGTTGGCTGATTTTGCGTCCTTGGCCAACTCAGCCTCCGAATGCGAGCTTGAGCAGGGCGAAGATCGAGGCGACGCCGACCGCTATGGTGAAAAATGTGCTGAGCGCGATCGTCAGCAGCTTCAGGCCTTCGCTGATCACATAGTCCTCGATGATCACCTGCATGCCGAGCCGCATATGGTAAAGCCCGGAAATCAGGAAAAGGATCATCACCAGCGCCACGAACGGATTGGCCAGCGCTGCCCGCACCTCGGTATAGCCGGCGCCGTTGAGCGCGATGAGGAAGCCGACGAAGAACAGTGTCAGTGGAATGTTGGCGAGCGCCGTCAGCCGCTGGCGCCAGAAATGCTGTGTCCCCTCGTGGGACGAGCCGAGACCACGGACTTTCGCCAGCGGCGTGCGCATGTCGTTGTTGCTGCCGCTCATCACAGGGCTCCCCGCGCCATATAGCCGGCAACCCAGATCAGCAGCGTGAGCGCAACCGAGCCGGCGAGCGTCGTCCAGGCGATCTTCGATGCCGTATGTTTCTCGAGCCCGGCGCCCGTGTCCCAGACGAGATGGCGCACGCCACCCAGCATATGGTGCATCAGCGCCCAAGTGTAGCCGAACAGGATGAGGCGGCCGAGCCAGGTGCCGAAGGCCCAGTTGACCCAATCGAAAGTCGCTTGCGAACTCGCCGCCGCCATCAGCCAGGCCGCGACCAGGAGCGTGCCGAAATACAGCGCCCCGCCGGTGATGCGATGGATGATCGACATCGTCATGGTGATCGGCGGGCGGTAGATCGTCAGATGCGGCGAGAGCGGCCGTTCACGTCTGGCGGTTCGGGTGGCTGGTGATTTGCTCATGGCTGCCCCAGTTCGAAGTCCGGAGCCGCGATGGAATGCGGCGTTGCCGCCTTCATGTATGACTTCAGACAGCCGGTTTCTAATGCTCTTTTTGCACCGCGTCAAAGCCAGAAAATCGTTTTGGAAACGTCATTTAGTCTGACAAAAAGGCCGGCGATTGCTTCAATCGATTAGGGGCCGGCTCGAAGCCGGCGCAACGTTCGCTGCAGTGCGGAATAATCCGTTCCGTGACGGGGTTCTGGATGAACATGCAGGCGAGCTATGACCTCGCCGTCGAGAGCAAGGCCAGGAAGGCCGAGATCGACAGAGCAGCTCCAACCGGCCTGGCCGGGCCGACACCGGGGAGAAGGCGGCCGCCGGATGGGGACCGCCTTCGGGGACTCAATCAGCGCACGACGTACATGATGCGCCGTGTCTGCGGGTCGACCAGCGCAGGCTGGCCGTTCACATAGACATAGCGGTAGCGATAATCGGGGATTTCGCGCAGTTCGACGGTGTCGGGCAAGGTAGCACCTGTCACCACCTCGCCGTCGAGATAGACCGGGTCGAGCCGGTGCGTGCTGACATAGGTGCCGACTTCCGCCGGCGGCCTGTCGATGGCGTCGATGGGGCCGTCGTCGGAAAGGATCGCGCCGGTATAGGTGTCGGGATAATCATCCTGCGGCGGTGCAACGACGGTGATGGCGGCGTCGGCGGGGCGGCGTGTCAGCACGACGCGGCTGCCGCCGAAATCGGCCGTCACATAATCGGAATAGACCCAGCCCTGGCCGCCGGCTTCGGCGATGGTGCACCATTTGCTGTTTTCGATGCAGCCATTGAGCGTCGCCGACTGGCCGGCGGCAAGCACACCGATCACCGGATATTGCGGGCCGGGGCCGGCGCGCACATTAAGATCGGCGACGGCCGAGACGGCGGTATCGGCCAATGCCGCACCCGACATGGCGACAAGCGCCCCGGCGACGGCCGGAAACAGTATGCGTCTCATGGTTTCTCTCCGTTTTCATGGTCCCCTCGCGACCCCAAACGAAAACAGAGCGCATGCGTTCCGGCTAAAATGCCTGTGCCGGCTCACGATTTGTTCCGGTTTCTTTCGGCAAACCCGTCAGAAGCCCATGTACGAAGGCGAGTTTCTGCGCCGTCACGTCAGAAATGACGAAGGGATAGAGGTCGGGCAGGCCCATGCAGCGGTTGATGGAGTTGGAGGCTTCCGACAGCACCAGCCAGCGGGCGAGAATCTTTTCGAACGGCTCGGGCACGGCTTCAGGCTCGGCCGGGGCGGGCTGCAGGCGGCCGCCGGTGTCGCCCTGCGGCAGCACATTGGCCTCCATCGTCTCCAGCTGGCCGAGCGGAAAGTTCAGCGCGTGCACCATCTCCAGCGTGTCGGTGATGTGCAGATAGTGCGCCCAGGTCTCCGCCCAGTCCTCCCACGGATGCGATGTCGCATAGGCCGAGATGTGGTTCTGCTGCCAGTCGGGCGCCGCGCCATTGGCGTAGTAGGTCTGCAGCGCCTGTTCGTAATCGGCGCGCTCGTCGCCGAACAGCGCCCGGAAGGCGTCAAGCCGTTGCGGGTCGTCGCGGATCAGCCGGTCCCAATAATAGTGGCCGAGCTCATGGCGGAAATGGCCGAGCAGCGTGCGGTAGTTCTCGCCCATCTCAACGCGCCGTCGCTCGCGCTCGGCCGAGTCCGCCTCAGCGACATTGAGGGTGATCAGGCCGTTGTCGTGGCCAGTCAGGATGCGTTCGCCGCCGGGACCGCCGCCGATCGGATCGGCCAGAAAGTCGAAGGCAAGGCCGATCTCGTCGCCGGGGGCCTGCTTGGGCGCCACCGGCAGACCGAAGGCGAGCAGCGAATAGATGGCGCGCTTCTTGGCCGCCTCGACGCGGATCCAGCGGCGGCGGTTGCCGTCGACGGAGAGGTTGGGGATCAGCTGGTTCAGCACGCAGGCGCGGCAGAAGGGGTGGCCCGGCTCGGCCATCCAGTTGCAGGCGCATTCATCGGCGTTGGTGCAGTGGAAGATGTCGTCGACACCAGACAAGGCAAAGCGCGCATGCTCCGGGTCGTAGAGCACGAGGTTCGAGCAGCTCAGGCACTGCGCGTTCTCGAAATAGAGCCGGTGGCCGCAATGCGGACAGTCGAACAGTTTCATCTTGGCCTCAAATCGTCACGGCAGTTATATGGTACGCGCGGCGCGCGGCCCAAAACGCCAGTGACCGGCGGGCGTTCCCCTTTGCCGGGGCTATTTCACGGCCAGCCGGGCGATCACCTGCCGCGCCACGTTCTCACCCGACAGGCGCGCGCCGCCGCAGGTCTGGATCAGCGGTCCGGCCAGATGCTCGCCGGCGAAGAAGATCTTTTCCGCCACCGGCTGCATCAGCGTCGCGCGGGCGTGCGAGCGTCCGGGGCGGGCCGCCGCATAGGCGCCGCGCACGAAGCGCTCTTCACCCCAATTGGTCATCATGGCGCGCGCCACATGCTTTCTGGTGTCGCTGCCGAAAATGCCGCACAGCCGGTCGACGACGAAGTCGATGCCGGCAGCCTCGCCCGCCGCCGACATTTCCCAGGCGAAGTCGCCGCCGACGAAACCGACCATCAGATCGAGGTCGAAGGGAAAGCACAGGAAATAGATGTCGTGCCGCGCCATGCGTTCGATCAACAGGTCGTCGAAGGGCTCCAGGCCGAGCCTAGTGCCGCGGATCTCCACCGGCAGCTTGGTCAGCATGCCCATCGGCAGGTCGAAGAAGGCGCCAAAATGCGCGTCGGGAAGTGCAGGCGAGAATTCGATCTCCTCGAAGGCGAGCACGGCCGGCGAGGCGGTAACGATCACCGCCTTGGCGCGCACGGTACCGCGATCGGTGACGCAGGCGACGCCCGGCACATCCCACAGAATCTTGCGCACCGGCGTCGACAGTTCAACCGGCAGGTCAGCGCCGAAGCGGGCGACCAGCGCGCCGAAGCCTTCCTTGCTGAAATAGTTCGGGTCGAGATCCGCGGCGGCCTGGAAGTCGCGGATCGAGATCTCGTCCTCGTCGGCGCCGAAATCCATCGGTCCGGCGAAAGTGGCGGCGGCGCGCGGCGCCTGGCCCTTGGCGAGCAGCGTCGAAAGCCGGTCGTCGTCGCCCTCTTCGACCTGATGCGTGGCCAGCAGCTCGAACAGCCGCGCATCGGCGGCCTTCATCTCGGCCTCCTCCTGCTCGCTCGCCTTGCGCTGACGGTAGTAGAGATGGTCGACATTCATGTCGTGGTGATGCAGCGTCCAGCCGGCGGCTTGCGCCTCGGGAAAATAGGGATTGCGGTCGGCCGCATGCAGCCAGGCGCAGCCAATGTCGAACGGGATGCCGAAATGCTGGTCGCTGGTCCAGGCGCGCCCGCCGATGCGGCCCATGGCTTCCAGCAGCTTGAAGGAAAGGCCTGCGGCACGAATGGTCCTGGCAGCAGCTAAGCCCGCTGAACCGGCGCCGATGATGACGACATCAACGTCTTCCATGGTTTCCCCGCCACAATAAGCACTTGATCGTAGGCAAATTCCGCTGCATTGGCCAGCACAGCGCCGGGCGTACGGTGACAATGGCGCGTTTCACTGGCAAGTTCACAACCGGGACGTGATTCAGGCAATCAGGAGAGAAGCATGGCATTGTTTGCCAAGGGAAAGATTTTTGCGGCCACGGTGGTGGCGGTGCTTGCGCTGGCGACGGGCGCGCAGGCGGCGGCCAGCTGCGGCAAGACCGGCGCGGGTTTCGAGGCGTGGAAGCCGGAGTTCGCCGCAGAGGCCAGGTCTGAAGGCGTCGGCCCCAAGGGCCTGGCCGCTCTGGCCGGTGCCAACTACGCGACCAAGACGATCTCCGTCGACCGCGCCATCCACAAGGCGTTCAGCGGCTCGGTGGATGCTTTCATGAAGCGTCGTGGCGGGGCTGCGATCATTTCCAAGGGCCGTGCGCTGAAGAAGTCGAACGCGGCCATGTTCGAGAGGATCGAGAGCAATTACGGCGTCTCGCCGGGCGTGCTGCTCGCCATCTGGGGCATGGAGACCGGCTTCGGTGCCTCCCTGGGCAACCAGAACACGGTCTCGGCCATTCTCACGCTTGCCTATGATTGCCGCCGCCCGGGGTTCTTCTACCCGCATGCCATTGCGGCGCTGAAACTGGTCGATCGCGGTGCGCTGAGCGCCTCGTCGGTGGGTGCCGCGCATGGCGAGATCGGCCATACGCAGTTCCTGCCCGGCAATGTCCTGAAGTATGGCGTCGGCAACGCAAATCTGCGCGACAAGGCGACCGCGCTGGCGTCCACCGCCAACTTCCTCAAGGCTCATGGCTGGCGGGCGGGTGCCAGTGCAAGCGCAAATATGGGCGCAATTGCCGGCTGGAATTCCGCCAGCGTCTACCAGCAGGCCATCGCCCAGATCGCCGACGCGATCGACGGCGATTGAGCGACAATCCCATTCAACGGAAAGCCCGGCCATGTGCCGGGCTTTTTTGTCGGTGCGTGTGGCACGCCAAGAGCGGCGAGCCCCCTGGGTTCTCAGTTGTCCACGTAACCACCGGCCACGGGGCATCTCTTCGAAGCGGGAACCTCGAAGGAGCCGCCGTAAAGGTTCGAGCAGGTACGGAACTTGGAGTTCCTGGGCGTTGGAGGAGCCGCCTTTGGCCTACCCTCGATCACCGTCGGGACTCCGGCAGCTTGCGAGTAGCTGCCGCCCAAGGGGCATTTCTCGGAAGCGGCAACCTCGAAGGAGCCCGTAATAACATTTGAGCAGGTACGGAATCTGGAGTTCCGCGGCGCCGGGGCTCGCGCCGCAGCCTTTGACTTGCCCTTGATGACCAGCCAGATTTCGGTCGATTGGTCGAGCTGCAGCCGGTTCAAGTCGGAGTAGCTGATCCGCCCGCTGCGTATCCCTTCGCCAAGGCGCTGGCAGAACAAGGCCGGCATGCGCTCCTGCGAGACGCCCATGAAAGAGGCGATTTCGTGCTTGAACGAGATGCTCCATAAATGGACGGCGGAGATGCACCCATCTGAATTCTGCTCGCGTTTCGCGGCCGCCTGCGAGGACTGGCCTCCGGTAAAAACGATGACCGCCGCAAGCAGAAGAAAAATGGCTTTTTTCACTATCAGAATCCCCCGGTCCCGCGAAGGAATTTAGATGAAGCCTTTAAAAGGTCAACAGCATCAATCTTGGCTGGTTTGACTTTCGTATATTAGAGATGCCAAATAAAAACCCGGCGTCTCCGCCGGGTTTTCCTGGAATAGTAGTTGGGCTCAACCCTTGCGGTTGCGTGCCGCAAGTGTCCTCAGTCGCAACGCGTTGAGGCGGATGAAACCGGCGGCGTCCTTCTGGTCGTAGGCGCCGCGGTCGTCCTCGAAGGTGACCAATGCGTCCGAATAGAGCGTCTTCTTCGACTTGCGGCCGGTGACCATGACATTGCCCTTGTAGAGTTTCAGGCGCACCGTGCCTTCGACATCTTCCTGGCTCTTGTCGATCATCGCCTGCAGCATCAGCCGTTCGGGCGAGAACCAGAAGCCGTTGTAGATCAGCTCGGCATAGCGCGGCATGAACTCGTCCTTGAGGTGGCCTGCACCCCTGTCGAGTGTGATCGATTCGATGGCGCGGTGGGCGACGATCAGGATGGTGCCGCCGGGCGTCTCGTAGACGCCGCGCGACTTCATGCCGACGAAGCGGTTCTCGACCAGGTCGAGCCGGCCGATGCCGTTGTCGCGGCCAAGATCGTTGAGGGCCGTCAGCATCGCAGCCGGCGACAGCTTCTTGCCGTTGAGCGCGATCGGATCGCCCTTCAAAAATTCGATCTCGATCTCGGTGACCTTGTCCGGCGCGTCCATCGGCGAGACGGTGCGCTGGTGGACGAATTCCGGCGGTTCGCTCCACGGGTCTTCCAGCACCTTGCCCTCGGAAGAGGAGTGCAAGAGGTTGGCATCGACCGAGAAGGGTGCCTCGCCGCGCTTGTCCTTCGCCACCGGGATCTGGTGCTGCTCGGCGAAGTTGATCAGGTCGGTGCGCGACTTGAACGACCAGTCGCGCCACGGCGCAATGACCTTGATGTCGGGGTTCAGCGCATAGGCCGAAAGCTCGAAGCGGACCTGGTCGTTGCCCTTGCCGGTGGCGCCGTGGGCAATCGCGTCGGCGCCGGTTTCTTTGGCAATCTCGACTAAGTGCTTGGAGATCAGCGGCCGGGCGATCGAGGTGCCGAGCAGATAGGTGCCTTCGTATACGGCGTTGGCGCGAAACATCGGGAAGACGAAGTCGGACACGAACTCCTCGCGGACATCGACGACACGGATATCCTTGATGCCCATCATCTCGGCCTTCTTGCGTGCCGGCTCCAATTCGCCGCCCTGGCCGAGATCGGCGGTGAAGGTGACGACTTCGGCGCCGAGTTCGGTCTGCAGCCATTTCAGGATGATGGAGGTGTCGAGGCCGCCGGAATAGGCGAGCACGACCTTCTTGACGTCTTTGGTCTTCGACATTGTTGGCGGTTCCGCGACAAGGGTTCTTCGCGGGCGAGGTATCACGGGCTTTCTGGCCAACGCAAGGGACGAACGCCGATCAAGGCTGGACCAGATGCTGCGGCTGACAGAAGCTGGCCTGGGCGCGGGGCCTGCGCTATAGGCTGTGCTTCCTTCTTGTTTAAGCATCGGATTCTCCCAAAACCGGCTTCCACTTTTGAGTCCGATGCTCTGCCTTGGGGCCACCAATGTCCATCATTCCCGACACCACGACGCTGATCCCGTTCGCCATCGCCACCATGATCCTGGCGATCACGCCGGGGCCTGACATGACGCTGTTCGTCTCGCGCACGCTGAGCCAGGGCCGCGCCGCCGGCTTTGCCTCGTTGGCCGGGGCGCTCACCGGCACACTGATCCACACCACTTTGGTGGCGGTCGGCATCTCGGCTCTGATCGTGGCTTCGCCGATGGCCTTCCTCGTGCTGAAAATCTTCGGTGCCGCCTATCTCGTCTTCCTCGCCTGGCAGGCGCTCGCCAAAGGCTCGGCGTTCTCGCCGCAGAAGAAGAGCGGCCCTGAGATTTCGCTGTTCCGCAGCTGGGTCGCCGGGCTCGGCGTCAATCTGCTCAACCCAAAGATCATCCTGTTTTTCATGACGTTTCTGCCGCAATTCGTCTCGGCACATGACCCGAACGCGCCGGGACAACTGTTTTTCCTCGGCGTCATGTTCATCGTGCTGTCGATCCCGGTGACGACGCCGATGGTGTTTGCCGCGGAAAAGTTTTCGGCGGCGATGAAGGCCAGCCCGCGCGTGACGCGGGTGGTCGACTATCTCTTTGCCGGGGTGTTTTCGGCCTTCGCGCTCAAGATTCTGACCGCTCAGGCGAAGTAGCCGCCTGCCACCAGCTTCCGGCCCAGCGGCCGGCGGAAAGCCAGTAGAAGATGCCGCCGACCATGCCGCAGCCGATCACGGCGGCGATGGCGCGCGGATCGGTGACATCGAAATTGATATCGGCATTCTGGTGGACGAAGCCGAGGAACACCGCAGCCACGATGCCGCCCGCAAGCGCATAGAACAGCCAGTCGCGGCGGCTGAGTATCTCCGAGATCAAGATGACGATGGCCGCCGGCATGAAGGCGAAATAAGCGATGAACAGCGCCACGAAGGGGATCGAGAAATACAGCGATGCGGTTGCCGTCGGATGGGCATGTTCCGGCGCGTAACCGAGCGAGGCCAGGAACAGGACGTTGAGAAAGGCGCTCGCCGCCAGCGAGGCGACGATATAGCCGAACAGGATGACGGCGAAGCGGACGAGATAGGCGATGACGCGGCTCACGCCTCGCCGTGCCCCGCAATCATCATCGCTTCCAGCGCCAGCCGGTCGACCTTGCGCATGCGTTCGGAGTCCGACTTGAGCTGGCCGCAGGCCGCGAGGATGTCGCGGCCGCGGGGCGTACGGATCGGCGAAGCGTAGCCGGCATTGTTGATGTAATCGGCAAACTTCTCGATCGTTTCCCAGTCGGAGCACTGATAGTTGGTGCCCGGCCACGGGTTGAACGGGATCAAATTGATCTTGGCCGGAATGCCCTTGAGCAGCTTGATCAGCCCCTTGGCATCCTCGATGGAATCGTTGACGTCCTTCAGCATCACATATTCGAAGGTGATGCGCTTGGCGTTGGACAGGCCGGGATAGGCGCGGCACGCCGCGATCAGTTCCTTCAGCGGGTACTTCTTGTTGATCGGCACCAGGAGGTCGCGCAGGTCGTCATTGGTGGCGTGCAGCGAGATCGCCAGCATGACGCCGATTTCTTCGCCGGTGCGCAGGATTTCCGGCACCACACCAGAGGTCGACAGCGTGATGCGGCGCTTGGACAGCGAAAGCCCGTCGCCGTCGGAGGCGATCAGCAGCGCCTTCTTCACCGCCTCGAAATTGTAGAGCGGCTCGCCCATGCCCATCATGACGATGTTGGACACTTTGCGGCCCTCGGCCGGCACGATGGCGCCGTCGGGCGTGTCGCGGTCGGGGAAATCGCCGAGCCGGTCGCGGGCGGTGAGCAATTGCGCCAGGATTTCCTCGGCAGTCAGATTGCGCACCAGCTTCTGCGTGCCGGTGTGGCAGAACGAGCAGGTCAGCGTGCAGCCGACCTGCGAGGAGATGCACAGCGTGCCGCGGCCTTCCTCGGGGATGTAGACGGTCTCGATCTCGACCGGACGGCCGGCGCCGCGCGGCGGAAAGCGGAACAGCCACTTGCGCGTGCCGTCGGACGAAATCTGTTCCTCGACGATTTCAGGCCGGGCGACGGTGAAATGCTTGTCGAGCTCGCCGCGCAAATCCTTGGAGATGTTGAACATGCCGGCGAAATCGGAGACACCGCGCACATACATCCAGTGCCACAGCTGCTGGGCGCGCATTTTCGCCTGGCGCTCGGGCACGATGCCGGCACTGATGAGGGCTTCGCCGAGTTCGGCCCGGGTCAGGCCGACCAGCGACGGCTTCTCGGCCGATGTGGCACGGGCGCGCAACGCATCGCGTGCGCCCTCAGTGGTGAGATCGAAGGAAAGGGTCATATCAGCGCCAATATAAGCGAATTGCGGCCGATTTCATCCATCGTGCCGAAAAGAAGCGCGGCGCATAGCACAGGTTGGAGGCAGAGTCATGCGGGGAGCGCCGCGCCTATTTTCCAGGCTGCGCTTCCGGGAGGCGAACTTCACTATGGCGCCACAGGGAAAGGTCGCCTTGGCCTTCAAGACGGCCTTGAGATGCGAGGGCGTAAATGCGTTCTGCTATGTCGTCGACAGACGCCTCGATTTTCGACGCGCGAAGGCCCTGTTCCGATTTAACGATAATCATGGCGGTCTTCTGCCATCGCGTCAGCGCGAAACTGAGGATCGCAGCATCAATGTCTTCAACCGACAAGCTGCAGCTCCAACGGCTCTATTTGCACTTGGCGATGGACGACAACGCGGCCGAGATGCCCTTCAGCGAAAACACATAGGTTGTCGTGTTGCCGCGGCCGGACTTGGCCGACACCTTCATGTCGGTGCCGGTCTTCATTGCGGCGATCAGCACCGGCTCCTCGGCGGCGTTCTCCACCCAGGCCGACTTGCCGCGGGTGAACATCGAGAACGACTTCTTGTCGATGGTGACGGTGGCCTTGGAGCCTTCCTGGAAGGTGTAGCCGGCGATGAATTGCGGCTCGTAGGACACCTGCTGTCCCGGCCGCTGGCTGACGAAGAAGAACATGTCACCATGGTCGAGCGTCGGCGGCTGCTTGTCGGTCGGCACGGTCAGGACGTAGCAGACCTTGCCGCCCTGCGCCTGATAGCTGTAGGTGCCCCAGGCGTTGTGCTGGCCGATCTTGGTCGCCTGCTGCGCCAGCGCCGGCGCTGCAGAGGCCACCAGGACCAGGCTCGAGACTAGTGCAATCAATCCGCGCATCGTTTTTCCCGTATTCCAAATGGTGCGGGGGCAGGCCGGCTTGGCGTCCTGCCCGTCGCTTCATTTTGATTTAATCTGGGTTACCAAACGGTGAATTTCCCCTGGAAAAGGACATTCACCCATGGAAACCACCGCCATTTCCGTGCCGCTTGTTGAAAAACGGCTTTCGCAATGTCCCTGCGGCGACTTGGAGGCCACGAAAGCGGCAAGAGTTTGACTTTTTCAACGGCCGCAGCGGAACCCGAAGCCAAGCCGCTATCGCCCTGTTTGAACGCCGGATTTCTGAAAAACAAGTTCGCTGATGGGACGGCCGCCGGTTCAGCTCTTGTCGGCGATCGCCTCTTTGGCGGCCTGTCGGTGGGCAGGCGTGATATGGGCGCTGACGGCAGTGATCGCTGCGGTCAGCACAGCGATGTCGTCGGTGAAGCCGAGGCCGAGGACGAAATCGGGGATGACGTCGACCGGCAGTACGAAATAGCCGAGCGCGGCGAGCAATATGCCCTTGGCGCGCAAAGGCGTCTTCTTGTCGAGCGCGCAATAATAGGCAGCGACCACCTCTTCCATGAAGGGTATCTGCCGCGCCGCCTTCTTGGCCGTGCGCCAGAATTTCGCGCGCACTTCGCTTTCATCGCCCAGTCTGTTGCCGAAGCCGAAGAAATCAAAACCGGGTTGTTGCGCCATCAATGTCTCCTCTGCTGGCTTTCGCGCACCGTGTTGCGCGCGGCCGGCACGGGAAAATGTGGTGAAAGCCGAACCCCGCTGCAAGAGGATGACCCCGATTTGCCGGCACTGGCCCGTTGCGACGCTGGGCTGTCAGCCGCCGAAATACCCGTTCATCTTCTTGGCCAGCGCGATGTCGAGCGCAGTGACGCCGCCGGCATCATGGGTGTTCAGCGTCACGTCCACCGTCTTGTAGACATTCGACCAGTCGGGGTGATGGTCCATCTTCTCCGCGGCCAAAGCGACGCGGGTCATGAAGGCGAAGGCTTCGGAAAAATTCTTGAAGACGAAGCTGCGTTTGATGGAAGCGCCGTCCGCGGCCAGCGACCAGCCGCCCAGTTCGGCCAGTGCTGCGGCGATGGCGTCCGTGCTGAGTTTTTCTCTCGTCATGATGATTTCCCGTGCTATCCCGATTTTGATCCCACCATAAGGCAAGTTACCCAAACATGCCTTGCGTTTTGGGGTTCCAAATGCACAAACGGCGCATATCGAATGAACGTAAAGCCGATAAATTCCATTCTGTTCGTCTGCCTTGGCAACATTTGCCGCTCGCCACTCGCCGAGGGCGTGTTTCGCGCCGTGCTGGCGGAACGCGGCCTCGACATTGTGCTGGATTCTGCGGCGACGGGCGGCTGGAACCTCGGCGAAGCCCCCGACCCGCGCTCGGTCGCGGTCGCTGCCCGCCACGGCATCGACATTTCCGGGCAGCGGGCGCGCAAGGTCCGGCCGGAGGATTTTGCCCGCTTCGACCTGATCCTCGGTATGGACCGGCAGAATGTCCGAGACCTGAAGGTGATGGCGCCGGCCGGTGCCGGCGAACGCATCCATCTGCTGGCGGAGTTCGCGCAGGGAAAAGCCCGCGACGTGCCGGATCCCTATTACGACGGGGCGGAAGCCTTCGCTTCGGTCTACCGCATGATCCGCGAAGCGTCGGAGGCGCTGGCAAAGCTGCTTGAGGAGCGCGCATCGGCGCCGGACAGCGGCCAGGCTTCCTCGACGATGTAGGGGCCGCCGCCGACCGAATCGCGCGACGACATCAGCACGAAGCGGCCGACGCGGAACGGCAGCGTCGAGAAATTGCCCCGCGCCGACAGATATTGCGCGACGTCGAGCGGGCTCGAATTGCGCAAGCGCGCCAGCGTCACATGCGGTGTGAATTTGCGCGGGTCTGCCGGCAGGCCGAGCCGCTGGCAGATGCGGTCGATCTCGCCTTGCAGGGCGGAAAGGTCGGGCGAGGCGAAAACGCCGGCCCAGACGGCGTGCGGCTTTTTCTGGCCGAAGGCACCGACCCCGGACAGCGTCAGCGAGAAGGATGGGCGGTGAACCCGGTCGAGCGCGTTGGCGATCTCGTCAGCGACATGGCCTTCGACATCGCCGATGAAGCGCAGCGTCATGTGGTAGTTTTCGACATCGATCCAGCGGGCCCCGGGCAGGCCGCCCCGCAAAAGGGACAGCGAAAGCGCGGCGTCACGCGGCATTTCGAGGGCGGTGAAAAGACGCGGCATGGTGAGCCTCCCTTCCTCGAATCGAACTATGCCCCTACCGAATCATCGATATTAAAGCGGGGCAAGTGGTTTGTTGGTCGCAGGCTTTCCCTAATGTTTACCTTACGGAAGGTCGCGCCAGGAGCGAATGTCCGGCCTCAGGCGCCGCCCTCGACCGCTGCAATTGCCTTTTCCACGGTCGGCAGGATGCGCTCGACCATTGCATCGACGCCTTTCGGGTTGGGGTGCAAGCCGTCCTCCAGCTGCAGGCCGGACTGTCCGGCAACGCCATCGAGAAAGAACCGATAGAGCGGCACATCGTATTTCCCGGCCAGCTTCGGATAGATCGCATCGAAGGCGGTCTGGTAGTCGGCGCCGAGATTGGGGGCGGCGCGCATGCCGGCCAGAAGCACGGCGATCTTGCGCGCTTTCAGCTTCGCCAGCATGTCGTCCAGGTTCTTTTCAGTAATGCTGGGCGAGACGCCGCGCAGCATGTCGTTGGCGCCGAGTTCCAGGATGACAAGCTTGGTGCCGTCCGGCACCGACCAGTCGAGCCGCGACAGGCCACCGCTCGACGTATCGCCGGAAACACCGGCATTGGCGACGCTCACATCAAGGCCCTTGGCGCGAAGGGCTGCCTGCAATTTGTCGGTGAAGCCTTCGCCAGGCCCGAGGCCAAAGCCCGCCATCAGGCTGTCGCCAAAGCCGACGATGGTGAATGTCTCGGCCCGCGCCGACGAAATGGCGCCGCAAAGGGTGAGGAAAAGGATGAGCCCTGCGGCAATCGAACGTTTGAAAGACATGCGGCAGGCCCCATATGACCAAGAATTCTTCCGGCGACGGCTTCCGGCAGGCAGAGCCTTCATCTCCATATAGGACGCTTTAATTGTGACAGAAGCCGTCATCGAGCTGAAAGACATATCCCTGACCCTCGGCCAAGGCGCGTCGTCCGTGCATGTGCTGAAAGGCGTCAGCCTCGACGTCACGCGCGGCGAGGCGACCGGCATTGTCGGTCCCTCAGGCTCCGGCAAGTCGACCTTGCTGATGGTTCTGGCCGGACTGGAGCGGGTCGATTCGGGCACGGTGCGCATCGCCGGCGAATCGCTTAACGGCAAAAGCGAGGACCAGATTGCATCGTTTCGGGGCCGAAACATCGGCATCGTCTTCCAGTCCTTCCATCTCATTCCCAATATGACGGCGCTGGAAAATGTCGCGGTGCCGCTGGAACTGGCCGGCCATGCCGATCCGTTCGGCGTGGCCGCGCGCGAACTGGCAGCCGTAGGCCTCAGCAACCGCGTCACCCACTATCCCGGCGAACTCTCCGGCGGCGAACAGCAGCGCGTGGCGATCGCCCGCGCGCTGGCGCCTGCGCCGCGCATTCTCATCGCCGACGAACCGACCGGCAATCTCGACCAGGCGACGGGGCGGCAGGTCGCCGACCTTTTGTTCGCCAAGGCGGCCGAGCGCGGCATGACGCTGGTGCTGGTCACCCATGATCCGGCCCTTGCGGCGCGCTGCTCGCGCCAGGTGTCGATGCGCTCGGGCCGCATCGAGGATGCGCCTCTGCAGGTCAAGGTGCCGGCCTGATGCCGCTGTCGCAGACGCTGAAACTCGCGTTTCGCTTCTCGCTGCGCGAAATGCGTGGCGGGCTGTCGGGCTTCATGATCTTCCTGGCCTGCATCGCGCTCGGCGTGGCTGCCATCGGCGGCGTCAATTCGGTGGCACAGGCGATCACCGCCGGCGTTGCCGACCAGGGCCAGACTCTGCTCGGCGGCGATCTGCGCTTCCAGCTCAACCAGCGCGATACGACGCCGGCCGAAAGCGCCTTCCTCGGTGGCCTGGGTGCGGTGTCGCACAGCGCCAACATGCGCTCGATGGCGCGGCTTGAGGACGGCTCCGACCAGGCGCTGGTCGAGGCCAAGGCAGTCGACGACGCCTATCCGCTCTATGGCGCGCTGCAGACCGAGCCGCAGCTTGGCCGGCAGGATCTGTTCGGCGAGAAATCCGGAATCTTCGGCGCCGTGGCGCCCGACCTGCTGTTCGATCGGCTCAATGTGAAGATCGGCGACCGGTTGAAACTCGGCAGCGCGACATTCGAATTGCGCGCCAGGCTGGTGAGCGAGCCGGACGCGGTGTCGGATGGATTCGGCTTCGCGCCGCGGCTGATGGTCTCGACCGCAGGGCTTGCCGCATCCGGGCTGATCCAGCCGGGCAGCCTGGTCGAGAATGCCTACAAGGTTCGCCTACCGGCCGGCGCTAGCGAGGCCGATCTCAAAAGCATCCAGAAACGGGCCGCGAGCGATTTCCCCGAAGCCGGCTGGTCGATCCGCACGCGCTCCAACGCCGCACCCGCACTGTCCTCCAACATCGAACGCTTCTCGCAGTTCCTGACGCTGGTCGGGCTGACGGCGCTGGTGGTCGGCGGCGTCGGCGTCGCCAATGCGGTGCGCGCCTATCTCGACGGCAAGCGCGGCGTCATCGCCACCTTCAAGAGCCTCGGCGCTTCGGGCGGCTTCGTCTTCACCGTCTATCTCGTGCAGATCCTGATGATCGCCGGCCTCGGCATCGTGCTCGGCCTCATCCTCGGCGCCGTCATGCCGTTCGCGGCGAGTGCCGCGCTGCAGTCGGTCATTCCGGTTCCGGCCGAAGGCGGTTTCTATCCCGGCGCGCTCGGCATGGCGGCGCTCTTCGGGCTGCTGGTGACGCTGGCTTTCGCGCTGCTGCCGCTCGGCCGCGCCCGCGATGTGCCGGCAACCGCTTTGTTTCGCGAAATGGGATTCGAGGGCCGCGGCTTTCCCCGCCTGCCCTATCTTGCCGCAGCGGTCGGCATCGCGCTGGCTCTGGCGGCGCTGGCCATCCTGTTTTCCGGCGACCAGCGCATCGCCTCGATCTTCGTCGGCGCGACGATCTTTGCTTTTCTGGTGCTGCGCCTGGTCGGGGCGCTGGTGCAATGGGTGGCGCGCAAAAGCCCGCGTGTGCGCTCGGTTGCGCTCAGGCTCGCCATCGGCAACATCCACCGGCCCGGCGCGCTGACGCCTTCCGTCGTGCTGTCGCTGGGGCTCGGGCTGACGCTCTTGGTGACGTTGGCGCTGATTGACGGCAATCTCAGGCAGCAGATCTCCGGCAGCCTGCTGGAGCGGGCGCCGAATTTCTTCTTCGTCGACATCCAGAACGGCGATGTCGACGCCTTCTCGGCGCTGGTCGGCAAAGAGGCGCCCAAGGGCACGCTGGTCAAGGTGCCGATGCTGCGCGGCCGGGTGATGGCGCTGAACGGCGTCGATGTCGACAAGGCCGATGTGCCGGCTGAAGGCGCCTGGGTGCTGCGCGGTGATCGCGGCCTGACCTATGATGCCAAACAGCCGGCCAACGCGACGCTGACCGAAGGTAGCTGGTGGCCGGACAGCTATGCCGGCGAGCCGCTGGTTTCGTTTTCCAACGATGAAGGCAAGGCGCTGGGGCTGAAACTCGGTGACACCGTCACCGTCAATGTGCTGGGCCGCAATGTGACGGCCAGGATCGCCAATTTCCGAGAGGTGCAATGGGAGTCGATGGGCATCAATTTCGTCATGGTGTTCTCGCCCAACACCTTTGCCGGCGCCCCGCATGGCTGGCTGGCGACGCTGACCGAGAAGGATGCGTCGGTGGCGGACGATGCCCGACTGCTCAACGCCGTCACCCGTGCCTTTCCGGCGGTGACGACGGTCCGCGTCAAGGACGCGCTCGATATCGTCAACCGGCTGGTCGGCCAACTCGGCACGGCGATCCGGGCTGCAGCCGGCGTGGCGCTGATCGCTTCGGTGCTGGTGCTGGCCGGCGCGCTCGCGGCCGGAAATCGCGCCCGTATCCACGATGCGGTCGTGCTGAAGACGCTGGGCGCCACGCGGCGGACGCTGATCACGGCGTTTTCGCTCGAATACATGCTGATTGGGCTCGCCACCGCGGTGTTCGCGCTTGCCGCCGGCGGCATCGCGGCCTGGTACATCATCACCCGCATCATGACGCTGCCATCGCATTTCATGCCGGAGGTGGCCGTGGCGACTTTGATCTTCGCGCTGGTGATCACCGTCGGCATCGGCCTGGCCGGCACCTGGCGGGTGCTCGGCCACAAGGCGGCGCCGGTGCTGCGCGACCTCTAGGTTTCAAGCGGCAAAGCCGGCCGAATCCGGCCGTTTCCGATTAAATCTTTGTAATGCAGCTGCCGCGAAAGCCTGGAAAACCGGCTTCCGGCGATTCACCAAGCGTTGCAGCCCGTTACGGTCTTGTTCTTGACGTCAAGAACCATCATATTTCGCCACAGGCATGCTGGAGCCCCGCCAGCGGCGCCCAGGCCAAAAAAGGGCCTGACACCGTACGGGGCAGAAGCAACAGAGGATTCCAATGGCTGAGCCCATTCGCAACTACCAGACTTCGGCCGTGCCGGGCGCGCGCGCCGACATTGACCAGGGCCTGCGCAGCTACATGCTGAAGGTCTACAATTTGATGGGGCTTGGTCTCCTCATCACCGGCATCGCCGCCTGGGGCGCTTTCCAGCTCGCCGTCACCGGCGACGGACAGCTGACCGCTTTCGGCACGCTGATCTACGCCAGCGCCTTCCGCTGGGTGGTCATCCTGGCCCCGCTCGCCGCCGTCTTCTTCCTGTCGTTCAGGATCCAGTCGATGAGCGTGGCCGCGGCACAGACAACCTTCTGGGTCTATTCGGGCCTGGTCGGTCTGTCGCTGTCGACCATCTTCCTGGTCTACACCGGTGCCTCGATCACCCAGACCTTTTTCGCCACGGCGGCCGCCTTCGGCGGACTGTCGCTCTATGGCTACACGACCAAGCGCGACCTTTCGGCGTTCGGCTCGTTCCTGGTCATGGGCGTCGTCGGCCTGGTGATCGCCATGCTGATCAACATCTTCCTGCAGTCGTCGGCGCTCGGCTTCGCCATCTCGGCGATCGGCGTGCTGATCTTCGCCGGCCTCACCGCCTATGACACGCAGACCATCAAGGAAATGTACTACGAAGGCGACCAGGCCGACGTTGCCGGTCGCAAGGCGATCATGGGCGCGTTGAGGCTCTATCTCGACTTCATCAACCTGTTCATGTTCCTGCTGCAGTTCATGGGCGATCGCCGCTAAGCGGTCTCCATCCAGGCAACTGGACCAGCTGATATCGAAAGGGCGGCCTAACGGCCGCCCTTTTCTTTTGTGCCGGCCTTTGCTGTGATGGCGGGCAGATGAATCGTTTGCACAAATTATGAGCATTATTGCCATACGAACGGCCCTGGAGGGCGACCTCGACCGAATCACCGAGATCTACGCCGATGCGGTGACGCATGGCACGGCGAGCTATGAACTGGAGCCGCCGAGCCGTGCCGAGATGGGCGCGCGCTTCGACAGCCTGACAGATGGCGGCTTTCCCTATCTGGTGGCGGAAAAGGACGGCGGGTTGCTTGGCTACGCCTATGCCGGCGCCTTCCGGCCGCGCCCGGCCTACCGCTTCATCGTCGAGGATTCGGTCTATGTCGCACCTGACGCCAAGGGCCAGGGCGTCGGGCTGCTGCTGATGCAGGCGCTGATCGAGGCCTGCCGGGTCGCGGGTTTTCGTCAGATCATAGCTGTGATCGGCGACGGCCATGCCGACAGCGCGTCGGTTCGGTTGCACGAAAAGCTTGGCTTTCGCCATTCCGGCCGCCTGGAAGGCTCAGGCTACAAGCATGGGCGCTGGCTGGACACGGTGTTCATGCAGCTGTCGCTGAATGGCGGGGCAACGGCGCCGCCCGATCCGGATTCGCTGCCGGAGCGGAAATTTCGCAAGAGTCTTGGCGGGAAGTGAGCGGGGTTGACGAACTTAGGAACTGGAGAATTGGAGAAAAGAGACTCAGTCCTGGCGTAAATCCCGTTTTTTCCGTTCCCCAAGTCTTCAATTCCGCAGCTCAGGCCTCGACAACTTTCAGCTTGGGATCGAAGACGCCGAGCACGCGGCCGAGTTCCTGGCCGCGCTTGAGGATGCGGCCGCCGGCAGCGATGACGGCGAACGCGCCTTGCCGTCGCGTCAGTTTCGGATCCTTGACGATCTGGAACAGCGGCACTTCGCTGGCTCGGCGGAAGACCGAAAACACAGCGCGATCAGCGAGATGATCGATGGCGTAGTCGCGCCATTCATTGGCGGCGACCATACGTCCGTAGAGTCTCAGGATCTCATCGAGCTCGCGCCGGTCGAAGCGAACCGGCTGGTCGAGGCGTTCGCGTCGCGCCTCCTGCAGCGGGATCAATATTGCGGATGAGTCCCCATCCTCCGCTCCACCGCTGCTGCGATCGGTCATACCGCGATCCCTTTAAAAATGAATCTCGCTTGCAGAAGTTGGCGTGTTCGCGGTGGAATTGCAAGACCCGGCTAACCATCCCGGGGCTGCGCTGTTTTCGCAACGTCCAGTCACTTTTATAAAACGCGGTGTTTGAATTGGTGATGCTCCGCCACATTCCTGCCTTATTTTATCCGCGCTCATGCCCCAATGTCCGACGAATTTACCGGCGTTGCCTGAGACGGTTCGGTCCGGCACCGGCTCGTAAACCCCAAGCCCCCCGCCCACGGGTCTGCGTCGGATCGAACCAACCTCGGACTTTCCTTAGGGAGAGACCGGGTGCGACGATCCCAAAACCTAAATGACCGACGTCAGAAGCAAGCTGACGTCGGTTTTTTGTTGGCTGAAACGGACTTCGGACCACCGCGACTTCGTCATCCACGGGCGGAGCGGAAGCGAAGCGGACGCGCAAACCCGAGGATCCATGCCGCGACGCTTGTCAAAGCATGCTGCCCTCAGGACGGCCGCTGGCGCCTCAGGGCGCCCTACCAAGCAGGCCGCTCCCTATTCTTGACCGCTTTCGTGCGTGGCTGATGTCCCGGCATGGATCCTGGGGTCTCCGCGACGGAGCTTCGCTCCTGCTTCGCCCCAGGATGACGAAGGCGCGGGTCGTTTCGGCACTCTATCTTACGGCTTGTGAATAAAAGCCGCCCCCAAAATCGGGCCGGGTAGGCCGTCCTTGCCGACCGATTGCAGCAGCACGGCGCAGCCGCCTTTCTTGGCGATCTCGGTCATCGGCAATTCGTAGCGCTGCGCCTTGCCGTGCCACATGCCGGCGGTCTGGATACCGGAGACGGCGTTCCAATAGGTCATGCTGCGGCCGGTGTTCTCGCCCTTGGCGATGGTGACCGTCTGCGGCGGTTCGAAATAGACGATGACGACATGGGCGTCGCTCGGGCCGCTGCCGGCGTCGCCGGTATCGATCATGACGCGGTCGCTGGTGCGGCTGACCTTGATGCTGACCCGCATGCCTTCGCCGGATTTCTCCATGCGGGCAAGCGCGCCGTCGACTTCCCTGCGGCTGGCGCCGTTGACGTGGCTGCGGCCATTAATGACGGCTTGCGGCGTGTAGACGGAGCGGGTGCCGAAGGCGCGCATATAGTCATATTGCCGGTCGGTGTTGTCCTTGTTGCTCAGCGTGTCCTGCCAACCGAGATAGTCCCAGTAATTGACGTGGTAGGCGAGCGCGACGACGTTGTCCTTGGCTGCCAGCTCGGCAAAGAAAGCGTCGGCCGGCGGACAGGAATTGCAGCCCTGGCTGGTGAAAAGCTCGACCACGCCCAAGGGCCTGTCAATCTGGGGCCTGTCAATCTGGGGCTTGTCGGTCTGCTGCTTGTCGGCCTGGGTGGTGCCGGACTCCTCGGCAAACCCGGTCCCGGCAAGCGCCGAGAAGGCCAGCGCAAAAGCCGCAAGCCGTAGAGATTGTCGAGGTGCCATGGCCGTTCCGATTCCCGCCGGTGACGCCGGCCTTGTTCTGGTTGCCCAGATTTGTGGCAGAAGCGACAGTCAACGGGAAGTCACGTTGCGGTGAAATTTTTGCTGCCGCAACCGCGGGTATCGCCGCTATGGGCGGAGCACTTCACCGCCCGGTTCGATCGGGAGCATGGCATAAGGAGCTTGCGGCAGATCTTGCTGAGCCCAGCCGGTTTTTACTGCAAGCGAACAGGGCGGAACTTCCGTCCGCCCGGCCAATGCTTTGGAAAGACTGGGCAGTAGGGTTTGTGTCCCCCTACTGCCCTACTGCCGTATTCCCTTCCTGCTACGCAGCCAGGTCGCGCAGCACATATTGCAGGATGCCGCCGTTCTTGAAGTAGTCGAGCTCGTCCAGCGTATCGATGCGGCAGATGATCGGCACGTTCTTCACCGTGCCGTCGCCATAGGTGACCTTGGCGATCATCGTCTGGCGCGGCTTGATCGTGCTCAGCCCGTCGATCTCGACGATCTCGTCGCCCTTGAGGTTGAGCGAGGCCCAGGAGGTGCCTTCCTCGAAGACGAAGGGGATGACGCCCATGCCGACCAGGTTCGAGCGATGGATGCGCTCGAAGGACTGGGCGATGACGGCGCGGACACCGAGCAGGTTGGTGCCCTTGGCCGCCCAGTCGCGCGACGAGCCGTTGCCGTATTCGACGCCGGCGAAGATGACCAGCGGCACGCCTTCCCTTTTGTACTCCATCGCCGCGTCGTAGATCGATTCCTCTTCCTTCGACGGGTAGTGGATGGTGTAGCCGCCCTCGCGGCCGTTCTCGCCCAGCATGTGGTTGCGGATGCGGATGTTGGCGAAGGTGCCGCGCATCATCACTTCGTGGTTGCCGCGCCGCGTGCCGTACTGGTTGAAGTCGGCGACGCCGACGCCGTGGTCGGTGAGATACTTGCCGGCCGGCGACGCCGCCTTGATCGAACCCGCCGGCGAGATGTGGTCGGTGGTGATCTTGTCGCCGAACAGACCCAGCACGCGCGCGCCCTTGATGTCGCCGATCTTGCCGAAACCGGCGGTCATCCCAGCGAAATAGGGCGGGTTCTGCACATAGGTCGAATTGTCGTCCCAGGCATAGGTCTGGCCTTCCGGCGCCTTGACGTTCTGCCAGTACTCGTCGCCCTTGAAGACGTCGGCATATTTGCGGGCGAACAGCTCGCGGGTGACGTTCTTCTCGATGAACTCCTGGATCTCGGCCGAGCTCGGCCAGATATCCTTCAAGTAGACCGGCTTGCCGTCGCGGCCTTCGCCGAGCGGCTCGGTGGTGAGGTCCTTGGTGACGGTGCCGGCCAGCGCATGCGCGACGACCAGCGGCGGTGAGGCCAGGTAGTTCGCCTGCACATCGGGCGAGACACGGCCTTCGAAATTGCGGTTGCCGGACAGCACCGCGGCAGCGATCAGACCCTTATCGTTGATGGTCTTGGAGATCGGCGCCGGCAGCGGACCGGAATTGCCGATGCAGGTGGTGCAGCCGAAGCCGACCAGGTTGAAGCCGATCTGGTCGAGCTCCTTCTGCAGGCCGGATTTTTCGAGATATTCGGCGACCACCTGGCTGCCGGGCGCGAGCGACGTCTTCACCCACGGCTTCTGCTTGAGGCCGAGGCGGTTGGCGTTGCGCGCCAACAGGCCGGCGCCGATCAGCACGCTCGGGTTGGAAGTGTTGGTGCAGGAGGTGATGGCGGCGATGACGACGTCGCCATGGCCGAGATCATGGTCGGTGCCTTCGACGGCGTAGCGCTTGTGGATTTCGGCGGCCTTCTTGTATTCGGTCTCCATCGCCTTGGCGAAGCCGGCCGGAATGCCTTCCAGCGCAACGCGGCCTTCGGGGCGTTTGGGGCCGGCCATCGACGGCACGACCTCGCTGAGTTCAAGCTCGAGCAAATCGGTGAAGACCGGATCGGCCGATCCGGTGTCGCGCCACATGCCTTGCGCCTTGGAATAGGCTTCGACCAGCGCGATGCGGCTTTCCTCACGGCCCGACATTGTGAGATAGCGGATGGTCTCGCCGTCGACCGGGAAGAAGCCGCAGGTGGCGCCATATTCGGGCGCCATGTTGCCGATGGTGGCGCGGTCGGCCAGCGTCATGTTGGAGAGGCCGGGGCCGAAGAACTCGACGAACTTGCCGACGACACCCTTCTTGCGCAGCATCTGGGTGACGGTGAGCACGAGGTCGGTGGCGGTGACGCCTTCTTTCAGCTTGCCTGTGAGGCGGAAGCCGATCACTTCCGGCAACAGCATGGAGACCGGCTGGCCGAGCATGGCCGCCTCGGCCTCGATGCCGCCGACGCCCCAGCCGAGCACGCCAAGGCCGTTGATCATGGTGGTATGCGAATCGGTACCGACGCAGGTGTCGGGATAGGCGGTGGTTTCGCCGTCCTCGGTGTTGGTCCAGACGACCTGACCGAGGTACTCGAGATTGACCTGGTGGCAGATGCCGGTGCCGGGCGGCACGACGCGGAAGTTGCGGAACGCTTGCTGGCCCCATTTCAGGAACTTGTAGCGCTCTTCGTTGCGCTCATATTCGAGCTCGACATTGCGGGCGAAGGCCATCGGCGTGCCGAATTCGTCGACGATGACCGAATGGTCGATGACGAGGTCGACCGGCACCAGCGGATTGATCTTCTGCGGATCGCCGCCGAGCGCCTTGAGGCCGTCGCGCATTGCCGCCAGATCGACCACCGCCGGAACGCCTGTGAAATCCTGCATCAGGACGCGGGCCGGGCGATAGGCGATCTCGACGCCGGCGGTGCCCTTGTCGGTCAGCCAGCCGGCAACCGCCTGGATGCTCTCCTTGGTGACGGAGCGGCCGTCTTCGTTGCGCAAAAGGTTCTCCAGCAGCACCTTCATCGAATAGGGCAACTGGGCGATGCCGGTGAGGCCGTTCTTCTCGGCCTCGACCAGATTGTAATAGACATAGTCCGCGCCACCCACGGTGAGGGTGCGGCGGCAATTGAAACTGTCGAGGGATTTTGACACGTGCGGTCCGTCCTTGTCTGTTCAGCCTGAAAGGGAACGGACGCCGATGGGCATGCAATCACGCGCAAAGGTGCGGGTACGGCCATTTCCGCTGTCCGCTCCCAAGCAACCCGAGCCGTTCAAGGCGGCGCGTGCGCTGGTTCGGCGCAAATTCTCTTCCCGTGCCGACCGCTGGCACGGATGACCCGCATATAGAGAATTTTCTGGAATAGTTCTAGACAGTCGACAGGCAATTTTGTGCGATGCGGCAGCTGTCGCACGGTAAAGTTTTCGGGACGGGCAAGGATGCGGCTGATCGCCGAAAATCTGGGCGGCGAACGCGGCGGCGAGACGGTCTTTTCCGGCATCGGTTTCGTGATTGAGGATGGCCAGGCGCTGGTCGTCACCGGACCGAACGGATCAGGCAAATCGACGCTGCTCAGGGTCATCGCCGGGCTGCTGCCGAAAGCAGAAGGCGACGTGCGGCTTGAAGGCGGCGGCGAGACGTTTCCGACGATCGCTTCGGCCGTCCATTATCTCGGCCATCTCAATGCGATGAAGACGGCGCTGAGCGTGGCGGAAAATCTGCGCTTCTGGCGCGATTTCAATGGCGAGGGCCAGCTGGGTGTCGAAGAGGCGCTGGAGACGGTCGGGCTCGGCGGCATCGGCCATCTGCCGTTCGGGTTCCTGTCGACCGGTCAAAGAAGGCGGGCGGCGATTACGAAGCTTTTGGTCAGCCACAGGCCGCTGTGGCTGCTGGATGAGCCGACGGCGGGGCTGGACAAGGCTTCGGAGACGCGGTTTGCGGGGCTGATGGCGAAGCACTGCGCGGAGGGTGGGATTATTGTCGCGGCGACGCATCTGCCGCTGGGGTTGGATGGGGCACAGGAATTGAGGATGGGGATTTGATGTCGGTGCCAGGCACCCCCCTTTGCCCTGCCGGGCATCTCCCCCTCAAGGGGGGAGATTGGCAGTTCGGGCAACCTGCGCGTTTTCTCACGTTGGAGATTGGCGAAGGCCGAAATTCCATCCAATCTCCCCCCTTGAGGGGGAGATTGCCGGCCGGCCAGAGGGGGGTGCTCAAGTGCGAGCATCTCACATCATGCTAGCCCTCTTCCTCCGCGACATCCGCCTCTCCATCCGCGCCGGCGGCGGGGCATTGACGGGCGTCATCTTCTTCCTCGCCGTCATCGCCACCATCCCCTTCGGCGTCGGACCGGACCTCAAGCTGCTTGCCCGTATCGGCCCGGCGATCCTGTGGATCGGCGCTCTGCTCGCCTGTCTGCTCGGCCTCGATCGGCTGTTCCAGGCCGACCGTGAGGACGGCTCGCTCGACCTTCTGGTGCTGGGCCACGATCGCCACATGCTGGCGCTGACGGTGCTGGTGAAATGCCTGGCGCATTGGGCGGGCAGCGTCTTGCCTCTGGTGGTCGCGGCACCTTTGCTTGGCCTGTTCATGAATATGGAACCGCTCGGCATCGGCGCCACCGCGCTGACGCTGCTGGTCGGCACGCCGGCCATCACCTTCATCGGTGCTGTGGGCGCGGCGGTGGCGGTGGCGCTGCCGCGCGGCGGGCTGTTGATCTCGGTGCTGGTGCTGCCGCTGACCATCCCGGTGCTGATCTTCGGGGTGTCGGCCAGCTACGGCGCGGTGGCCGATCCCGACCCGTTCGCGCAGCCCTTCCTCATTCTTGCCGCGCTGACGCTGTTTCTTGCCGTGCTGGGGCCGGTGGCGGCAGCGCTGGCGCTGCGGCATGGAACGGATTGATGTGGCCGCTGCGGCGCGCCGGCCAATTGCGAAGCCGAAGCGGCAAAGCTATGGGAAGACCATGATCGAGCACGGCGAAGCGACAGCGGAAGGGAAGCGGGCTGCATGAGCGCACACGCCCTCTATGTCACCGCCGCCTATGGCATCACGGCGATCGTGCTGGCCGGGCTGATCGGTTGGATCCTGCTCGACCAGCGTGGGCGCAAACGCGAACTGGCGGAACTCGAGGCGGCCGGCGTGCGGCGGCGTTCGGACAAGGCCGGCACTGGGGCCAGCAAACCATGAGCACGGAAAGCGAAATGCCGGCGCCGCCACGCCGCCGCCTGATCGTGCTGTTGCCGCTGCTGGTTTTCCTCGGCCTTGCCGGGCTGTTCCTGTTGCAGCTTTTGTCGGGGCGCGACGAGGCGGAAGTGCCGTCGGCGCTGCTTGGCCTGCCGGCGCCGCAGACCAATTTGCCGGCGCTGGAAGGGTCAAACCTGCCCGGCCTCGATTCAAAAACCTTCGCCGGCAAGG
Organism: Mesorhizobium sp. CNPSo 4688; assembly: GCF_057784295.1. NCBI lineage: Bacteria > Pseudomonadati > Pseudomonadota > Alphaproteobacteria > Hyphomicrobiales > Phyllobacteriaceae > Mesorhizobium > Mesorhizobium sp. CNPSo 4688. The sequence goes on from NZ_JBWLUY010000002.1 coordinate 354,041, forward strand.
TGACGCTGGTCAATGTCTTTGCATCGTGGTGCGCGCCGTGCCGGGAAGAACATCCGGTGCTGCTGGCGCTGTCGCAAGACAAGCGCTTCGTCATGGCAGCGCTGAACTACAAGGACGAGCCGCAAAACGCGCGCCGGTTCCTCGGCGATCTCGGCAATCCGTTCCAGGCCATAGGCGTCGACGAAGCCGGCCGTACGGCCATCGACTGGGGTGTCTACGGCGTGCCGGAAACCTTCGTCATCGGCAAGGACGGCAAGATCGCCTACAAGCATGTCGGGCCGCTGACGCCTGATACGGCGCAGACGCTGCTTTTGCCGGCGATAGAGAAGGCGCTGGCGGCACCGGGCTGAGGCACCGGAAACGCGATGGACGAACGAGACATCCGCGATCATTTTCTGGCTCAGGCGAAAGGCTGCGACGGGCTTGGCTCGCCGTTCACCGCGAAATTATGCCGTGCGCTGGCCAAGGTTCTCGACGCAAACACCAGGACCGGGCAGGCGGTGCTCGGCTGGCCGGGCGACGCGCGCGCCGACGGCCTCTCATTGCGGCTCTGCGGCGCGCTGCACGCGTTGGTCCTGACGGGTGCGGATGAGCGACTGACACAACTTTATCCGCCCAACCAAACAAGCGAAGATGAGATCGCGGCGGTGCTGCCGGAAGCAATTGCGCGATCCGACGAGCGGATCGTCGCTGGTCTCGCCGGCGCCCCGCAGACGAATGAGATCGCCCGGTCGGCGATGCTGCTGCCTGGATTTCTGACGGTCGCGCGCGAAACCGGCTTGCCGCTGGATCTGTTTGAGATCGGCGCCAGCGCCGGGCTCAATCTCCTGTTCGACAGCTTTCACTATCGCTATGGCGATGCTGAGTGGGGCGACCCGGCCTCCCCCGTCCGGTTGGCGCCGGAGGTGCGTGGCTGTGCTGTTCCGCTGAATGGAGACATCAACGTTCGCCACCGCTCCGGCTGCGACATCGCGCCGGTCGACTTCGCCGACGCGGCCGCGCGGCTACGGCTTCGGTCCTTCATCTGGGCCGATCAGGCAGCGAGGCTGGCCCGGCTCGACGCCGCGCTGTCACTTGCCGAAAAGTTGCCGCCGCTGCTTGTCAGGGCGGATGCAGCGGAGTTTGTCGAGAAGGCGCTGGCCGCACGGCAGCAGGGCGGCGCCTTCGTGCTCTATCATTCGATCATGTGGCAATATTTGCCGCGGACGACAAAGGATGCCATCACCGCCACCCTGGAGCGGGCGGGCAGACAGGCTACGGCCGATGCGCCTGTCGCAAGGCTGAGGATGGAGCCGCGCGATCCCACAAAGAAGTGGGCAGTGCTCAGCCTGACTCTATGGCCGCTCGGCGAGACACGCCGCCTGGCCCATTGCGATTACCATGGCCGTTGGATCGAATGGATCGGCTGAGCCCGTTCGCTCAGCCGTAGATCTGCTTGCGGACCTGGTAGAGCATTTCCGAGCGATCGGCGCGCAGGTCGGCGAGGTCGCGGCCGGAAAGGTTCTCGATTTCGGCGACGAGGCGGTTGTAGTGCTTGCGCTTGGCAATCGAGGTGCGAGCGCGGGTCATGAGACTGTCGAAGATCATAGCAAGGGTCCTTTCGTGCCGCATATCAGCGGCGAATTTGTTCCTCCCTTGACTGTACGCAGCATGACATAGGAATGGTGCGATGCAAAAAGAAGATGTTGCAATGCACCATTGCACGGAACGCATAGCCGGTTAATGCAGCGCTAACAGCACCATGCACGGCCGGACACCTTTCCGAGCCAACACTGGCCGTGCGCCTTTTGTCTTACAAATTGCGCATGCGCCATCTTGCCTTCTCGCGCGCAGGCTGGCTTGATCCGCGCGTCACGTGATGCCTGGAGGAAAAGCATGGCGGCCGCAGACTATTACGAAATTCTCGATCCGCGTTTCGCGCGGCTGTTCAATGGCAACGCGCAGGTGGAAAAGCTGTTCACCGGATGTCAGTGGGCGGAAGGGCCGGCCTGGTTCGCTGCCGGCCGCTATGTGGTCTGGTCCGACATCCCCAACAATCGCATGCTGCGCTATGACGAGACCGACGGCAATGTCAGCGTGTTCCGTCAGCCCTCCGGCAATTCCAACGGCAACACTGTCGACCGCCAGGGCCGGCTGGTGACGTGCGAGCATTCGGGCCGCCGCGTCAGCCGCACCGAGTATGACGGCTCGATCACCACCATCGCGGCCAAATGGAAAGGCAAGCGGCTGAATTCGCCCAACGACGTCGTGGTGCGCTCCGACGGCTCGATCTGGTTCACCGATCCGAGCTACGGCATCGACACCGACTATGAGGGCGACAAGGCCGAGAGCGAAATCGGCGCCTGCTACGTCTACCGGGTCGATCCCGACAGCGGCGAAGTCGAGGCCGTCATCACCGACATGGTCCGGCCGAACGGGCTTGCCTTCTCGCTGGATGAAAGCCAGCTCTATGTCGTCGACACCGGCCGCACGCATGGCGCACAAAACCCGGCGCATATGCGGGTTTTCAACGTGGGCAAGCACGGCAAGAAGGTGTCGGGCGGCAAGGTGTTCGCCGACTGCACGGCCGGCCTGTTCGACGGCTTCCGGCTCGACGAGGCCGGCCGCATCTGGACCAGCGCCGCCGACGGCATCCATTGCTACGATCCCGACGGCACGCTGATCGGCAAGGTGAAGGTGCCGGAAGTCACCGCCAATTGCGTGTTCGGCGGCAACAAGCTGAACTGCCTCTACATCGCCGGCACGACGTCGCTTTACATGGTGCGGCTGATGGTGAACGGGGCCAAGACCTATTGAGGCTGCTGGAAACGCTTCTCTGGCGGCCCTTGATGGCGCTCCTGCGCATGCTCGCGGCGCCCGTTGCGCTGCGGCTGCCGGAACCACCGCCAAGTGGTTCGCCGGAGCGGATTTCTAAGCCGTCTGCCAGTGGCGGTATCAGACACAATTCAAGGGGAGGACGTCATGCCATTCGTCAACATCCGCATCGTCAAGGAAGTGATCGCCGCTGATCCGGCGGGCAAGAAGGCTGACATCGCCAAAAAGGTCACGGCGGCCATCATGGACGCAACCGGGCTTAGCAATGACGATGTCTGGGTGGTGTTCGAAGAGGTCAATGCGCGTGACTGGTATGTTGGCAAGACCGACGTCGAGACGTTGCGGAAGGGGTAGCGCCTTCCTTCTCCCCTTGTGGGGTGAGCAGCCGGTTCGCGTAAGCGAATTTATCGTCCCAGTGGCACGATGAAAGGCCGACGAACGCCGGGACGCTGCGAAGCAGCGGGGACCCGGCAGGTGGATCGGCCACCACCACCCCGGCCCTTCGCATAGCTAAGGGCGTTCGAAGCTCGAAAAGCCAAGCAATTGGCTTTTCGTCCGCTGAAGCGGACCGCTTCTCACCCCACAAGGGGAGAAGGGAAAGCCGCTCACCGCCCGCGTATAAAACCCGCGAACCCCTGCACCGCGTCGCGCATCGCTCGCTGGTTTGCGCCCTCGCCCAAGATCGTCTCCACCTCCGCCGGCTTCTTGCCCAGCAGCGCGATTTCAAGCGCATCCTCATACATCGCAAACGACATCGTTCGCATGATCTCGGCCAGCGCGGCGCGGGCGTAGAGCGAGCGCGCGGAGGCATGCACCAGCATGGCCGGCTTGCCGACGGCGGCGTCGCGCGAGACCAGCCAGTCGAGCGCATTCTTCATGCCGCCCGGCACGCCATGTGCATATTCGGGGCAGGAGATGATAATGCCGTCTGCGCTGGTGACGGCCGCGATCAGCCGTGCGGCTTCGGCCGGCGTGCGCGCGCCTTCGTCGTCGGGATTGAAGATCGGCAGCCGGCCGAGCCCGTCATAGATGGTTACGCGGCAATCCGAAGGCGCGTTCGCAGCCAGCGCCGCGAGCAGCGCCGAATTGGTCGAGGCGGCGCGCAGGCTGCCGGAGATGGCGAGGAGTTCGATCACGGGAAAACCGGGCAAGGGGCCGGAATGGCCCGAAATCTACCACAGGGTCTTGCTGTAGGCCTCGTCCAGCGAGCGGTCGAAATCGCTGGGCGTTTCGGCATGCGCCATCTGGTCGGACAGGATCTGGCCGAGCGTCGGCAATGTCGCGCGGTCGTACCAGCTGTCAGGCTTCCACAGTTCGGAGCGCATGAAGGCCTTGGCGCAGTGCATGTAGGCGACCTTGACGGTTACCACGACGACGCTTTGCGGTTGCTTGCCGTCGACGGCGAGACGCTCGCGCAAATCCGCATCGACGGTGATGCGGGCATCGCCGTTAATGCGCAGCGTCTCGTTCATGCCGGGGATGAGGAAGAGCAGCCCGACCGAAGGGTTGAGCAGGATGTTTTCCAGCGTGTCCAGCCGGTTGTTGCCGGGTCGGTCGGGAATGGCGATGGTCTTGTCGTCAAGGACAAGGGCGAAGCCCGGCTTGTCGCCTTTCGGCGTCACGTCGGCATTGCCGGCATTATCGGAAGAACCGATCAGCACGAAGGGGCTCTTCCCGATGAAGGAGCGGCAGTGGCCGTCGAGGACCTTTAGTTCCTTGCGCATCGAGGCGTCCGTCGACCGCGGCGTCTTGTAGATCGTCCTCAGCTCGTCGCGCGTGGTGACGAATTCCATGGCCCCTCTCCTCCAATTCCAGAGCAATTCCTTGGGAAACCACCCCTCACCTTCCCGGAATTGGTCTACTTGCCGGCTTCTTCCACCTTCTCGGTCTTATCCTCGATCGAATGGCGCAGGATCAGCGGCATCTGGCTGAAGGTGAACAACAGCGTGATCGGCATGATGCCCCAGACCTTGAAGGTAACCCAGAAGTCGGTCGAAAAATTCCGCCACACCACTTCATTGGCAAGAGCCAGGAACAGGAAGAACAGGCCCCAGCGAAAGGTCAGCTTGCGCCAGCCTTCGGCATCGAGGCGAAAGGCCGAATCGAAGACATAGCCAAGCAGCGAGCGGCCGAAATACAGGCCGCCGAGCAGCACGCCGCCGAACAGCGTGTTGACGATGGTCGGTTTCATCTTGATGAAGACGTCGTCCTGCAGATAGAGCGTCAGCGCGCCGAAGATGAAGACGACGACGCCCGAAACCATCGGCATGATCGGCAAGGTGCGCATCAGCAGCCAGGAGGCAATCAGAGCGATTGCGGTCGCGGCCATGAACAGGCCGGTGGCGACGAAGATCGGCCCGCCGAATTCGGCCAGCACGGGGAATTTCTCGACCAGCCAGGCGCCGCGCGCATTGGCGAAGAAGAACACCATCAAGGGTCCGAGCTCCAGCACCAGCTTGAGCAGCGGATTGACGCTTTCTTTCTTCTTCTGCGGGTCGGACGGGTCGCGTTCGAGGATGGGAGGGTTCATGACTTCCTTCTGACGCATGATCGTGTCCAAAAAGCCGTCAGCTCTTCGAGATCATTGCCTGTTACGCTACGCCCGCGATCGCCCTGGCGAATTCGCTGGCTGAGAAAGGTTCGAGGTCGTCGACCTGTTCGCCGACGCCGATGAAATAGACCGGCAGTTTGTGTTTTGCCGCGATCGCCACCAGAATACCGCCGCGCGCCGTGCCGTCCAGCTTGGTCATCACCAGGCCGTTGACGCCGGCGACATTGCGGAAGATCTCGACCTGGTTGAGCGCGTTCTGGCCGGTGGTGGCGTCGACCGTCTGCAGCACGGTGTGCGGCGCTTCGGGGTCGAGCTTGCCCAGCACGCGGACGATCTTTTCCAGTTCGGCCATCAGTTCGGTCTTGTTCTGCAGCCGGCCGGCGGTGTCGATGATCAGCACGTCTGAGCCAGCCTCTTTCGCCTTCTCGAAGGCGTCGTAGGCGAGGCCGGCGGCATCGGCGCCGATCTTGGAGGCGATGACCGGCGACTTAGTCCGCTCGCCCCAGATCTTCAACTGCTCGATCGCGGCAGCGCGAAAGGTGTCGCCGGCGGCCAGCATTACCGACAAGCCGCCATCGGTCAGTTTTGCCGCCAGCTTGCCGATGGTGGTGGTCTTGCCGGTGCCGTTGACGCCGACCACGAGGATGACATGCGGCTTGTGCGAAAGGTCGAGCTCCAGCGGCATGGCGACATGGGTCAGCACCTTCTCCACCTCGGCCGCCATGATGGAGCGGACGTCGGCGTCCGAGACATCCTTGCCGTAACGGCTGGCAGCGAGCGCATCGGTGACGCGCAAGGCCGTTTCCAGGCCGAGATCGGCGCGGATCAGCACATCTTCCAGGTCCTGCAGCGTGTCCTCGTCCAGCTTCCGCTTGGTGAAGACGCCGGCAATGTTGCCGGTGAGCTCGCGCGACGACCGCGCCAGCCCGTCGCGCATGCGCTGGAACCAGGAGCGCCGCGGCGCCGGCTCCGGCGCTTTGACCGGCTCAGCCTTCTGCTCGACCTTCTTGGTGACGGTCACCTTGCCGGGAGCGGGCTTGGGCTCTGGCGAAGGTTGCGGGGCCGATTGCGGGATTGGTGCCGGCGCAGGTTTTACCTCCCCCTCGATGGGGGAGGTCCCGAGCGCAGCTCGGGGGTGGGGGTGACTGGCACCAACGTCAGCGCTCTCACCCCACCCCGCCGCTTCGCGTCGACCCTCCCCATCGAGGGGAGGGTGGGGCGTTGGCGCTTCTTCCTTCTCCCCGTCCCTATACGGGGAGAAGGTGCCTGCAGGCGGATGAGGGGCGGCGCTGGCTTCTGAGATCGGCTGCGCGGGAGACGGCGCCGGTGGCGGCACCTCGATCGGGGGCGCTTCGGCGGGAACCTCGGCCGGTGTCGGCACCTCGACAGGCGCTGGCTCAGGCAGCCTTTCCGGGCGCGACGGCTCGATCTCCGGCTCGGCCGGTGCCGGCGGCACCTCTTGCGGCTGCGGTTCAGGCTCAGGAGCGGCGGGCGACGCAGGAACTTCCTCCGGCGCCGGCGGCTCGGGTGCCTCCGGCACAGGCTGCGGCTCTTCTGCCGGCGCGGGCTCCGGCAGCGGTTCTGGCTCGGGTGGGACAACCGGCTCCGGCGGCTGCGGTTCCTCGACCGGCTCAGGCTCCGGCTTCGGCTCCTCGACAGGCGCTGGCTCGGGCTTCGGTTCTTCGGGTGCGGGCTGCGGCGCAGGCTTTACCGCCCCCTCGATGGGGGAGGTCCCAAGCGAAGCTTGGGGGTCGGGGTGACTGGCGCCGGCATCGGCGCCCCGCCCCGCCGCTTCGCGTCGACCCTCCCCATCGTGGGGAGGGTGGGGCGCTGGCGCCTCGGGCTCCGTCGCCGGTGTCGGCACAACTTCGGCTTCGGGCGCCTCGTCGCGCTTCAAAAACTCAGGTAGCGCCTGCTCCGCGGCCGGCTTCAGCGCCTCAAGCGCGTCCCATTTGATCGGCGGCAGCGGCGCGGTTTCGTCGACGCGCTCCTCGACGACTTCCTTCTTGCCGAACGAAAATATCTTCTTGAAAAAACCGGCCATGCTTTATCAGTCTCAGGCGGCGCGGGCGGTGAGCGGCGCCGCAAGCAGGCGCGCGCCGTCATGGCCGGTAATGGCGGCCTCGACGATCTCGCCCGGCGCACCGGCAGCGATGGCGGCCAGCGTAAACCCTTCGGTGCGGCCAAGGCCGTCGCGCTCGACCAGGATCGACTGGCGCGTTCCCGGCAGTGACGACAGATGGCGGCGATAGGCGGCTTCGCCGGCGGCGCGCAGCCTTGCGGCGCGCTGCTTCACCAGTTCGCGGCGGACCTGCGGCATGCGCGCGGCGGGCGTGCCTTCGCGCGGCGAGAACGGGAAGACATGCAGATGCGTCAGCCCGCACTCCTCGACGATTTTTATCGAATTCTCGAACATGTCCTCGGTCTCGGTCGGGAAGCCGGCGATGATGTCGGCGCCGAAGACGATGCCAGGGCGCAATTTGCGCACATCCTCGCAGAAGCGGATCGACTGGTCGCGCAAATGCCGGCGCTTCATGCGCTTCAAAATCATGTCGTCGCCCGACTGCAGCGACAGATGCAGATGTGGCATCAGCCTGGGCTCGGTGGCCATCGCATCGAGCAGGTCGTCGTCCGCTTCGATCGAATCGATGGAAGACAGCCGCAGCCGCTTCACGTCGGGCACTTGCTTGAGGATGGTCTTCACCAGCTTTCCGAGTTTCGGCGCGCCCGGCAGATCGGCGCCGAAAGACGTCATGTCGACGCCGGTCAGCACGATTTCGGCATAGCCGTTGCCGGCGAGCCTTTTGACCTGCTCGACCACGGCGCCCATTGGCACCGAGCGCGAATTGCCGCGGCCGTAGGGGATGATGCAGAAGGTGCAACGATGGTCGCAGCCATTCTGCACCTGCACGAAAGCGCGGGCCCGGCCCTCGATGGCGTCGACCATGTGGCCGGCGGTCTCGCGCACCGAAAAAATGTCGTTGACGCGCGCCTTCTCGGTGTCGTTGACGCCGAAATCCGGCAGCGCGCGGTAGGAGTTCGCCTTCAGCTTCTCCTCATTGCCGAGAACGAGGTCGACTTCGTCCATGGCGGCAAAATTCTGCGGTTCGGTCTGCGCAGCGCAGCCGGTGACGATGATGCGCGCCGCCGGGTGTTCGCGGCGGGCCTTGCGGATCGACTGCTTGGCCTGGCGCACCGCTTCCGAAGTGACGGCGCAGGTGTTGAAGATGATGGCGCCGCCTTTGAGCGCGCCGAGGCCGGCACGTTCCGCCTCACGCCGCATCACCTCGGACTCATAGGTGTTCAGCCGGCAGCCGAAGGTGACGACGTCTATGCCTTTTGCGTTGGCAAGACCAGACATCAGGCCGCGCTTTCGGTGTCGCGAGCCCAGCTTCCGGTCGACGGATCGAAACTGCCGGAAAACTCCCATTCGGCAGCGCCGGTCAGGATAACGTGGTCATCGTCGCGCCATTCGACATGCAGCGAGCCGCCGCCGGGCGTCATCAGCGTAACGCTGCGGCCGGTGCGCCGGGTGCGGGCAGCGGCGACCACGGAGGCGCAGGCAGCCGAGCCGCAGGCCTTGGTCAGGCCGGCGCCGCGCTCCCAGGTGCGGATGATCATCGTCTCCGGCGACGTCACCTGGGCGATGGTGATGTTGGCGCGCTCGGGAAAGATCGGGTGGTTTTCGAGCAGCGGGCCGAAACGCTCGAGCTCGTAGGACCAGACATCGCGGTCGACCCAGAAGATGGCGTGCGGGTTGCCCATCGAGAGAGCCGAAGGCGAATGCAGCACCGGCGCGTCGATCGGGCCGATCTGCAATTCGATCATGCGGGTGTCGCGAAACTCTTCCGCCAGCGGAATATCCTGCCAGCCGAAGCGCGGCGTGCCCATGTCGACCGAGATGGTGCCGTCAGCGTGCTCGACGGCGTTGAGGATGCCGGCGCGGGTCTCGAAGGTGAAGTTCTTCTGGCCGGTTTCGGCGGCCAGCGCCTGGACGACGCAGCGCATGCCGTTGCCGCAGGCCTGCGCGCTCGAGCCGTCGGAATTCAATATGTCGATGTAATAGGCGGTGCCAGGTGTGCGGGCGTCGTGGATGGCCATGATCTGGTCGAACCTGGTCGCCGCATCGGCGTTGAGCGCGACCGCCGACGACGCCATCACCCGGTCGGCACGACCACGCATGTCGGCAACAATGATCTCGTTGCCGATGCCGTTCATCTTGGCGAAGGGGGCCGTGCCTGCCATAGCTTCCAGTAGTTCCTGTCCGTTTTGCCGCTATATGGCGGAAACGGGCGGGAATTACCAGTGCGACGGGGTCTCAGGTCACGGCAAAGACGCCGAGCATGATCAGCAGGAAGATGACGAGAACGATGCCGATGAGGATGCGCGCGCCGGTGGCGGCGGCACCCGCCAGTGCCGGCATGCCGAGCAGGCTCGCGGCGGCGGCGACGATCAGAAGAATGATGATCCATTTGATCATGGAAGGGCTCCCGGCCAAATTGCGTTGCGCAAACAACGCGTTTCGACCCGTTGGGTTCCTTCCCTAAGCGTCCGGTACATCCCAGATTTCGCCCGGCCGCAAGGCGCGGAAGCGCTCGTGCGGAACACCCTCTGCCTCCAGCGCCTCGGCCAGTTTTCGAACCGGCTCGTCGACCGGTTCATCAGTGAGATGGAACGTGCCCCAGTGGCAGCCTGCGGCGTGAGCCGCGTTGCACAGCTGCATGCCTTGCACCGCCTCTTCCGGGTTCTGGTGCTGCGGCGCCATGAACCAGCGCGGCTCGTAGGCGCCGATCGGCAGGATGGCGAGGCGAAAGCCGCCATGCTTCTCAGCCATCAGCCGGTAATTGGCGCCGCCATGGAAGCCGGTATCGCCAGCGAAATAGATTTTTCCGGCGGGAGTTTCGACCACGAAGCCGGCCCACAGCGCCATGCGGCGGTCGCGCGCGCCACGTGCCGACCAGTGATGCACCGGCTCGACATGGACAGCGACATCGTTGCCGATGTCGACACGCTCGCCCCAGTCATGGGCGGTCAGCCGCATGCCGGGAATGGCTGCTTCTATGATGGCGTCGTTGCCGAGCGGCGTCAGCACAAGCGGGTCGTGCCTGGCCTTCAGCCGCTTGAGCGTGGCGAGGTCGAGATGGTCATAATGATTGTGGCTGACCAGCACCAGGTCGATCGGCGGCAGTTGGGAAAAGGCGATGCCTGGAGGATTGACGCGCCTGGGCCCGGCAAAGGAGAGCGGCGACGCGCGCGGCGACCACACCGGGTCGGTCAGGATGTTGACGCCGGCGGTCTGGATCAGCAGCGTGGAATGACCGACCATGGTCAGACGCAGCCCGCCGCTGTCGATGCGCGCCGCCGGCTCCGTTGGTTCAAACGGGCTTGGATTGGCTGCCGGCCATTTCGAACGCTCGCCGCTCAGCTGCCATTTGAGCAGATCGGTGAAGCGGCCGGGCATCTGGCCGTCGGGATTGAAGAAGAGAGTACCGTCGAAATGGTCGCTGGGCGGGCCGCTGTAATAGCGGTTGGCGGCTCTCTTTCTCGCGGCCAAGGTTTCGGCTCCGGCAGGTTTCTGTCCTTGCTAGATAGGGATGAGGGCCTCCGGCGCAAGCAGGTGCCGCTGTCGCAACCACTCTACCGGTTCGAACCGCGCTAGAGCCAAGGCACGCCCTCGTCCGCCAGCCATTTTGCGATAAATTTGCAACATTTCTTGCTGCAAACCCTATTTTAACCATATCGGGTTGAAATTTCGCCACCTTCTCCATCTTGGTGAGGGTGAGAGTGTGCGGACGGCTTCCCCCCAGCCGGATCCGACGGAGGTTGAAATGACTTTTTCGAGAAGCGGCCTGGTGGCCGTATCGCTGGCAGCGCTGTTTGCAAGCGGCTGTTCGACCTCGCGTTTTTCATCGATGGATGACCAGCAGCCGGCGCCGCTGCAGCCCGCGCCCGCCGGTACGGTGAGCGGAAGCCAGCTGCCGCCACCGGCAGCGCCGGGCACAACCGACCCGTCGCAATTCCCGACGGCGCCGGCCGGCACTCAGGTCGCCTCGCTGCCGCCGGATGGATCGGCGCCTGCGGGCGCCACCGACCTCACCGCGGCCAGCGTCGCCGGCGTCTGGAACGCCAGCGTTTCCGGACAGAGCTGCAAGGTGGCGACGCCACAGACCAAATTCGGCGCCGGCTATCGCGCCGGACCATTGCATTGCCCCGCACCGATCGACGGCATCAAGTCGTGGAACGTCGCCGGCAAGCAGCTGACGCTCTATGACGAGAATGGCGGCACGCTGGCGCGGCTCTATTCGTCGGGCGGTTCGAAATTCGACGGCCAGACTTCCACCGGCCTGCCGATTTCGCTTACAAGATAAGCTGCCTATCCCTAGACAGCGACGTGACCGATGCATCTGCGTGACGGCCTCCAGACCCATGCGACCGTCAGGCAGCGCTACGACCATCTGGTCGACACCGGCGCCATCGAACGCGATCCGGCGCAGGAGCGTATCGCCGCCGCACTCGACCGGCTGACCGATGAGATCTCGGTCAAGCGGCTGGCGCAGAAGTCGAGTGCGCTCGGCTGGCTGTTTGCCCGCAAGCGCGAGACGCGCGAGGTCGTCAAAGGCCTCTACATCCATGGTGGCGTCGGCCGCGGCAAGACCATGCTGATGGACATGTTCTTCGAACTGCTGCCGGTCCGCCGCAAGCGTCGTGTCCATTTCAACGACTTCATGGCCGATGTGCAGGACCGCATCCAGAAGCACCGGCAGGCGCGCAAGAACGGCGACGCCAAGGAGGACGATCCCATCCCGCCGGTGGCGCTCCAGCTTGCCGAACAGGCCTGGGTGCTGTGCTTCGATGAGTTTTCGGTCACCGACATTGCCGATGCGATGATCCTGTCGCGGCTGTTCTCGGCGCTGTTTGCCAATGGCGTGGTGCTGGTCGCCACCTCCAATGTCGCGCCCGAAAACCTCTATCGCGACGGGCTGAACCGCCAGCTCTTCCTGCCCTTCATCGGCATTCTCGAGCGCCACGCCCATGTGCTGACGCTTGACGCCGACAAGGACTACCGGCTGGAAAAACTCGCCCGCACGCCGGTCTATGTCACGCCGGCGGATGCCGAAGCCGACCGCGTGCTGGACGAGGCCTGGCAAGCGATGACACGCGGGGCGCCGGTCGCCGAAACCACCGTGGCAGTCAAGGGCAGGCAGGTGGCGGTGCCGGCCGCCGCCGGCAATGCTGCGCGGTTTTCCTTTGCCGATCTCTGCGAAAAGCCGCTCGGCGCGCGCGATTTCCTGGCCATTGCCGGCCGCTTCTCGACCATCTTCATCGATCACATCCCGGTGCTCGGCGAAGGCAGGCGCAACGAGGCCAAGCGCTTTATCCTGCTGATCGACACGCTCTACGATCATCACACGCGGTTGGTGGTGAGCGCCGCCGCGCCGCCGCCTGAGCTTTACACGGCCAAGCGCGGCGTCGAGGTGTTCGAATTCGAGCGCACGGCCTCGCGGCTGATAGACATGCAAAGCCGCGACTGGCTGGAAGACTGGGCGGAACGGCAGAAGGCGCAGAAGCCCGAAGGCAGGCATACCGAGCCTCCGGTCGCGATGGCCTAAGCCTTCAAGTGGGCGGCAAGGTTCCGGCAACAACCGTGTAGTGGTCGACGAATTCGGGCTTTTCCAGAAGGTAGTGATCGTCTTCGGGATAGTAGCGGGCCAGTTCGGGTGCATCCCCGGCAAAGCTTCGCACGGCGTCCATTGATGACCACCAGCTCAATGTGACGATCTCCGTCGAGCCATCGTCGCGATCGCGCATAAGCATCTGGAAACCGCGATTGCCGGCCGTAGCCGCGTAGTCGAGGCCTCCCGTCCTCTCGACATAGGCGGCATAGGCAACGCGATCCTGAGTACGGATGACGGACGACCAGCGACGCAGAATGAGCGGTTCTGTCTCAGTCATGGCTAACCTCCCTGTTGTCGTGGCGGCATTCTAGAGCCTGTAGACATACATCACGAATGGCTCGGCTACTGAACCGCGCGATTCATAAAGCGCGCGCGCTGGAAAATTGTCGGGCTCGGTGCCGACCCAGGCTTCGCCGCAGCCTTGCTCGCGGCCAAGCGCGAACATGGCGTCCAAGATCTTTCGGGCGATGCCCTGGCGCTGGAAGGTCGGGGACACGCCGACCTCGTCGATGTAGAGTTCGCTGACCTTGTCGGGGTGGCGGTGGATGACGGCGGCGCACTGGCCGACGACGACATTTTCGGACAGTGCCACGATCATGAAATGGCCTGGTGCGGCGAGATAGGCGGCGAGCCTGTCGGGGCGCACCGGCTCGTCGAACACGTCTTCGGCGATCTGCTTCACAAGGGCGTCATCGCCGGCATATAGTCTTCTGATTTCCACGTTCATTGTGTAAAACCTCTCAAGTCGGCTTACAAACTTTGACGTTTACGTAAATCCCGATGTTTCTAACCGATTGAAATTATTCACTCGAAAATAATCGATTGAATATATTTTCCGCCGGGGCTACTGGATGCGGCGAAATTCGCGGTTCCGCAGCCTTCCGGCCTCTTCCTCGACGCCGTCAACCAGTTCGCCAGAGATTTGGGCGTCGTCACAGACAAAGGGAAAATTTCCTCACATGGCACGCAACAAGATAGCGCTTATCGGCTCCGGCATGATCGGCGGCACCCTCGCTCACATGATCGGCCTCAAGGACCTCGGCGACGTGGTGCTGTTCGATATTGCCGAGGGCATTCCGCAAGGCAAGGGGCTCGATATCGCGCAGTCTTCGCCGGTCGACGGCTTCGATTCCAGGCTGACCGGCGTCAATGATTATGCCGGCATCGAGGGTGCGGATGTCTGCATCGTCACCGCCGGCGTGCCGCGCAAGCCGGGCATGAGCCGCGACGATTTGCTCGGTATCAACCTGAAGGTCATGGAACAGGTCGGCGCCGGGCTGAAGAAGTACGCGCCCAAAGCCTTCGTCATCTGCATCACCAACCCGCTCGACGCCATGGTGTGGGCGCTGCAGAAGTTCTCCGGCCTGCCCAAGACGCATGTCGTCGGCATGGCCGGCGTGCTCGACAGCGCGCGCTTCCGCTATTTCCTGGCCGAAGAGTTCAAGGTCTCGGTCGAAGACGTCACCGCCTTCGTGCTCGGCGGCCACGGCGATTCCATGGTGCCGATGATCCGCTATTCGACGGTGTCGGGCATTCCGCTGCCCGATCTCATCAAGATGGGCTGGACCTCGAAGGAAAAGCTCGACCAGATCGTGCAGCGCACCCGCGACGGCGGCGCCGAGATCGTCGGCCTGCTCAAAACCGGCTCGGCCTTCTACGCGCCGGCCGCTTCGGCCATCTCGATGGCTGAATCCTATCTCAAGGACAAGAAGCGCGTGCTGCCTTGCGCCGCGCATCTCTCGGGCCAGTATGGCGTCAAGGGCACCTATGTCGGCGTTCCCGTGGTCATTGGCGCCGGCGGCGTCGAGCGCATCATCGAGATCGACCTCAACAAGAGCGAGCAGAAGATGTTCGACGCTTCGGTGGCGACGGTGCAGGGCCTGACCGAGGCCTGCGTCAAGATCGCCCCGCATCTCGCCTCGAAGTGATCCCCCGGAGACCATCCAGATGAACATCCATGAATATCAAGGCAAGGCGCTGCTGAAGAGCTTTGGCGCGCCGGTGGCCGAAGGCGTGCCGGTGTTCAAGGCGAGCGAGGCGGAAGCCGCGGCACAAGCGCTTCCCGGCCCGCTCTATGTGGTGAAGAGCCAGATTCATGCCGGCGGCCGCGGCAAGGGCAAGTTCAAGGAGCTTGGCCCGGACGCCAAGGGTGGCGTGCGGCTGGCGAAGTCGGTTGCCGACGTCGTCGCCAACGCCAATGAGATGCTTGGCCACACGCTCGTCACCAAGCAGACCGGCCCGGCCGGCAAGCAGGTCAACCGCCTCTATATCGAAGACGGCGCCGATATCGAGCGCGAGCTCTATCTGTCGATCCTGGTCGACCGCGCGGTCGGCCGCATCGCCTTCGTCGTCTCGACCGAAGGCGGCATGGACATTGAAGGCGTCGCCCACGACACGCCGGAAAAGATCATCACCCGCGCCATCGACCCGCTGGCCGGCGTGACGAGCATCGACGTCGACATATTGGTGGAAGCGCTGGGGCTCACTGGCGATGCCGCCAAGGATGCCGCCACGCTATTCCCGATCCTCTACAAGGCCTTCGTCGAAAAGGACATGAGCCTGCTCGAGGTCAACCCGCTGATCGTCATGAAGAACGGCCGGCTGCGCGTGCTCGACGCCAAAGTGTCGTTCGACAACAACGCTCTCTTCCGCCACCCCGAGCTGATGGAACTGCGCGACACCACCGAAGAGGACGAGAAGGAGATCGAGGCGTCGAAATACGACCTCGCTTATGTCGCGCTCGATGGCAATATCGGCTGCATGGTCAACGGCGCAGGCCTTGCCATGGCGACGATGGACATCATCAAGCTCTATGGCGCCGAACCCGCCAACTTCCTCGATGTCGGCGGTGGCGCGTCGAAGGAGAAGGTGACGGCGGCGTTCAAGATCATCACCAAGGACCCGGCGGTCAAAGGCATTTTGATCAACATCTTCGGCGGCATCATGAAGTGCGATATCATTGCCGAAGGCGTCATTGCCGCGGTCAAGGAAGTCGGCCTGCAAGTGCCGCTGGTGGTGCGGCTCGAAGGCACCAATGCCGAGCTCGGCAAGAAGATCATCAACGACAGCGGCCTCAATGTCGTGTCGGCCGATGATCTCGACGACGCAGCCAAGAAGATCGTGGCGGCGGTGAAGGGCTGAGCGGATGCCTCCGCGCAAGATAAACCTCGTCGAGGCGGCGGATCAGAAGATCACGAAGGTCTTCGATCCGCATATTGCCGGCGATGTCAATGACAGCCAGGCCAAGGTCGCCAAGTTTGGTGAGACCTTCGACTGGCATGCGCATGAGCATGAGGACGAGGCCTTCCTCGTGCTGCGCGGGCGCATCGCCATCGATTTCCGCGACGGTCCGGTCGAGCTTGGCGAGGGCGATTTCATTGTCGTGCCGAAGGGTGTCGAACACCGGCCGCGTTCGCTGACTGCGGAGCCGGTGGTGCTGATGTTCGAGCCGGCAACGACGCTCAACACCGGCAACGCCAAGAGCGACCTCACCGTGACCGACCTGAAGCGGCTCTGACCCATGAACGCGGCTTCCTTTTCCTCGCTCTCGGCCGATCACCAGCGCCTGCAGGCGCTGGTCGGCGCGTGGCGCGGCGAGGAAGAGGTGGCGGAAACGCAATGGGCCGATGGCGGCGCAGCGACGTCGGAAGTGCTGGCAGAGGCTGAGTTCGGCGGCCTGTTCGTGATGCAGCGCTATCGCCAGCGCCGCGACGGCACCGTCTCGTTCGGGTCGCACAGCGTGTTCGGCTTCGACCAGCAGAACAGCCTCGTCACCATGCATCAATTCGATTCGATGGGGTTTGTGCCGGCCTCGCCGGCCACAGGCATATGGAACGGCGATGATCTGGTTCTGGAGCGGTCGTCGCCGCGCGGCTCAGCGCGCGCGACGTACAGTTTCGACAATGCCGATGCCTACCGCATGCGACTGCATTTCAAACCTGCCGGCGTCGACAGCTGGCAAGACATGGTGAGCGGCGTCTACCGGCGCGTCTCGCCTTCCTCGATCAACGGTTTTTAGAAAAGGGCTCCGATGTCCATTCTCATCGACAAGAACACCAAGGTGCTGGTTCAGGGCCTGACCGGCAAGACCGGCACGTTCCACACCGAACAGGCGCTGGCCTATCACGGCACCAAGATGGTGGGCGGCATCCATCCCAAGAAGGGTGGCGAGACCTGGACCGGCGCCAAGGGCGAGACGCTCCCGATCTTCGCCTCGGTCGCCGAGGGCAAGGCCAAGACCGGCGCCAACGCCTCGGTCGTCTATGTGCCGCCGGCGGGCGCCGCCGAAGCCATCCTTGAAGCGATCGAGGCCGAAATTCCGCTGATCGTCTGCATCACCGAAGGCATTCCGGTGATGGACATGGTCAGGGTCAAGGCGCGGCTCGACCGCTCGACCTCACGGCTGATCGGGCCGAACTGCCCGGGCGTGCTCACCCCCGACGAATGCAAGATCGGCATCATGCCCGGAAACATCTTCCGCAAGGGCTCGGTCGGCGTTGTTTCGCGCTCGGGAACGCTTACCTATGAGGCGGTGTTCCAGACCACCAATGTCGGCCTCGGCCAGACCACCGCCGTCGGCATTGGCGGCGACCCCGTCAAAGGCACCGAGTTCATCGACGTGCTCGAGATGTTCCTCGCCGACGACGAGACCAAGTCGATCATCATGATCGGCGAGATCGGCGGTTCGGCCGAGGAAGACGCCGCGCAGTTCCTCAAGGACGAGGCCAAGCGCGGCCGCAAGAAACCGATGGCGGGCTTCATTGCCGGGCGAACCGCGCCGGCCGGCCGCACCATGGGCCATGCGGGCGCGGTCATCTCCGGCGGCAAGGGCGGCGCGGAAGACAAGATCGCGGCAATGGAATCGGCCGGCATCAAAGTATCGCCATCGCCGGCGCGACTTGGCACGACGCTGGTCGAGGCGATCAAGGGTTAGGGCAGTAAGGGAGTAGGGCAGTATGGCAGTAGGGGAATAAGACAGACGGGATAAGCGCGGCTTGCTTTCCTTACTGCCCTATTCCCCTACTGCCCTACTCCCCTCCAACAAAGGAGACGGAGCCAGGCTCCGCAGACAAAAATGGCAAGACAAGATCAGGCCAACGACCAGTTTTCGCTCACCTCTTTCCTCTATGGCGGCAATGCCGACTATATCGACGCGCTCTACGCGTCCTATGAGGATGATCCGGAGTCGGTAAACCCCGAATGGCAGGACTTCTTCGCGGCGCTGAAGGACGACGCCGGCGATGTGCGCAAGAACGCCAAGGGCGCCTCCTGGGCAAAGCCCTCCTGGCCGCTGCAGGCCAATGGCGAGCTGGTGTCGGCGCTCGACGGCAATTGGGGCCTGGTCGAGAGGACGGTCGAAAAGAAGGTCAAGGACAGAGCGGTCACCAACGGCGTCGTGCTGTCGGATGCCGACGTGCACCAGGCGACGCGCGATTCGGTGCGCGCCATCATGATGATCCGCGCCTACCGCATGCGCGGCCATCTGCACGCCAATCTGGATCCGCTCGGCATCGCCAAGCCGCTCGAGGACTATAACGAGCTGTCGCCGGAGAATTACGGTTTTACATCAGCCGACTACGACCGGCCGATCTTCCTCGACAATGTGCTCGGCCTCGAATTCGGCACCATCCGGCAGATGCTGGAGATCCTCACTCGCACCTATTGCTCGACGCTCGGCGTCGAGTTCATGCACATCTCCGATCCCGAGGAGAAGGCCTGGATCCAGGCCCGCATCGAAGGCACCGACAAGGAGATCTCCTTCACCGCCACCGGCAAGAAGGCGATCCTGCAGAAGCTGGTCGAGGCTGAAGGCTTCGAGCAATTCATCGACGTCAAGTACAAGGGCACCAAGCGCTTCGGCCTCGATGGCAGCGAAGGCCTGATCCCGGCCCTAGAGCAGATCATCAAGCGCGGCGGCCAGCTCGGCATGAAGGAGATCGTGCTCGGCATGGCGCATCGCGGCCGGCTCAACGTGCTGTCGCAGGTGATGGCCAAGCCGCACCGCGCCATCTTCCACGAGTTCAAGGGCGGCTCTGCCGCTCCCGACGAGGTCGAGGGCTCGGGCGACGTCAAGTACCATCTCGGCGCTTCGTCGGACCGCGAGTTCGACGGCAACAAGGTGCATCTGTCCTTGACCGCCAACCCTTCGCATCTGGAAATCGTCGACCCGGTGGTGATGGGCAAGGCGCGCGCCAAGCAGGACTATCTGTTCGGCCGCAGCCGCGAGGAGATCGTGCCGCTGGAAGAGCGCGCCAAGGTGCTGCCGCTGCTTCTGCACGGCGACGCCGCCTTCGCCGGACAGGGCGTGATCGCCGAAATCCTCGGCCTGTCGGGCCTGCGCGGCCATCGCGTCGCCGGCACGCTGCATTTCATCATCAACAACCAGATCGGCTTTACCACCAATCCGCGCTTCTCGCGCTCGTCGCCCTACCCGTCCGACGTCGCCAAGATGATCGAGGCGCCGATCTTTCACGTCAATGGCGACGATCCGGAAGCCACGGTCCACGCCGCCAAGGTGGCGATCGAATTCCGCATGAAGTTCCACAAGCCGGTGGTCGTGGACATGTTCTGCTATCGCCGCTTCGGCCACAACGAGGGCGACGAGCCGGCCTTCACCCAGCCGATCATGTACTCCAACATCCGCAACCATAAGACAACGGTGCAGATCTATGGCGACCGGCTGATCGCCGAGGGCCACATCACCCAGGCCGAACTCGACAAGATGAAGGCCGACTGGCGCGCGCATCTGGAATCGGAATGGGAAGTCGGCCAGCACTACAAGCCCAACAAGGCCGACTGGCTGGATGGTGCTTGGTCGGGCCTGCGCACCGCCGACAACCAGGACGAACAGCGCCGCGGCAAGACCGCCGTACCGGTCAAGGTGCTGAAGGAGATGGGCAAGAAGCTGACCGAGGTGCCGAAGGGTTTCGAGGCGCACAAGACCATTATCCGCTTCCTCGAAAACCGCCGCCAGGCGATCGAATCCGGCGAAGGCATCGACTGGTCGACGGCCGAGGCACTGGCTTTCGGCGCCATCCTGCTCGACGGCAACCCGATCCGGTTGTCGGGCCAGGATTCCGAGCGCGGCACCTTCTCGCAGCGCCATTCGGTGCTCTACGACCAGCGCGACGAGACCCGCTACATCCCGCTCAACAATCTGTCGGCGGCGCAGGCGGGCTACGAAGTCATCAACTCGATGCTGTCGGAAGAGGCGGTGCTCGGCTTTGAATATGGCTACAGCCTGGCTGAGCCGAAGGCGCTGACCCTGTGGGAAGCGCAGTTCGGCGATTTCGCCAACGGCGCCCAGGTCGTGTTCGACCAGTTCATCTCCAGCGGTGAGCGCAAGTGGCTGCGCATGTCGGGCCTGGTCTGCCTGCTGCCGCATGGCTATGAGGGCCAGGGTCCGGAGCATTCCTCGGCGCGTCTCGAACGCTTCCTGCAGCTCTGCGCCGAAGACAATATGCAAGTCGCCAACTGCACGACGCCGGCTAACTACTTCCACATCCTGCGCCGCCAGCTGAAGCGCGATTTCCGCAAGCCGCTGATCCTGATGACGCCGAAGTCGCTGCTGCGCCACAAGCGGGCGGTGTCGACGCTGCCGGAGATTTCGGGCGAAAGCTCGTTCCACCGGCTGCTGTGGGACGATGCCCAGCTGCTGCAGAACCAGGCGATCAAGCTGGTCAAGGATTCCAAGATCCGCCGCGTCGTGCTGTGCTCGGGCAAGGTCTATTACGACCTCTATGAGGAGCGCGAGAAGCGCGGCATCAACGATATCTATCTGCTGCGCGTCGAACAGCTCTATCCGTTCCCGGCCAAGGCGCTGATCACCGAATTGTCGCGTTTCCGCAACGCCGAGATGGTGTGGTGCCAGGAAGAGCCGAAGAACATGGGCGCCTGGTCGTTCATCGATCCGTATCTGGAATGGGTGCTTGCGCATATCGACGCCAAGCATCAGCGGGTGCGCTACACCGGACGTCCGGCGGCGGCATCGCCGGCGACCGGATTGATGTCGAAGCATTTGGCGCAGCTCGCCGCCCTGCTCGAAGACGCGCTTGGTGAGTAAAGCAGAATTGGGCGAATAGCTCGGCACACAGAACAGACAGAGAAGAAACGGACAGGCACAATGGCTACCGAAATCCGCGTTCCCACTCTCGGCGAATCCGTCACCGAGGCGACCATCGGCAAGTGGTTCAAGAAGGTCGGCGATGCCATTGCCGTCGACGAGCCGCTGGTCGAGCTCGAAACCGACAAGGTGACGGTGGAAGTGCCTGCCGCTGCTGCCGGCACGCTGGGCGAGATCACCGCCAAGGAAGGTGAGACCGTCGGCGTCGGCGCGCTGCTGGGGTCGATCTCGGCCGGCGGAGCCGCCGCCGCACCTGCAAACAAGCAGGAGGCCAAGCCGCAGGCCGTCTCGCAGGCTTCGAGTCCGGACGCCGCGCATACCACCAAGCAGGCCGCCGCCGAGACGGCCAAGATCGCGGGCGATGCAGGCCCGGTCGAGCCCCGCACCATGCCGCCGGCGCCGGCTGCCGCAAAGCTGATCGCCGAGGCCAATCTGTCGGTCGACCAGGTGTCCGGCTCGGGCAAGCGCGGCCAGGTGCTGAAGGGCGATGTGCTCGACGCGATTTCCAAGGGCGCACCGTCGCAGCCGGCTGAAACGCCGAGAGCCGCACCGGCGCCCGTCGCGGTGCGCGCGCCCTCCTCCGGTGACGATGCCTCGCGTGAAGAACGCGTGCGCATGACCAAGCTGCGCCAGACCATCGCGCGCCGACTGAAGGAAGCGCAGTCGACCGCCGCCATGCTGACCACCTTCAACGAGGTCGACATGTCAGCGGTGATGGCGCTCAGGACCAAGTACAAGGACATCTTCGAGAAGAAGCACGGCGTGAAGCTCGGCTTCATGGGCTTCTTCACCAAGGCGGTCACCCACGCCTTGAAGGAGATTCCCTCGGTCAATGCCGAGATCGACGGCACCGACATCATCTTCAAGAACTATGCCCATATCGGCGTCGCCGTCGGCACCGAAAAGGGCCTCGTCGTGCCGGTGGTGCGCGATGCCGACCAGATGTCGATTGCCGAGATCGAGAAGGACATCGGCCGGCTGGGCATTGCCGCGCGTGACGGCAAGCTGTCGGTCGCCGACATGCAGGGCGGCACGTTTACGATTTCCAACGGCGGCGTTTACGGCTCGCTGATGTCGACGCCGATCCTCAATGCGCCGCAGTCGGGCATTCTGGGCATGCACAAGATCCAGGACCGGCCCGTCGTGGTCGGCGGCCAGATCGTCATCCGGCCCATGATGTATCTGGCGCTCAGCTACGATCACCGCATCGTCGACGGCAAGGAAGCGGTGACCTTCCTGGTCCGCGTAAAGGACAGCCTGGAAGATCCGGAACGGCTGGTGCTTGATCTCTAGAGGCTGGTCGGTTTTGAGCCGGGGAAAGGACTGCGCCGCCGCATGACGACCCATTCCTCGCGCTTCCGGTCCGGAATGGTTTTCACGGCAGTGTGTGCGGTCGGCGTCACGCAAGCTGTATCGACAGCCCATGCCGCCTGCCCGCTGGCGCTTGCCGTCTATGGCGATGCCGAGAGCGATGCCGGCATCGATTTCCGGCCAACGATGGGTGCGGCCACCGTCACCAACGCCTTCAAGATGGCGCTCGACAAGGGCGTCGTGCTCGACGGCATCGTCATGTGGACATCAGGTGTTTCGCGGCCGCACGGATCGCTGATGTACAAATGCCCGACCGGCGACGTCACCGGCGACGAGCTTGCCTACTGCACGGTCTGGCAGGGCGTGATCTACAGCGCCGACGACAGAGGCAACATCGCGCTTCTGGCGGCGGAAGGCACGGACGCACCGCAGAGCCTGATTTTTCCCGATCTCGGGCCATCGCTGCAAATGTCGTCGGCCTTCGGCGCCAACGGTTTCTCGAAACTGCCGTGGGATGTGTTTCTGCTGAAAGGTTGTCAGGAATGAGCGCGGCCATGAAGGTTCTTCTGGTCACTGGCGGCAGCCGCGGCATCGGCGCGGCCACCTGCCGGCTTGCGGCGAAGGCCGGCTACCGCGTGGCGGTCAACTACGCTTCGAACGAGGCGGCCGCCAGGGCGCTGGTCGCCGAGATCGAGGCGGCGGGCGGCGAGGCTTTTGCCGTCAAGGGCGACGTCGGCGTCGAAGCCGACATCGTCGCCATGTTCGAAGCCGTCGATCGCGGCTATGGCCGACTCGACGCGCTAGTCAACAATGCCGGCGTCGTCGACGTCAAGGCGCGCGTCGACGAGATGAGCCTGGCGCGGCTGGAACGCATGATGCGCATCAATGTCATCGGCTCGTTTGTGTGTGCGCGTGAGGCGATCAGGCGCATGTCGACGAAGAATGGCGGCCAGGGCGGCGCCATCGTCAACATCTCGTCGGCGGCGTCGTTACACGGTTCGCCCGGCGAATATGTCGACTACGCCGCGTCCAAGGCGGCGATCGACACCTTCACGCTCGGACTGGCGCGTGAAGTCGCGACTGAAGGCGTGCGCGTCAACGCGATACGGCCGGGCATCATCGACACAGAGATCCACGCCTCCGGCGGCCAGCCAGACCGGGTCGAGCGGTTCCGCGACATGCTGCCGATGAAACGCGCCGGCACGGCGGATGAAGTCGCGCATGCGGTTCTCTATCTTTTGTCGGATGAAGCGTCCTATACGACAGGCGCGATCCTGAATGTTAGCGGCGGCCGCTGAAGGCCACAAATCAAAGGGATAGAGCATGATGGTCTCCGAAAACCGCTTCACACTTTTCGGCATCATGCTCTAGGCAAGAAGGACACCCATCATGGCTTATGACGTCGTTATCATCGGATCGGGACCGGGCGGCTATGTCTGCGCTATCAAGGCGGCGCAACTCGGCCTGAAGGTCGCGGTGGTCGAGAAGAACGCCACTTTCGGCGGCACCTGCCTCAACATCGGCTGCATCCCGTCCAAGGCGCTGCTTTATGCCTCCGAGATGTTCGCGGAGGCCGGCCATTCCTTCGATACGCTGGGCGTCGAGATACCGGCGCCGAAACTCAATCTGAAGAAGATGATGGCGCACAAGGACGCGACCGTTTCGGCCAACGTCAACGGCGTCGCCTTCCTGTTTAAGAAGAACAAGATCGACTCGTTCCGCGGCACCGGCAAGGTGGTCGCCGCTGGCAAGGTCTCGATGACGGCTGAGGACGGCAAGGTCGAGGAGATCGAGACGAAGAACATCGTAATTGCCACTGGCTCGGATGTCGCCGGCATTCCCGGCGTCAAGGTCGACATCGACGAGAAGGTGATCCTGTCGTCGACCGGCGCCCTGTCGCTGGCCAAGGTGCCGGAGCGACTGGTGGTGGTCGGCGGCGGCGTCATCGGGCTCGAGCTGGGCTCGGTATGGGCGCGGCTCGGCGCCAAGGTCACCGTGGTCGAGTTCCTCGACACCATCCTGGGCGGCATGGACGGCGAGGTGTCCAAGCAGTTCCAGCGCCTGCTGTCCAAGCAAGGCTTCGAGTTCAAGCTCGGCGCCAAGGTCACCGGGGTCACCAAGGCCAAGAAGGGCGCGACGGTAACTTTCGAGCCGGTCAAGGGCGGGGCGGCCGAGACCATCGAGGCCGACGCGGTGCTGATCTCGACCGGACGCCGGGCCTATTCCGACAGTCTCGGGCTGAAGGAAGCCGGCGTCGAGGTCGACGAGCGCGGCCGGGTCAAGACCGACGGGCATCTCAGGACCAACGTCGCCGGCATCTACGCCATCGGCGATGTCATCGCCGGACCGATGCTGGCGCACAAGGCGGAGGATGAAGGCGTGGCGGTTGCCGAGACCATTGCCGGCCAGGCAGGCCATGTGAACTACGACGTCATCCCGAGTGTCGTCTACACCAGCCCGGAAATCGCTTCGGTCGGCAAGACCGAGGAGGAGCTGAAGAAGGCCGGCATCGATTACAAGATCGGCAAATTCCCGTTCACCGCCAACGGCCGCGCGCGCGCCATGCTGCACACCGACGGCTTCGTGAAGATCCTCGCCGACAAGGTCAGCGACCGGGTGCTCGGCGTCCACATTGTCGGCTTCGGCGCCGGCGAGATGATCCATGAGGCTGCGGTACTGATGGAGTTCGGCGGCTCGTCCGAAGACCTAGCCCGCACCTGCCACGCGCACCCGACCATGTCGGAAGCGGTCAAGGAAGCGGCGCTGGCCACGTTCTTCAAGCCGATCCATATCTAGGAATTGCTGGAGGGACAGCACTCCTCCTCTGTCCGGCAGAGGAGGGCGGTGAAGGATCGCGACGCTCGCCAAGAGGCCCCTAAAAATAAAACGGCCCGCTTTGCAGCGGGCCGTTCTTCGTTGAAATCAGGGGCCTGATCAGTTGGCCGGTGCGGGCGCCGGCGCCGGGGCCGGAGCAGGCGCGGGAGCCGGGGCTGGTGCCGGTGCCGGAGCGGGCTCAGGCGCCGGGGCTGGCGCGGGAGCCGGTTCGGCGGGCTTCATCGGCTCAGCTGGTGCAGGCGCAGGTGCCGGTGTGCTGGCTGCCGGCGGCTCGGCGGGTGCCGGAGGCTCGCCGCTTCTTCCAAAAACATAGTACGCGACAATCGCAAGGATGACGACGACCAGCGCGATCAGCCAGCCGCTGCCACCGCCCGATTTGGGCGCCGGGCCCGGGTCGTTAGGGTTCGACATAAAAGTGTCCTCCGTGGATGAAAAGCATCAAACAACACCCATCAACGCGCAACCGTTGAACGGGTTTCATACTAGGCCTGGAAATCGCCGAACGCAGGAAAATTCTGATCTGCAACCGGTCGGTGGCCTGTATTTCCCCCGCAAAATCAATCGCGAGTGAGCAAAAAAGAGCTTACCTGTCCTTTTTCGCCAAGAATAGTGCCAACCTGGTCTTCGGACCGCGAATCAGCTGCGGACCCAGACACAACCGAGCCTTGCGTGATTCGGCAGGCAAGGAGCCGCGCAGATCAGTCGACGGCAGTGACAGTATAGCCGGCTTTGCGAAAATCCTCCACCAGGCCTTCGGGGCCGGGAAGATGCAGGGCGCCGACCGCCATGAAGGCGTTGCCCTTGGCCAGGATCGGCTGGGCATGGTCGACCATCACCTTGTTGCGGTCGGTGATCATGGCCTGCTCGAAGGCGGCGTACCCTGCGGCGTCGTCCTCTTCGCCTGGGGACATTGACCGCAGGAGCGGCCAGAACGTGCCGGTGTCGCCGCGCTGGTAGAGCATGATCATGGTCTCGTTGATGTCGTTTATCTTGTCGCCGAGCTTCAGGGTTTCAACCAGCCCCTTGATGTGAAAGGCGATCGGCAGCGAAGCCATGGCGCGGAGCTGGCCGGCGGCGGTTTCCAGGCCTTCCACCGGCTTTCCATTAGCCTTGGCCTCCTCAGCCAGCTTGACGTCGAGAACCGACGCGCCGCCTGCCTGGCGGGCGACCTCGCAGACCGGCAGCGCGACCATGGCCGACAGCAGCCACGGCTTCATCTTGGAGACGCTCGCCGGCGGAATGCCGCGCGCATCGAGCCCCTTGTTCACCACCGCCGCATCCTCCGGCGACAACAGCGACGACAGCGTGGTGCTGTCGGTGAACATCATCAGCTCGGGCTCCTTGAGCATGGCCTCCATCATCTTCTGCTTGTCGAGCACATCGGTGGTTTCGATGATGATGGTGCCGGCGTCGTCGTAGGCCCGCTTGGCGGCCGGCGGCAGCGCGGTCACGCGCGGGTCGGTCATGTGCATGGTGCCGAACAGGAAGGATGGCTTTTCGCCTGATTTTTCCAGCTTCCACAATAGGCCCTTGCCATTCAGCGTCGCCGCCGCCTCGGTCTCGATCCTGGCATAGGTGGCGGGGTCGTCCTTCTGCAGGGCCGACAGCAGATCAGCGCCGGTGCAGACCGGGACGTCGGCATGCGCCTTACCGGCGGCGAGCAGCAGCACGATGAGGAAAGACAGGAAAAACAGCGCGTTGAGCGCGACAAGCAGCTTCAGCGACGCAAGGGCCGCGCGGTCGGCGATGGCGATGACGCGTTTCATGATCGCTTTTCTAGGACCGAAAAGCGGCGAAACGGTTAATCGGCGCCGCAAATTTGAAGAGTTCACGCCCTTGGGTGGGCGGACTCATAGATTTCGAGCAGCCTTGCGGTGTCGACGCCGGTGTAGACCTGTGTCGTCGACAGGCTGGCGTGGCCGAGTAGCTCCTGGATGGTGCGCAAGTCACCGCCGCGGCCGAGCAGATGGGTGGCGAAGGAGTGGCGCAGCGCGTGCGGGGTGGCGGTATCCGGCAGGTTGAGCGCCGAGCGCAGTTTGGCCATGTCGCGCTGGACGATGGCCGGATTGAGCGGTCCGCCGCGGGCGCCGCGAAACAAAAGGCCCTTGGGGTCGAGATGGTAGGGGCACAGTTTGCGGTATTCGGCGATGGCGCGCAGCGCCACCGGCAGCACCGGCACCAGCCGCGTCTTGCCGCCCTTGCCGGTGACGCGCAGCACGGTGTCGGCTTCCGAGGCCAGGTCGACGGCACTGAGGCCAAGCGCTTCGGAAATGCGCAGGCCCGAACCGTAGAGCAGCGTCAGCACGGCGGCGTTGCGGGCGGCGATCCAGGGCTCCTCCGCCAATTGGCCTTCCACCGAGACGACATGTTTTGCGTCGCTGGCGGTGAGCGGCTTGGGCAGCGATTTCGGCTGGCGCGGCGCGCGCAGTGCTGCTGCTCCCGCTGCGTTGGCGAGACCGCGCCGTTCGAGGAAACGCAGCAACGAGCGGATGCCGGCAAGACCCCGGCCGAGCGTGCGGGCGCCGGCGCCGGCGTTGCGCCGCGCGGCAAGAAAGCCACGCAGATCGGCCGGGCGCAGCGTGGCGATGTCGGCAATGCCGGGCGAGCCGCCGCAATGTCCGGTGAGGAAATGCAGGAACTGTCTGGTATCGCGCTCGTAGGCTTCGACCGTCGCCGGCGACAGCCGGCGTTCGCGGGCCAGCATCTTCAGCCAGCTCTCGCGCGCTGCCTGGAGGTCGGGTTTTGCCGGGATGAGAAATTCCTGCATGCGGCCATTGTCAGACAGCCGGGTTAGGAAGCGGTGAAGAAGCTGTCATTGAAATGGCCACGGGAGGGCGTTAGAGCAGGGCAAAGGACATCAGCCATGAGCAAGCCCCAGAACCCCGTCCAGATGGCCGTGATCGGCGCCGCCCACGGTATCAAGGGCGAACTCAGGGTGAAGACCTTCACCGGCGAGCCGCTGGCGCTGGCCGATTACGGGCCGCTCTACGCCAAGGACGGCCGCGCCTTCCAGATCATCGACATAAGGCCCGCCAACACGGTCGTCGTGGTGCGCTTCAAGGGCATTGCCGACCGCAATGCCGCCGAGGCGCTGGCTGGCACTGAGCTGTTCGTCGACCGCTCGATGCTGCCGGACGATGGCGAGGAGGACGAGTTCTACCACGCCGATCTCGTCGGGCTCGAGGTCCGCGACGACAAGGACGCTGTCATCGGCAAGGTGGTCGCCGTGCACAATTTCGGTGGCGGCGACATTCTCGACGTTACACTCGGCGGGCGCAAAGGCGTGCTGATCCCGTTCACCCAGGCCGCCGTGCCACAGGTGGTGGTTGCCGAGGGCTTTGTCCGCGTCGATCCGGCCGCCGCCGGCCTGATCGACGACGAGGACGGCGATGCGCCGCGCGAGGAGGGCTTCGACGCGAAGGGCCGGCCGCGCGGACCCAAGGACGCCGGAGGCAACCGGTGACGTTCAAGGCATCGGTGCTGACGCTCTATCCCGAGATGTTTCCGGGTCCGCTCGGCGTGTCGCTGGCCGGGCGGGCGCTGGAGGCAGGTACGTGGTCCCTGGAAGCGGTCCAGATCCGTACCTTCGCCGAGGATCGCCACCACACGGTCGACGACACACCGGCCGGCGGCGGCGCTGGTATGGTGATGCGCGCCGATGTGCTGGCCAAGGCGATCGACCACACGGCGCCAGAGGGCGATCCGCGGCCAAAACTGCTGATGAGCCCGCGCGGCAAACCGCTGACGCAGGCGCGCGTGCGCGAGCTTGCGGCCGGGCCGGGCGCCGTCATCGTCTGCGGCCGCTTCGAAGGCGTCGACCAGCGGCTGATCGAGGCGCGGAACCTGGAGGAGGTCTCCATCGGCGACTTCATCCTCTCCGGCGGCGAGCCGGCCGCCCTTGTGCTGCTCGACGCCGTGGTGCGGCTGTTGCCCGGCGTCATGGGCAATGCGGTGTCGGGCGAAGAGGAAAGCTTTGAGAACGGCCTGCTCGAACATCCGCACTACACGCGGCCACAGGAATTTGAGGGCAGGCCGATCCCCGAGGTCCTGGTCTCCGGCAACCACAAGAAGATTGCTGCCTGGCGCCGGACGGAATCCGAGAAGCTGACCAAGGAGCGGCGGCCGGATTTACTGGGCGCTCACCCCTTGGTGAAGTAGTAGAACGCCAGAAACAGGCCGACGGCGACGACAAAGCCGCGCACCGCGTTTTGCGGCACGCGCTTGGCGATCCAGACGCCGGCATAGCCGCCGAGCGCGCCGCCGGGGATCATGACGATCGCCTGCGGCCAGGCGACGACGCCGCCTCCGACGAAGACCAGTATGGCAACGGCGGCGATGACCACGGCCAGCATGTTCTTCAGCGCATTCAGCCGGTGATAGTCGCCGGCCTGGGTCAGGCCGAGCGTCGCCAGCATCATCACGCCCATGCCGGCGCCGAAGAAGCCGCCATAGATGGCGGTGGCGAACTGCGCCAGCGAACCGGCCAGCGAGCCGACCGTGGCTTCATGCCCAGGCTTCGGCGCCGGTTTCAGCCACGGCCCGGCGGCGAACAAGGCGGTTGCGGCCAGCAGCAGCCACGGAACCATGACGCGGAAAGACGGGTTGGACAGCGCCAGCAGGATGAAGGCACCGGCCAGCGCGCCGGCGGCCGAGATCAGGCAGAGCAGCAGCGCGCCGCGCCAGAAATGCTTGATGTCGGTCCAGTAGGCGAGCGTCGAGGTGATGTAGCCCGGAAACTGCGTCACCGAGGAGGTGGCGTTGGCGACGATCGGCGGTACGCCGACCAGCGACATGGCGCCGAAGGTGATGAAGGTGCCGCCGCCGGCGACCGCGTTGCATGCGCCCGACAGAAAGCCTGCCGCAAACAGCAGGGCCGCGTCGAGAACGGACATGTCGAAAATCGTCATGAGAGTGGCGCCGGACAAGTATGCGTCGTCCGGCTTAGGAAGCTTGGAGGGTCGGCGCAACCCTGCACTGGACGATTGCGTGGTGGCATGCGACCAAAAAAGACAGGGCCAAGGCGTGACAAACAGGTGAAATAGCTGTATGTGCCCGCCCGAACCGGAAGAAATATCTACCGGACCCGTCAACAATGACGGTGTAGTCGCCCCTGCCCAATGTTTCGACAAAGGGCATAGCCGAGCGGTCAATGGAACTGCAAGGCGAGTGTCGGACGCTCTGACTGTCGGAAGAACAAGAAGTGGACTATTGAGATGGATATCATCCGTCAGCTCGAGGCCGAACAGGCCGCCAAGATCGAAGCCAAGCGCAAGCTTCCCGAATTCCAGCCCGGCGACACCGTGCGCGTCCAGGTCCGCGTGACCGAAGGCACCCGCACCCGCGTCCAGGCCTACGAGGGCGTCGTCATCGCCCGCTCCGGCGCCGGCTTCCAGGAAAACTTCACCGTCCGCAAGATCTCCTATGGCGAAGGCGTCGAGCGCGTTTTCCCGGTCTTCTCGCCGATGGTCGAGGGCGTCGAGATCGTGCGCCGCGGCAAGGTGCGCCGCGCCAAACTCTATTACCTGCGCGACCGTCGCGGCAAGTCGGCCCGTATTTCGGAAAACACCGGCGTGCGCGCCCGCAAGCTGAACGATGAGGAGCGCGATGCGCTGAACGCCGAGAAGGCCCGCATCGAAGCCGAGAAGGTAGCCGCCGCCCAGGCGCTGGCCGCCGAGACGGCCGCCAAGGAAGCCGCCGAGAAGAAGGCCGCCGACGAAGCTGAAGCAGCAGCCAAGGCCGCCGCGGAAACGACCCCGGCCGAATAAGATCTCGACCAAGGATTTTGAAAAGGCGGCTTCGGCCGCCTTTTTTCGTTTGGCGAACAGTTCTTCATGGTTGCGGACACCTTGGCGATTGGCCGAGACATCTGTGCTTCGTCATCCACGGGCGAAGCAAGGAGCGCAGCGACGCGGCGCAGACCCGAGGATCCATGCCGCGACCTCCAGGCGTCGCGCGGTGCAGAACCGACTCTGGTGAGCGCCACCGTCATTCTGAACCGCTGTGCCCGTGTCGACCGTCACGGCATGGATCCTAGGGTTTCCGCGACGGCGCTTCGCGACTGCTCCACCCTAGGATGACGAAGTCCGGGATTCCGGCCGTCGTTCAAAGATAGCGAAAACACAGCAGCGAGAGGCTTGATAGTCCATTACATTGTGTACTAAATAATCGTGTACAAGATAATTGGAGAACTGACATGGCACTCTACACCACACAGGCCCGCGTCACCGGCGGCCGCGCCGGCCATGGCGAAACCAGCGACGGCCTGCTCAAGATCGACCTCGCTTTGCCTAGGGAGCTCGGCGGGCAGGGTGGCGCCACCAATCCCGAGCAGCTGTTCGCGGTCGGCTATGCCGCGTGCTTCGAAAGCGCCATCCGCTTCGTCGCGCGCAAGCAGAAGCTGCCGCTCACGGATGCGGCGGTGAATGCCACCGTCAGCCTGCTTCCCAATGGCGAAGGCTTCAAGCTCGGTGTCGCGCTCGCCGCCGAGACGAAGGGCCTTGATCAGGAGGCGGCGGAAGCGCTTGTATCGGAAGCGCACAAGATCTGCCCCTATTCGAACGCGATCAGGGGCAATGTCGAGGTGGCGCTTTCGACAGTGGCGCTTGCGGCAAAGGCAGCATGACGACGAAGACCGAAATCAGAGCAAGTGAAGTCCCGGCGGATACCGCCGGGACGATTGCTGTTCCGCGCCTCGACCAGCAGCTCTGCTTCGCGCTCTATTCGGCGAGCGGGCTGATGACCAAGCTCTATCGGCCGCTGCTCGACCCGCTCGGCCTCACCTATCCGCAATATCTGGCGATGCTGGCGCTGTGGCAGCATGCGCCGAGCACGGTCGGCGAGCTCGGCGAGGCCCTGGGGCTCGATTCGGCGACGCTGACGCCGCTGCTCAAGCGAATGGAAGCGGGTGGTCTCGTCACCCGCCGGCGCGATCCGGCCGACGAGCGCCGCGTGCTGGTTGAACCGACAGCCAAAGGCCAGGCGCTGCGCGCCCGAATCAAGGATGTGTCAGCGGGGCTCGCATGCGCCATGCCGCTGGAAGTCGACGAGCTGAGATCGCTGCACCGCACCTTGACCGGCTTTGTCGCAAAATTGCGTGACGCGACGTCAACACCCTGACCCTTCATTTGACGGTTTCCCTTCTGTCCGGGAGCGGCCTGGTTAGCCATGGCGGGTCACGGAAGAAATGCCGGCCGCGAGGCGTTCTAAAACCGCGCCGGTTGAAGGCATTGGAATCCACTTTCACCGGACGCTAAGCACCGGACCGGCTTGCAAGCCGTCTGCGGACGGCTAAAGTCGCGCCTGGATTTTCATGTGAGCCCGGCTGCAAGCGGGCTTCTCATCCTGGAGTGTATCATGACCAAATCGAAACTGCTGCTGGCCGGCCTGCTGGCCTGTTTCCTCGCGCCCGTCGCTGCATGGGCGGCCGATGCGCTGCCCGACCTCGGCGGCAAGAAGGTGG
Source organism: Mesorhizobium sp. CNPSo 4688 (assembly GCF_057784295.1). Taxonomy (NCBI): domain Bacteria; kingdom Pseudomonadati; phylum Pseudomonadota; class Alphaproteobacteria; order Hyphomicrobiales; family Phyllobacteriaceae; genus Mesorhizobium; species Mesorhizobium sp. CNPSo 4688. The sequence goes on from NZ_JBWLUY010000002.1 coordinate 386,809, forward strand.
TGGTGGTGACGGAAAACGCCTATCCGCCGCTGCAGTTCATCGACCCCAAGACCGGCAAGCAGATCGGCTGGGAATATGACGCGATGGACGAGATCGCCAAGCGGCTGAACTTCAAGGTCGAGTACCAGAACACCTCCTGGGATGCGATGATCCAGGCGGTTTCCGACAACCAGTACAACATCGGCATGACCGGCATCACCATCAAGGACGACCGCAAGGAGAAGGTCGATTTCTCCGACCCCTATATGCGTTCGGAACAGTTCATGCTGGTGCGCGGCGACGAAAGCCGCTTCACCGACGCCAAGACCTTCGCCGACTTCAAGGACGGGCTGATCGGCGCACAGGCCGGAACCACGCCGTTCTACACCGCCGTCTACAGCGTGCTCGACGGCAATGAGCAGAACCCGCGCATCAAACTGTTCGAGACGTTCGGCGCCACCGTGCAGGCGCTGAAGTCGGGCGATGTCGATGTCGTGCTGACTGACGGCACCGCCGGCAAGGGCTATGTCGATGCCTCCGAAGGCAAGCTCAAGCTGATCGGTGGACCGCTCGGCACCGAGGATTTCGGCTTCATCTTCCCGAAAGGCTCGGACCTGGTGAAACCGGTCAACGCCGCGATCGCCGCGCTCAAAGCCGACGGCACGCTGGAAGCGCTGAACAAGAAGTGGTTCCTTGATTACAAGATGGGGCAGTGATGTCCGACGCCTTACCTTCCCCCTTGTGGGGAGGGTCGATCCGCGAAGCGGGGTGGGGGTGCCAGCGCCGGCGCCTTGTCACCACCCCCACCCCGGCTCACCAGCTTTGCGATGCAAAGCTTGTTCGCCGACCCTCCCCACAAGGGGAAGGGTAAAGCGCCCTGATGGCCACGCCCCCCGTCTCCGCCCCCAAAGCCGACTTCCCCTGGTGGCTTGCCGCCGCGATCGTGCTTGCCGTCTTGGCCGCGCTCTTTATTGCCGCCAGCGATCTTTACGCCCAGGTTTTCGCCACCGTCGCCAAGGGCATCGGCATCACCGTCTTCGTCACCGTGGTCGCCTTTGCGCTGGCCTCGGCCATTGGGCTCGGCATCGCCTTGATGGGGCTGTCGGGGTCGCGCTGGCTCAGACAAATCGCGCGCTTCTATGTCGAGATCATCCGTGGCGTACCGATCCTGGTGCTGCTGTTCTGGATCGCCTTTGCCGGTGCGCCGGCTTTCGTGGCGGCATGGAACGCGCTGATCGCGCCGCTGCAAAACGCCGGCCTGATGGGCGAGCTTTTGGTGCGTGACGTCTCGCTGCTGTGGCGCGCCGTCATGGCGCTGACCATCGGCTATTCGGCCTTCATATCCGAGGTCTTTCGCGCCGGCATCCAGTCGGTGGAGAAGGGCCAGATCGAGGCGGCCAAGGCGCTCGGGCTATCGCGCACGCAGCGCTTCCGGCTGATCGTCTTCCCGCAGGCGATCCGCACCATATTGCCGCCGCTCGGCAATGACTTCGTCGCCATGGTCAAGGATTCCTCGCTCGTCTCGGTGCTCGGCGTCGCCGACATCACCCAGATGGGCAAGATCTACGCCGCAGGCTCGTTCCGCTTCTTCGAGACCTATTCGATCGTCGCCTATATCTATCTCATCCTGACCGTCGGCCTGTCGCTGGCGCTGCGGGCGCTGGAGAAGCGGCTGCGCCGCGCGCACGAGAAATAGAAGTCCCGCGGAGACTGGGCTACGATCGAGACCAGATACTGCCGGGAGGATGCAAGCGATGAATGTCGACAAGGCCAACGCGGCGCTGGACTCCGTCTATTCGGCCGACACGCCGGAAGGGCTGGCCAAGGCCTATGCCGACTGGGCCGCGACCTATGACAGCGAGACCGCCTCGCTTGGCTATCTCTTGCCGTTCCTGATCACCGCCTGGGTGGCGCGCCATGTGCCGGCAGGCGAGGGCCCGCTGCTCGACGCCGGCTGCGGCACCGGCCTGTCGGGCCCGTCGCTCAAGGCGCTTGGCTATCACGACATTGCCGGGCTCGATCTCTCCGACGACATGCTGAAGATCGCCGGCAGCCGCAATGCCTATGGCGAGCTGAAACGGGCCATGCTTGGCGGCCCACTGCCTTGGCCCGACGGACATTTCCGCGCCTTCTTCTCGACCGGCGTGTTCACCATCAGCCATGCGCCGGCATCCGGCCTGCACGAGCTTGTGCGCATCACCAGGAAGGGTGGCCACGCCATTTTCACCGTGCGCGACCAGGTGTTCGAAAGCGGCGGCTTTCAAGCCGTCTTTGATGAACTCACGACAGCGAACAAATGGCGGCTCGTCGAGCAAAGCCCGTGGTTCCGCTGCTACGCCATCGCCGAGCCGGATGCACTGGTGAAGACCTTTGTGTTCGAGGTGCTTTGAGCGGCGAGTTTGCCCACCTTGGCGCCCTTCCTCTCCCTCCGGAGGGGGAGAGGTGGCGCTGCGAAGCAGCGACGGAGTGGGGGAAGCCGCTCGTCAATCGCGCCGCCGCTGACAACTCACCATGGCTCAATCAAAGCGAAGCATCATCCCGGTTTTAAGCAACAACGGCAGAGCCAGATCGACCCCCACTCCGTCGAGCTTCGCTCGACACCTCTCCCCCGATCGACGGGGGAGAGGAAAGGCGCGAGTTCGCCGACCTTGGCGCTCTTCCTCTCCTCCGAAGTGCGGAAGTGAGGGCGAGTAACGCACGTTTCTGCTGAGCTCTCCGCAATTGCCGAAAAGCCAAAACATTGGTATGAGCCACGCCATGGAAGAGCTTTTTGGCGATCCGGCCTATAAGGGTTTCGTGCTGCAGGACAGAAAACGTCTGCCGTCGCGTTTCTCCGCGCGCGTTTCGGGCGCGCTTACCAGCCGACTTAGCTGAGCCGTCCGGCGCGCCGGCCGTTATCCGGCGCCTCATCTCTTCCCTTTTTGCAAATCGACGGATTTACGCACATGAGCGCACCGCGCACCCTCTACGACAAGATATTCGACGACCATGTCGTCGACCGCCAGGACGACGGCACCTGCCTGCTCTATATCGACCGCCACCTCGTCCATGAAGTGACCAGCCCGCAGGCCTTCGAAGGCCTGCGCATGAGCGGCCGCAAAGTCCGGCATCCGGAAAAGACGCTGGCCGTGGTCGACCACAATGTATCGACCTCGCCCGAGCGCAAGTTCGGCATCAAGAACGAGGAAAGTCGCATCCAGGTCGAGGCCTTGGCCAAGAACGCCAAGGATTTCGGCGTCGAGTATTATTCCGAAAACGATATCCGCCAAGGCATCGTCCACATTATCGGACCGGAGCAAGGCTTTACGCTGCCGGGCATGACCATCGTCTGCGGCGACAGCCACACCTCCACGCATGGCGCCTTCGGCGCGCTGGCGCATGGCATCGGCACGTCGGAAGTCGAGCATGTGCTGGCAACGCAGACGCTTATTCAACGCAAGGCCAAGAACATGCTGGTGCGCGTCGACGGCCAGCTGCCGGAAGGCGTCACCGCCAAGGACATCATCCTGGCCATCATCGGCGAGATCGGCACCGCCGGCGGCACCGGCTATGTCATCGAATATGCCGGCGAGGCGATCCGCGCGCTGTCGATGGAAGGCCGCATGACGATCTGCAACATGTCGATCGAGGGCGGCGCCCGCGCCGGCCTGATCGCGGCCGACGAAACGACCTTCGCCTACGTCAAGGACAAGCCGCGCGCGCCGAAAGGCGCTGCCTGGGATGCCGCGCTCGAATACTGGAAGACACTGCAGTCCGACGAGGGCGCGCATTTCGACAAGGTAGTCGTGCTCGACGCGGCCAAGCTGCCGCCGATCGTCTCCTGGGGCTCGTCGCCCGAGGACGTGGTTTCGGTGCAGGGCGTCGTTCCCAATCCGGAAGAGATCACGGACGAAAACAAGCGCACCTCGAAGATCCGCGCGCTCGACTATATGGGACTGACGCCTGGAACCAAGATCACCGACATCACGCTCGATCGCGTCTTCATCGGCTCCTGCACCAATGGCCGCATCGAGGATCTGCGCGCGGTGGCCAAGGTGGTCGAAGGCAAGACCGTGAGTGCGCATGTCGATGCGATGATCGTGCCGGGCTCCGGCCTGGTCAAGGAACAGGCGGAAGCCGAGGGTCTGGACAAGATCTTCATCGCCGCCGGTTTCGACTGGCGCGAGCCGGGCTGCTCGATGTGCCTCGCCATGAACGACGACCGGCTGAAGCCGCATGAGCGCTGCGCCTCGACCTCGAACCGCAATTTCGAGGGCCGGCAGGGCTTCAAGGGCCGCACCCATCTGGTGTCGCCGGCAATGGCGGCGGCGGCGGCGATCGCCGGCCATTTCGTCGACATCCGCGACTGGAAATAGTTTCCGGCGCGCAGTTCATAATCCATATCAGGCCCCGGACCGCATCGCGGTTCCGGGGTCCTTTTTCATCCGCTCTGCCCGCATATTCGCTCTGGCTTAACCGCTTGTTGGGGCTTGCGCACTAAGGTCTTCCCCGACGTCAAGCGGGGAAGTCACTGTCCTTTGGACACCGGTCTGTTCATTGCGCTGCTCAATCCGACGATCGCGCTGGCGCTCGGCGCGGCGTTCCTCGTGCTGTGGTTCTATCAGCGCCACCGGCCTTATCTGGCGGTGCTCGGCGTAAGCTATTGCCTGTCCGCGCCCGGCTTCCTGCTGCAGTATTTCACGCTGCCCGTCGGCATGGTGCTGACCAAGCTCGCCTCCAACCTCTGCTTCACCTTCGCCGCCTGCTGCCTCGTCGGCGCGATCATCTCGCGCTACGGCAGGCGTGTGCCGTATATCGCAATCGGTATTCTGACCGGCGGCGGGCTGGCCGCATTCTGCTGGTACATGTTCGTGGAGCCGGACCTCACCTGGCGCATCCTGTCCATCAATTTCGGCTTTGGCGGCCTCAGCCTGCTGGTCGCCGCCGAGCTGCGCGTCGTGCGCGACAATGGCCCGACCGAAAAGATCCTGTTCGTGCTGTCGCTGCTGTCCGGGCTGAACTTCATCGGCCGGACGCTGCTCGTCGTCATCTCGCACGGGGCCCTTCACCAGCTATGACGGGTTTTACGGCTCGTCTTACTGGACGACGGCACTGCTGACGCACGCACTGCTGTCGCTGCTGATCGCGCTCTGCCTGTTTTCGGCCGCAGCACTCGACGTTATGAAGGCGCTGAAGACGGAGACGCATACCGACCCGCTGTCCGGCCTGCTCAATCGCAGGGGGTTCGAGGAGCGCGCCTTGCTGGTGCTGCAACACTGCGCCGCCGCCAAGGTGCCGGTCGCGCTGGTGCTGGCCGACCTCGATCACTTCAAGGCGCTCAACGACCGCTACGGACACGCCGCGGGCGACCAGGTGATCGCCGACTTCGCGGCCAAGCTTCGTGCCGCCGCCGGCGCGCGCGCCGTTGCCGGGCGCATCGGCGGCGAGGAGTTCGCCGTGCTTTTGTCGCTGAGCGACCTTGCCACGGCGCGGCTGTTTGCCGAAGCCGTGCGCACGCACTATTCGGCCGGCGGCGTCGACGGGTTGCCGCCGGGAACCAGGGTGACCGCGAGCTTCGGTGTCGCGGCACGCACCGGCGACGAAGGGCTGGAGCCGCTGATGCGACGCGCCGACGAGGCGCTCTACAAGGCCAAGAAGAACGGCCGCGACAGCGTGCGGCTGTCCTATGAGCGGGCCGAAACGGTGTTCATGCCGGATTCCGGCAGCGCCAGCTAGAACGCCTCGCCGTTTCACGGAAACGGCGAACTGCCCTATCTATTTGTTTGAGCATGATCTTAGCCGAAAACCGGATGCCACTTTTCGGGATCATGCTCGAAAGGGCGGCGTTAACGCCTTTTTCGCCCGTCGATGATTTGCTGTCGGCCCGAGCGCGAAAGAGGCCATGAGCAGCGCAGACGTCATTCTTGTCATCAACATGTGCGTTGCCGCCCTGCTGGCCGCGGCCTTCATGACGATCGCTGTTCATGGGGTCGGTCGTGCGGCGGCGCGCTGGCTGGCGTTCGGCTATGTCCTGGGCATAGTCTATTGTATCACCGAGTTCAGCATCCCGGCCTTCGCCAATGCGCGGCCCCCGGTTGTCGCCGCCTTTGCTGTTTTCCTCGCCGCCACCATCGCCTTCAACGGTGGGCTCGCCCGCAAATACGGTGTGACGCCGCCTTGGGTGCCGATGCTGGTCTTCCTGGTCTTCGCCACCGTCGCCGTCTATTTCGTGCAGGACCTGCCGCGGCAATCGCTTGTCCGCATGATGGCCTACCAGCTTCCCTATGCCGCCATGCAATTCACCGGGCTGGCCATCGTCTGGTCGTCGAGGCGAAGGCGCGGGTGGCTCGACACCATTTTGATGATCGTTCTGGCGGCCAGTGCGGTGCAGTTCGCCTCAAAGCCATTCATTGCCGGGGCTCTGGGCGGCTGGGGCGCCAACCCGCAGTCCTATCTGCAGAGCAGCTACGCCTTGGTGTCGCAGTCGCTGGGTACCGTGTTTGCGCTGGCGCTCGCGCTTCTGATACTGGCCGTGCTGGTTCGCGACGTGCTGGCCGAGGCGACGTCAAGGTCGGAAACCGACATGCTCTCGCAGCTGCTCAACCGCGGCGGCTTCGAGCGCCATGCCAAGCTGGCGCTACGCGACGCCGTGCGTCAGGGTGTTCCGGTGGCGCTGGTCATTGCCGATCTCGATCATTTCAAGGGCATCAACGACAGTTTCGGCCATGCATCCGGCGACCGCGTCATCGAGACCTTCGCCGGATTCCTGCGCGATGCCGCTGCCGACCATCATGTCGCCGGCCGCATCGGCGGTGAGGAGTTCGCCATCATCCTGCCGGGCACCAACCTTGCCGCCGCCAGGCTGTTTGCAGAGGGAACGCGCAGCGCCTTCGGCGCTTTGCCGATCGAGGGCCTGCCGGCCGACCACCGCTGCAGCGCCAGCTTCGGCGTCGCCGAACTTCATGCGGGGGAATATTTCTCCGACCTGCTGCGGCGCGCCGACGATGCGCTCTATCAGGCCAAGGGCTCAGGCCGCAACTGCGTCCGCGTCTCGACCGGGCTAACCATCGTACGGCAGCCGGCCACAAAGGCCGACCATAGCGATTGGTCTAGCGGCAAGGGCTGAGGTTGGGCATCTCGCCGTCGGAGAGGCCGTACATATAGGAGCGGCCCTTCACGAACACCGGCGGCTGATAGCAGCCACGTCTGGAGATGTGATCTGCCTCATCTTCATAAAGGACTTCCGGTTCTGCTTCCGGCTGGCCGGCGCTGGTGAAGTCGGACAATTTCTTGGCCAGTTTGCCTTCGCCGACGATGATGCGCTTGTAGCCGGCGGCGCTGTCGATGACGAGATTGCCGAAGGAATCGGCGTAGACGCGGTCATGATGGCGCGACCAGGCCATTGCCGGGGCGGCGAAGCCGAGACTGGCTGTCGCCAGCACAAGCGCCGCAAGGCGCGCTCTTCCTGAATTCGAAAGCATGGTGTCCTCTCTGCTCTGGACCCGTTCGAATCCGAAATTAACCTTTTATTAACCTTTGTTAAGAGGGCAGGTGCATCCAACGGCGATCTCTTGTCAAACATGGTTAATATCCGACGGGATGGAAAACCCGCCGGCCATCTTTCGGCCATGCTTGACCGCACCATCGACCGGAATTGGAACGACGCCCGGTGAGCTTGATCCTGGCGCAGCATCGCGGCTAGTTTGCCGCGCGGAGGACAACCATATGGCGTTACGCCGGGCCTATCGGATAACGCTTGCGCTTGTTGCCTTGCTGAGCACAGCTGCCTGCGTGCCGCAAAACAACGCGCCGAAGGCCGCAAGCGCTGCCGATCCCGCCGTCTCGATGGCCCCCGGCACACCTGTGACTGCCGCCCCCATCGCTGTCGAAGCGGCCGCGCCGCAACCGCGCACCGCGACCTACAATTGCGCCGGTGGCGGCAGGATCACCATCGACAATCTCGGCACATCGCTGCACGTGCTCAGCCCCGACGGCACTGCCGAGGATCTGCCGGCCTCCCCCGCCAACCAGAACAGCCGGTATGGCGCGGCCCATGACGCAATCGTGATCGACGGACGCGAGGCGCTGGTGATGAAGGGTGGGAAGACGCCCGTGACCTGCAAGCGCTGATAGGTGTGCTGATATTCAGATGAGACGGCTTACGAACGGTAGTCTCTCCGCGCAAGATTTCGCCGTGGTAATGGGACAATGAAATCTAACATGGGAAAACCCCAGCAACGACTGTCGTCGCGTCGGTAATAGCCGCTTGCACCGGTCTATAGATACTTCGTATGTCGTCCTGCCAGTAAGGACGCGGGAAGAACGCGGGAGCAATTGCGTGCAAGACGCCGATCCCCTAGATCATGCGACCCGATGCGTTCGGTAGGGGAATTCGCGTGATATCAGATCCAACCGCCTTCGAGCGCTATCGCAACACCGCCACCGAAAAGACCAACCTGCCGCGCCTGATAATCGGAACGGCCATCGTCGTCCTGTTCTGGGTGGCGATCACTTTGGTGGTGGTGCTTGGCGGCACCTATCTCGCCATCATCTGGCATGTATTGCCGGGCGATCCGCGCGGGCCGCTACAGGGCTTTCTGGCCTCGCCCATCGGGATACTCACCGCGCTCACCTCGTTTGCCGGTATCTGGCTCGGCCTTTGGCTCGCTATGCGTTTCGTCCATGGCGAGCCGCTGACCGCGCTTCTTGGCCCCAGCCGTCGCGTCTCCTGGCCCGGCTTCGTCAAGGGCCTGATCGCGGTGCTGATCACCTCGGCGCTCTCCGAAGTTCTGCTCTATTGCCTGCAGCCCGAAATCGCGCGCGGCACGATCAGCCTGCCGACATGGCTGCTGTTCCTGGTTCCGATCGTGGCGTTGACCCTGCTGCAGACTTCGTCGGAGGAGATGCTGTTTCGCGGCTATTTGCTGCGCGGCCTGGCGAAGCGCTTCGAGAGCCCGTACGTTTGGGCACTGCTGCCCGCCTTGCTGTTCACCTCCTTGCATTGGAGCCCGGATTCGAGCCTCGCCATCAACGCCTGCGTGCTGGCCTCGATCGCCGCCTTCGCTCTGCTGTTGACGCTGGTGGTCTATGTCACCGGCAATCTCGGCGCCGCCTTCGGCGCCCATCTCGGCAACAACCTCACCGGTTTCCTGCTAATCTCGCACCAGCAGAGCTACAATTCCTTCGCCCTGTTCAACGCCAAGCCGCTGGAAGGCCCCGACTGGACGACGACGGATGCGGTCATCATCGCCGCGATCGGCATCGTCTGCACCTTGCTGACGATCCTGCTGCTCCTGCACCCACGCTCGCCGCTGAAGGTCACGACAGACCTTCGGGATGCAGCCAGGGTGAACTGAGCCAGGATCGGCGCAGAGACCCGGCAAGCCGCCCAAGTCTTGACTCTTCGGCCGATTTCCTGTCTACAGCCCCGAATTCCGCGACGAGTATCCCTCCGAGCAAGCCGACCAGGACGCCAAAACCTCTTTGAGGTGGGTGCTGTAAACAGATCCTGGAGGCCAACACCCGGCAGCGCTGAGCGCCCCCGGGTGCTTTTTGGCTTTGCGCTTGCCCGGGCTTTGTTTGGACAAGCTCTTTTGTTTGGACACTTGGCGCGAACGCATTACCTCTCGGATCGAACCCCGAACCGAGATCGAAGGATGACAGATGTTTGAATCACTTCAGGAGCGCCTTGGCTCCATCCTGAACGGCCTGACCGGCCGCGGCGCGCTGTCGGAGGCGGATGTCTCGGCGGCGCTGCGCGAGGTGCGCCGTGCGCTGCTTGAGGCTGACGTGGCGCTGGAAGTGGTGCGTTCCTTCACCGACAAGGTGCGCGAGAAGGCTGTCGGCGCCGCGGTCGTCAAGTCGATCAAGCCCGGACAGATGGTCGTCAAGATCGTCCATGACGAGCTGGTCGACATGCTGGGCGCCGAAGGCGTCGCCGTCGACCTCAATGCGCCGGCCCCCGTCGTCATCATGATGGTCGGCCTGCAGGGCTCCGGCAAGACGACGACCTCGGCCAAGATCGCCAAGCGGCTGACCGAGCGCCAGAACAAGAAGGTCCTGATGGCCTCGCTCGACACGCGGCGTCCCGCTGCGCAAGAGCAGCTCCGTCAGCTCGGCGAGCAGGTCAAGGTGGCGACGCTGCCGGTCATATCAGGCCAGAATCCGGTCGATATCGCCCGGCGCGCCGTGCAGGCGGCCAAGCTCGGCGGCCATGACGTTGTCATCCTCGACACCGCCGGCCGTACCCACATTGACGAGCCGCTGATGGTCGAGATGGCCGACATCAAGAAGGTGTCGAGCCCGCACGAGATCCTGCTGGTCGCCGACTCGCTGACCGGCCAGGACGCCGTCAACCTGGCCAAGAGCTTCGACGAGCGCGTCGGCATCACCGGCCTGGTGCTGACCCGCATGGACGGCGACGGCCGCGGCGGTGCAGCACTTTCGATGCGCGCCGTAACCGGCAAGCCGATCAAGCTGATCGGCACCGGCGAAAAGATGGACGGGCTGGAGGAATTCCATCCCAAGCGCATCGCCGACCGCATCCTCGGCATGGGCGACATTGTCAGCCTGGTCGAAAAAGCAGCCGAAAACATCGACGCCGAGCAGGCGGCGGCGATGGCCAAGAAGATGCAGTCGGGCAAGTTCGATTTGAACGATCTTGCCGGCCAGCTTCAGCAAATGTCGAAAATGGGCGGCATGGGCGGCATCATGGGAATGATGCCCGGCATGGGCAAGATGAAGGACCAGCTGGCCGCCGCCGGCCTCGACGACAAGATGTTCGGCCGCCAACTCGCCATCATCTCGTCGATGACCAAGGCCGAGCGCGCCAATCCCGATATTTTGAAACACTCGCGCAAAAAGCGCATTGCCGCCGGCTCCGGCACCGACGCCGCCGAAATCAACAAGCTCTTGAAGATGCATCGCGGCATGGCCGACATGATGAAGGCGATGGGCGGCAAGGGCAAAGGCGGCGGCCTGATGCGCGGCATGATGGGCGGCCTGGCCTCCAAGATGGGCCTCGGCGGCATGATGCCTGGGGGCATGGGTGGCGGCATGCCGGACCTCTCCAAGATGGACCCCAAGCAGCTCGAAGCCTTGCAGAAGCAGGCGCAGGCCGCCGGCCTTGGCGGCATGAAGGGCCTACCCAGTGGTCTTCCCGGCGGCGGTGGCCTTCCCGGCCTGCCTGGTGGCATGAAACTTCCGGGGCTTCCCGGCCTCGGCGGCGGCGGACTGCCCGGCCTCGGCAAGAAGAAGTGAGGACGCTATGAACGAAGAAAAGGACATGGCCGACGCCCGCATCATCTTGGCCGGCTATCGCGCTTCGATCGACAACATCGATGCCGCCCTCATCCACATGCTGGCCGAGCGCTTCCGCTGCACCAAGGCGGTCGGCGTTCTGAAGGCCGAGCATGGCCTGCCGCCGGCCGACCCGGCGCGCGAGCAGCAGCAGATCACCCGCCTTCGCCAGTTGGCGAAGGATGCTCATCTCGACCCCGATTTCGCGGAAAAATTCCTCAACTTCGTCGTCCGCGAAGTGATCCGCCATCACGAGCAGATCGCCGCGTCCAACGGCGCAAGCAAAGCCGGCTAATCATTAGCCAAACCCTATCAATGAAATCAGAGCTTTTAGGAGAAATGAAATGGCACTGAAGATCAGACTGGCCCGCGCGGGCTCAAAGAAGCGTCCTTACTACCACGTCGTCATCGCCGACGCCCGTTCGCCGCGCGATGGCCGGTTCATCGAGTCGATCGGCTCGTGGAACCCGCTGCTGCCGAAGGACGGCGAGCGCGTCAAGGTCGACGCCGACCGCGTCAAGCACTGGCTGTCGCACGGCGCCCAGCCGACCGACCGCGTTCTGCGCTTCCTCGACGAGGCCGGCTTGCTCAAGCGCGAAGCCCGCTCCAACCCGAAGAAGGCCGAGCCGGGCAAGAAAGCGCAGGAACGCGCCGCTCTGCTGAAGAAGGCCCAGGAAGACGCAGCTGCAGCCGTTGCCGCGGCTGCAGCGGCCCCGGCCGAGGCGGAAGCCGCCACCGCCGAGTAAGCGTTCGCTTCATCGCTTTAAGAAAAAGGCGGGCCTAGGCCCGCCGTTTTTCGTTGACGTCCGCTCAATAGCCATCCGGGCAGCGGGCGATATAGACACGCCCATAGCGGTCCCGATAGCGGCAACGGTCCGGTTCGTTGGCCCGGCCGATCAGTGCTCCTGCGACGGCGCCAACCGCGCCACCAACGACGGCCCCTTCCACGGGATCATTTGCGACCGCAGCGCCTATGGCCGCTCCGCCCAGACCGCCGACCGCCGCGCCTTTTTCCGTTTGCGAACAGGCGCCGAGCGCCGTTGCCAAGACCAGAATAGTAAGAATTTTCTTCATTGTCGTTCCTCTCCAACGGGAAGCGCCTCCACGCGCCTTGGCTCGACAACGCATGACACGGTGAATTGATCCATTGGAGGGAACGATGCGTTCCGGCCCATCCGGCCGGTGCGGCTCGTCCTACTTCTCGGTCGCCCTTTTCAGATTGGCGAGGCCGACCTCGAAATCCTTGCCGATCAGTGTATCGAAATTCATGAACAGGCCCATCAGCTTGGCAATGAAGGGCCGGCTGCCGCGCATCGCCCAGGTGACGCTGGTGGCGTCACCGGTCGGCTTCAGCGTGAAGTCGACGCTGTTGTTGGCCCGGAACGGCTTCTCGAAGTCGAGCTTCAGCGATACCAGCGAGGATGGCACGGAATTGACGATCTCCATGCGCCCCTTGCCGGCCTTGGCATTGCCTTCCCAGGCATAGGCGGCGCCCTTGCCGGCATCAGTGCCCGACAGCGTGCGCTTCATCCCCGGGTCGAGCTTTTCATAGGGCGACCATTCGGGCCAGCGCTTGAAATCGTTGATCAGCGGAAAGATCGCCTCCGGCGCGGCCTTGATACTGGCCGTGCGGGCGGTGCCGAAATCATTCGGCCGCGTCGCGGCATAGACAAGGACGGCGGCGATGATGACGACCAGGATGATGAGGATGGTGCTGAGCATCTTTTTCTCTCCTTCGTGCTTAGCGGCTGAACGGGATCAGGGCACGCACCCGTGGGTCGCGCAGATACAGGCCGCCCCACAGGATGATGCCGAGATAGACGCCGAACAGCGTGTGCGAGAACAACGGGCTGCCGACGCGCATATTGGTGGCGATGGCGCCGCCGAGATAGCCGGTCAGCAGAATGGCGCCGAGCACCGAAGTGCGCGGCAGCGCATAGAGCGCCGTCGAGATCAGGCCGATGACGCCGAGCAGGCGCGCGACATTGACATCGGCCGGCCAGCCGAGCGGCACCATGGTCTGGGTGACGACATCGAGCGGCGGCAGCTTGATGACGCCATCGAAGATCATGAACAGGACGATAAGGCCGCTGAGCACGCGGCCGGTCCACAGGGTGCCCGACGAGACGGGCGTGGTTTGAGAAATGCTCACGGGTGTTCCCTCCTTGGCGATTTGAGCCGTTTGCTGGCTTCGGACCAAGGACGAGCGATAGGGTCGCGATCCTACAGGGTCCGGATTCTTTTTGGATCGAACACAGCTTGGGCGAGCCATAGCGCCTTCGTCATCAACGGGCTTGACCAGAGGATCAATCGCCAAGGGCGCAGTCATCTAGGTCGAGGCGTGAGCGGACTATCGGCGTTCACCAGTCACGGCTATTGATGCTGTCAGGCGAAAGACGAGACGAAATGACCGGCGAGACCGATCTAAAAAAGCTGCTGGCGGCGATGACGCCAGAACTGCTGCCCGGCGTTTATGTGTTCGTCACCCTGCCGTCCGATGCACCGGTTCCCGACACGCTCAATCCGCTGATGATCTTTCGCGAGAAGGAAGGCACGACGTTGATCCTGCGCGAAGACGAGGCCGCCGGCCTGCAAGCCGACTTCCGCTGCCGCATGATAACGCTGAACATCCATTCGTCGCTGGAAGCGGTCGGCTTCCTCGCCGCCATCACCGCCCGCCTTGCCGCCGCCGGCATGGGCGTCAATCCGGTCTCGGCCTTTTATCACGACCATCTGTTTGTGCCTGCTGACCGGGCCGACGAAGCGATGGAGTTGTTACGTCAATTGGCCAGGGACAGTGCCGGCTGAGCTATCAAGCTCGGCGCACGTAAAAAATATCCGGCAGGCCTTCTTCGTTGGTCGTGCCGTCGCCGAATGCCTCGGCGCGAAAGCCGTGACGCTCGTAGAAGCGCCGGGCGCCGGTGTTGGACTGGAAGCAGTGTAGCTTCACCACGGGCAGCGCGGCGGTCGCTTGCGTCAACAGCCGGCTGCCGATGCCTTGGCCCGTCCAGTCCGGGTCGAGATAAAGCTGCTCCACCCAATCGCCCCTGACGGCAATGAAGCCGACAATTGCCTTGTCGACCTCGCCGACCGTCACCTGCTGCCTGGGCAGCACGATGTCGCGGATGAAGGCAAGATCCTCGGCTGGCGTGTGGATGACCGGCATCCAGTCGAACGAACCGAGCGCTGCCCGCATGATAATGGCGATGGCGGTGGCGTCGGAAGCGGCGGCCGGGCGCAGGGTAATATCTATGGGCTGAGTGCTGGTCATGAAGACAACGCCAACGTCTCACTCCGCTTGAGCGCCCCTCATCCGTCTCGGCGCTACGCGCCGATCCACCGCTCGGGGGCGAGCCGCGGTCTCGCCCCGTCCTTCGGACCCCCCAAGGGGGAAGAAAGAAACGCCCGGCCGGAGGCCGAGCCCGCGACTGCAGGCCGCCAGCTTTCCGGCGCCCCCGCGGAGGGCCCGCCGCGGCAGCGGCGGAACAGCCCGCGAGCGCTAATTGAACAGCCGTCAGGCCGCCTTCTTCTTCGGCTGGATCAGGCCGCGCTCGACCAGCAGTTCGGCGATCTGCACCGCATTGAGCGCCGCGCCCTTGCGCAGATTGTCGGCGACGATCCACATCGACAGGCCGTTGTCGATGGTCGAATCCTCACGGATGCGCGAGATAAAGGTGGCGTCCTCGCCGGCCGATTCGAGCGGCGTGATGTAGCCGCCATCCTCGCGCTTGTCCAAGACCTGGCAGCCCGGCGCCTCGCGCAGGATATCACGCGCTTCGTCAGCGGTGATAGGCTTTTCGAACTCGATGTTGACCGCTTCCGAATGACCGATGAACACCGGCACGCGCACGCAGGTCGCCGTCAGCTTGATCTTGGGGTCGAGCATCTTCTTGGTCTCGGCGACCATCTTCCACTCTTCCTTGGTGAAACCGTCGTCGAGGAAGACGTCGATATGCGGAATGACGTTGAAAGCGATGCGCTTGGTGAACTTCTTGACGTCGACCTGGTCGGCGACGAACACCGCGCGCGTCTGCGTGAACAGCTCGTCCATGCCTTCCTTGCCGGCGCCTGACACCGACTGGTAGGTGGCGACAACGACGCGCTTGATGGTGGCGAAGTCGTGCAGCGGCTTCAGCGCCACGACCAGCTGTGCCGTCGAGCAGTTCGGGTTGGCGATGATGTTCTTGCGCGAAAACAGCGAGATCGCGTCCGGGTTCACTTCCGGCACGATCAGCGGCACGTCCTGGTCGTAGCGGAAGGCCGACGAATTATCGATGACGACGCAGCCCTGCTTGCCGATCTTGGGCGACCATTCCTTGGAGACATTGCCGCCGGCCGACATGATGCAGATGTCGGTGTCGGAAAAATCATACTGGTCGAGCGTCTTGACCTTCAGCGTACGGTCGCCGAACGACACTTCGGTGCCTTGGCTGCGCCGCGAGGCCAGTGCCACCACTTCGCTTACCGGAAAGCCGCGCTCTTCCAGTATGTTGAGCATTTCGCGGCCCACATTGCCCGTGGCGCCGACTACTGCAACCTTGAAACTCATAAAGATCTCCTGTCCCTCTCCGCCTGGTTTTTGGAGAAAACCCGCCGGCCAATGCGGGTTCCGTCCCCCGGGCCGGACCCGGGAGAGGGTGGTTAGGCCAAGGGAATCACACCGTTTTGGTGGTGGTTTTGGCCATGGTTTTGGTTGAACGGTAAGACGCGCGAACGCGCCCGGCCAGATGATTGTGGCCGGGGAAGTCGAATGCAAGAAGCGCCATCAGAAGGCCGCGCATCGAAAATGATCCCGTTCGATGCCGGCTTTTACGCGGTTTGCGTCAGGAGTCAATTGCAGCGAGGCACTCGCGTGCCCTGTACATTGGCGGCGGCAAGAAGTACGAACGGCCAAGATCGTTGGGCTTGTGGCGCTGATGGCGCTCGCCGACGGATGACCCATTGCCGGGCATACAGAATCCGAATTCCGAAAGAGTAACATGTCCAATTTCGAAGGTATCGTTCCTGCGCTGGCAGAGGCGCTGGAAAAACGTGGCTATGTCGAGCTGACGCCGGTGCAGAAGGCGGTGCTGGAGCTTGGCGAGGCCGACGCTCTGGTGTCGGCGCAGACCGGCTCCGGCAAGACCGTCGCTTTTGGCTTGGCATTGGCGCCGACGCTGCTTGGAGGCGCCGAGCGCTTTGGCGCGGCTGGCGTGCCTTTGGCATTGGCGGTGGCGCCGACCCGCGAACTGGCCTTGCAGGTCACGCGCGAGCTGCAATGGCTTTACGCGCCGACTGGCGCCACCGTCGCCTCCTGTGTCGGCGGCATGGATATGCGCAGCGAGCGGCGCGTGCTGGAGCGCGGCGCCCATATCGTCGTCGGCACGCCCGGCCGGCTGCGCGACCACATCACGCGCAATTCGCTCGACATGTCTGCGCTGAAGGCCGTGGTGCTTGACGAAGCCGACGAGATGCTCGATCTCGGCTTTCGCGAGGACCTCGAATTCATCCTCGACGCCGCGCCTGCCCAGCGCCGCACGCTGATGTTTTCGGCCACCGTGCCGCGCTCGATCGCCACGCTGGCGCAAGGCTACCAGCGCGATGCCGTGCGCATCTCGGCCGGCGGCGAGGAAAAGCAGCATCTCGACATCGAATACCGGGCGCTGAACGTCGCCTACCCCGACCGCGAGAACGCCATCATCAATGTGCTGCGCTTCTACGAGGCGAAGAACGCGCTGGTGTTCTGCAACACCCGCGCCGCCGTCAACCATCTGACCGCGCGCTTCAACAACCGCAATTTTTCCGTCGTGGCACTGTCGGGCGAGCTCAGCCAGAACGAGCGCAGCCATGCGCTGCAGGCGATGCGCGACGGCCGCGCCAAGGTCTGCATCGCAACGGACGTCGCCGCGCGCGGCATCGACCTGCCCAATCTCGAACTGGTGATCCACGCGGATTTGCCGACAAATCCGGAAACGCTGCTGCACCGCAGCGGCCGCACCGGCCGCGCCGGGCGCAAGGGCGTCAGCGCGCTGATTGTGCCCAACGGCGCCCGCAAGCGCACCGAACGACTTTTGCAGAATGCCGGGCTGAAGGCGACATGGGCGAGCCCGCCCTCCGCCGACGACGTGATCAAGCGTGACGACGAGCGCATCCTTGCCGATCCGGCCTTCGACGAACCGGTGGCCGATGACGAGCGTGGCTTCATCGACGCGCTCCTGGCCAAACATGGCGCCGAGCAGGTGGCGGCTGCCTTCGTGCGCCAGTGCCGCGCCAGCCGCTCGGCGCCGGAGGATCTCATGGACGTAGCGCCGTTTACGCCTTCGCGTGACAGACCGGCCGGCGAGAAGTTCGAACGCCGGGATGAGGCGCCCAGCCGGCGCGACGATTTCGGCGACAGCGTCTGGTTCTCGCTGTCGATCGGACGCCGGCAGGATGCCGAGCCGCGCTGGCTGATCCCGATGCTGTGCCGCACCGGCAACATCTCCAAGCGCGAAATCGGCGCCATCAAGATGCAGCAGGAGGAAACCTTCGTGCAGATTGCGGCCGACTGGGCCGACCGCTTCCTCGCCGCCATCGGGCCCGACAAGAAACTGCAGGGTAACATCGTTGTGAAGCGCCTGGACGGCACGCCCGATCTGTCGCGCGCCGGCTACCAGGCGCCCAAGCCCGACAAGAAGCCGCATCGCGGCAAGCGCCCGTTCGAGGCTCCGCAAACTGCGCACAAGCCGAAATTCGAGAAGCGGGAACGCCCGGCTGGCGATGCAAAGCCTTGGGCCGGCAAGGAAAGCAAGCCGAAATTCGACAAGTCCGGACCGCCCAAGAACAAGAAGCCGAAGAAGCGGCCGAGCTAGTTTTGGACCGACGGCTTTTTCCATATGGCAGCCACGACTTTGGAGGTTGGCCGAGGCAAACCTCCGTTCGTCATTCTATGGCGAAGCAAGGAGCGAAGCGACGCGGCGCAGACCATAGGATCCATGCCGCGACTTCAAGGCGTTGCCTCGGTCCAGAATTATGCGCCGCTGCGCCCTGCGCGCGAGGTCAAGGCATGGATCCTCGGGTCTGCGCGTTCGCTTCGCTTCCGCTCCGCCCGTGGATGACGAAGTATGGGAGTTGCCCGCCAATCGGAAATGACGGTCATGAATCGCTGAGCCCTTGCAGTCCTCCCCAACTTTGAACAGTCTGTGCCAACACGGGGGTGAGGCGGATGCAGGGCGAAGTTCTTCACTATGACGAGGCCCAGGGCTTCGGGTTCATCACCGGGGCGGACGGCAACCGCTATACGTTTGCGCGCGAAGATCTGCGCCGCGATACGGTGATCGCCAAGGGCGCCGTGGTCGAATTCCTGCCGGCGAGCGGCCAGGCGCGCGACGTTTTTTCGATCCGCGCCCAGGCCGCCGGTCAGGCCACCGCAGCTCCCGCGGCAAGCGCCGCGCCGCCCAAAGCCGCTGTCGCTTCAGCCGCGCCGCAGCATTTCGGCCGCCTGGCCGTAGACGGCGCGGTCCACGATAGCGGACTGCCGGGCTATTTCTGGCTGGGCGTGACGCGCAACTACATCAACTTCGCCGAGCGCGCCCGGCGCAAGGAGTTCTGGGCCTACTGCCTGTTCTGGACCGTAAGCTTCATCCTGGTCGGTCTTGTCGGTGCCCTCGCCGACCAGGCGATTGGAAATTTCAACGACGGCAACGGGCCGATCGTGATGATCGGCGTCTGGGGCATGTTTGTGCTGGCGACGTTCCTGCCCTGGCTTGGACTCATTGTGCGCCGCCTGCACGATATCGGCCTGACCGGCTGGCTGGTCCTGCTGATTTTCGTGCCGACCTTCGGCACGCTGGCCATCATCGTGTTCGGACTGATCCCGACCCAGGGCCACGAAAACCAGTGGGGGCCTGTGCCGCAGGGTGTCAGAGTTTAGAAGACGGTCCGGTGCATTGAAATCGACGGCAACCTTAGGTAGTATTGCCCGCGCGAAACAAGGGGGAGTCGCATGCGCGGTACGGTCTACCACTTCGACGAAGATCAGGATTACGGCTACGTCAACGGTTTCGATGGCAAGCGCTATCTATTCACACGCGATGACGTCAGCCAAGGGGTGGTTCTTGCCAGAGGCACCGTTGTCGAATTTCAGCCTGATGATGGCGCCGCACACGACATAGTCGCATCGACCACGTTGCGATTGGGTGTCGATCACCCGACGCAATCCGGTCGTATAGCCGCTGACCAGCCTGCGCTGGGACTATGGGCATATTTTCGGCGCGCTCTGTTAGCCGACTTCATCAATTTCAATGGACGAGCGCGCCGCAAGGAGTTCTGGGCGTTCTATCTCTGCTCGTTCGTAGTGCTCGTCGCACTGTCCGGTTTCGGTGTTCTTCTCAATCTTGCGATAAGCGGTTTTGGAAATGGTCCCAGGACCTCAATCGGATTTATTCCCGCCCTCCTGTTCGTGTTCGCAATATATGTGCCGCTCCTCGCCCTTTTCGTACGTCGCCTGCATGACATCGGCCTCAGCGGATGGTTCGCGCTGCTTTGCTTCGCCCCGGCTCTCAACGCCATCGCCTTCATCGTTCTCGGAGTGATCCCCTCTCAACTCGGCGAAAACCAATGGGGGCAGATGCCGCAGGGTGTCAGGGTCTAGCGAATTCTTTCAGCGCTTCGCCCGACAGCCGGAGAAAAACCTTCTGCCCGTGCCGTTCGGCGCCGAGCCGGTCGTAGAAACGCAACGCGCCTTCGTTCCAGTCTTCGGTGGTCAGGTCTATGCGGCCGATTCCTTCTCCGAGGCAATGGCCGGCGAGAAAGCCGAGCAGCGCCCGGCCGGCGCCGGCGCTGCGGGCATCCTCGCGCACGAACAGGTCTTTCAGGAACATCAGCCGCTCGAGATCGATGCCGGGATGAGCGATCGCCACCGAGGCGAGGCCCGCAACCTTGCCGTCGGCGAAGGCCAGCGCGAAATGCGGATAGGCCGGGCTTTCATCGCCAAGCCATTTTCGTGCCGTGGCCGCCGCCCGGCCATGATCGAGCGGCGCCTGCCGGTAGTGCGCCGCCATCTCGCAAAGTACGGTCGCAAGCGCTTCGGCATCGTCGGTCGTCGCCCAGCGGACGTCGACCGCCACCGGATCAGCCAAGGAACTTGGCGATAATCGCATCGCCCATCGCGACCGTACCGACCTCGGTCCTGCCTTCGGACAGTATGTCCTTGGTGCGCAGGCCGTCGTCGAGTACGGCGGCGATCGCGCCTTCGAGCTTGTCGGCCTCGGCAACCATGCCGAAGGAATAGCGCAGGCACATGGCGAAGGACGCGATCATCGCGATCGGATTGGCGATGCCCTGGCCGGCAATATCGGGCGCCGAGCCATGCACCGGCTCGTACAGCGCCTTGCGCTTCTTGGTCTTCACGTCAGGCGCGCCGAGCGAGGCCGACGGCAGCATGCCGATCGAGCCCGTCAGCATGGCGGCAATGTCGGACAGCATGTCGCCGAACAGATTGTCGGTGACGATGACGTCGAATTGTTTTGGCCAGCGCACCAGCTGCATGCCGCCGGCATCGGCCAGCATGTGGTCGAGCTTGACGTCGGCATACCTTGCCTTGTGGGTCTGGGTGACGACCTCGTTCCACAGCACGCCGGATTTCATCACGTTGCGCTTTTCCATGGATGTCACATGGTTGCGGCGGGTCCGCGCGAGCTCGAAAGCGACGCCGGAAATGCGCTCGATCTCGAACGTGTCGTAGACCTGGGTGTCGATGCCGCGTTTCTGGCCGTTGCCGAGATCGATGATCTGCTTCGGCTCGCCGAAATAGACGCCGCCGGTGAGCTCGCGCACGATCAATATGTCGAGGCCTTCGACCACCTCCTGCTTCAGCGAGGAGGATGCGGCGAGCGCCGGATAGCAGATCGCCGGGCGCAGATTGGCGAACAGCTCCATGTCCTTGCGCAACCGCAGCAGCCCGGCCTCGGGGCGCACCTCGTAAGGCACCTTGTCCCATTTCGGCCCGCCGACGGCGCCGAACAGCACGGCATCCGCCGCCATCGCCTTTGCCATGTCGGCATCGGAAATCGCCGCGCCATGCGCATCGTAGGCGCAGCCGCCGACCAGGCCTTCATCGGTGACAAAACCGCTGCCCAGCTTGGCGTTCATGGCCGCAATCAGCTTCTTCACCTCGGCCATCGCCTCGGGGCCTATACCGTCGCCGGCGAGCAGGAGAAGATTTTTCGAAGCCATCAGAACCGTCCCGATACTGTTTGGAGAAACCGCGGCCTTGCTAAACGCCAAGCGGGCTGCATGCAAGCCTGGAAGCGCGATCACCGATGCGAGAGAATATTCACCAATCTGCCGAACGGATCGCGCACATAAAAGCGGCGCACGCCCCAGGGTTCGTCGGCCGGGCCGTATTCTATGGCGAAGCCGGCGGCCTTCATGGCGTCGAGCGCCGCGTCGACATCATCGACCTCAATGGAGAGGTCCGGCACCGGCGTACCCGAGCCGCCTTGAGCCATGAAGCTGATCTGTACCTGCATCCGTTCGTCGGAACCGAAGGTGACGATCCAGCCCTGATCCATCAGCACATCAAGGCCAAGCACGTCCTGGTAGAAGCGCTTCGCCGCCGCCGCGTCCTGTGTCCCGATATTGGCGACGATGCGGCGGACCGTCATGGTTTTGGCCTCCTCATGGTGTCCGCCGCAGCGCGGTAACTTCGATCTCGATCTTCATCTCCGGCTTGTTGAGCTGGCACACGATCATTGTCGCCGCCGGGCGGATGTCGCCGAATGCCTCGCCAAGGACCGGGAAGACGACATCCACGAAGGCCTGGTCGGTGATGTAATAATGCGCCCGCACCACATCGGCCATGTCGAAGCCGCCGTCCTGAAGCGCCTTGGCGATGGTCGCCAGGCAATTGCGCGTCTGCGCCTCGACCGTCTCCGGCATGGTCATGGTCGCATAGTCGTAGCCGGTGGTTCCCGAGACAAAGCACCAGTCGCCCTGCACCACCGCGCGTGAATAGCCGGCGGTCTTTTCGAAGGGCGAGCCGGTGGAGATGAGTTTGCGCATGGGGATTCCTCGTGATCGTAGGCGCTCGTCTAGCAGAGGGAAGCTGGACTGGTCGTGGGCCAAGGCAAGCGAACTGTTGTCAATGAAGGCAAGCACAAACCTCGGAGATTGGCCGAATCCTTCGCGGCTTCGTCATCCTATGGCGAAGCAAGGAGCGAAGCGACGCGGCGCGGACCATAGGATCCATGCCGGGACGTCAGTGCGTTGCCACGGTGAAGAATTCCGCACCGTTGCACTCTATGGCAACGGTCACGGCATGGATCCTCGGGTCTGCGCTCCGCTACGCGTCGCTCCGCCCGTGGATGACGAAGCCGCGACGGTCGTGCCCTAGTTCGCTGACCCTTGCGCGTCGTCCATCGCTTTCTTGATATCCGCAGGCCAGGTCTTCACGTCCGGCCACGCCTGCGGCTCACCATCATCGCCGCGGCGGGCGAAGTAGAGCGTGTGCTTGACCGGATCGACGGCCATGAAACCGTCGCTGCCGCCACAATCATGCGGCACGCAGCCGGTGGCGTAGAAGGCGCCGGACGCCGTCTTTTCGGTGCCGCCGCCGACCAGCAGGCTGGTCGCCATGTCGGGCATGGTGTCTCCAAGCAGTGTCTTCGCCGCATTGTAGACGGCCTCGTTGTGGAAGGCGTCGATGATGTTCTGGTATTTGGAAGGATCGATGTCCTTCCAGTCGGTGCCGCGCTCCGGCGCATATGTCAGGTCGCCTGAGATCGTCAGCCCTTCGCTGGGCGACCATTGCAGCGCCTGCTGCGAAGCGCCCGGCAACAGATAGGGCACGAAATAGATGGCATTGTCGGCCACCGCCGCCGGCGGCGCGCCGCATTCGTCCTGCTCGACCGTAAGGCTCTGGATCTCGCCGCCTTCCGGCTTCCAGACGATGACCGTGGCCGGGCCGCACTGGTTGCCGCCATCGCCGACATTGACCAGCGCCACGTTGACGCCGCCGACCTTGACCACCTTGTCGAAGAACACGTCGTAATTGCTGGCAAGCTGCTTGCCGTCATAGGCCAGCACCTTCTCGCCATCCTGCTCCGGCTGGGTGATGGTCAGCTGCCCGCCCTCGAACGGGATCGGCCCCTGGCTGTCATCGTCGGCCAGGGCCTCATTGCTCGAAGCGCCCGGATCGGCCCCGCCGGACGGATCTTCAGCCGGCACCAGCACCTTGTCGGTCTGTGCATGCGCGCCAGCCACCGGCATCAGCATCCACGCCAGCGCGCAGGCGCCGGCAAGAAGCGAACGTGTCATGACTGTCCCCTCCGTTCAGCCGCCACGAACCCGGCCTTTGACGGTCGGGTTAAATCATACTGCTCAGGCCCAGGGGCGCTCGGCGGCGTTCTTCTTCTCGAACGAGGCGATGGCGCCGGCCTTTTCCATGGTCAGGCCGATATCGTCGAGGCCGTTGAGCAGGCAGTGGCGCTTGAAGTCGTCGAGATCGAATTTGACCACGCCGCCATCCGGACCGCGGATTTCCTTGGCCTCGAGGTCGACCGACACCGTCGCATTGGAGCCGCGCGAGGCATCGTCCATCAGCTTCTCCAGATCTTCCGGGCTGACGGTGATCGGCAAAATGCCGTTCTTGAAGCAGTTGTTGTAGAAAATGTCGGCGAACGAGGTCGAGATGACGCAGCGTATGCCGAAATCGAGCAGCGCCCACGGCGCGTGTTCACGGCTCGAACCGCAGCCGAAATTATCGCCGGCGACCAGGATCTGCGCCTTGCGGTAGGCCGGCTTGTTGAGCACGAAATCCGGGTTTTCCGAGCCGTCGTCCTTGTAGCGCATTTCGGCGAACAGCCCGCTGCCGAGCCCGGTGCGCTTGATCGTCTTGAGATAATCCTTGGGGATGATCATGTCGGTGTCGACATTGACGATCGGCATCGGTGCGGCGACGCCGGTGAGCTTGGTGAATTTTTCCATGGCTTTTGCCCGTATTTCGTTGCGGGAGATTGCTGACGCACCGTTTACACAAAGCTGCTGGCAAATAAAAGGCAACTGTTCGTGCGTGCTTGGATCGAAAGATCGGCGCGGCACGATCTTCAAAACCGGCCGCCGCTGGTGCACCTTGCGCTCATGACCACACCCTCGAAGATAATCTATTCCAGCGAGCCGGATCTCGACGTGGCCGAGTTCCGCCGCGTGCTGGTCGAATCCACGCTCGGCGAGACGCGTCCCGTCGACGACGAAGCCCGGCTGCAGGCGATGCTTTCCGGCGCGAACCTGGTGCTGACCGCGCGGCTCGATGTCGAAGGCCGACCACTGATTGGCGTGGCCCGCGCCATCACCGATTTTTCCTGGGTGTGCTACATTTCCGAGCTCGCCGTATCCCAATCGGCGCAAGGGCTTGGCATCGGCAAGGGTCTTATGGACGAGGCCCGCCGGCAGCTTGGGCCATCGGTCGCCATCAGCCTGATCTCGATGCCCGACGCCGTCGGCTTCTACAAGCGCATCGGCATGGAGCGCATGGACGATGCCTTCTGGTTCTCCCGCAAGCGCTGATTTTCCTCCTGTGGACACATCCAGTCGCCAATGGCGCGCGATCTTTGCAGCTTGACATGCAACCAAACGGTTGCATATTAAGGCCGTGAGCATGGATGCCGTCTTTCGCGCCCTCGCCGACCCGACACGCCGGCAATTGCTGGACAGTCTCCACGCCAGGAATGGGCAGACACTGAACGCGCTGTGCGAGCGGACGGATATGACACGCCAGGCTGTGACCAAACATCTGGCGATCCTGGAAGAGGCGAACCTCATCACCACCGTCCGCAACGGACGTGAAAAGGAGCACTACCTGAATCCCGTTCCCATCAACGAGATCGCCGAACGCTGGATTGGCAAATTCGAACGAGGACGGCTGACCGCCCTCAGCGACTTGAAGAAGCGCCTTGAAAGGGAAGAGCCATGAGCAATGCCTTCGTCTACGTGACCTATATCCGCACCACGCCCGAGAAGCTCTGGGAGGCGCTGACCGAACCGGAATTCCACCAGCAATATTTCCTCGGCGCCCAGATGCAGAGCGACTGGAAGAAAGGCTCGGCGTGGAAGATGGTCTATCCCGACGGCCGCGTCACCGACAGCGGCGAGATTGTCGATGTCGATCCGCCAAGGCGCCTGGTCATCAAATGGCGCAATGAGTTCATGCCGGACGTGAAGGCCGATGGCTACACGCATTGCACCTTCGTCATCGAACAGGAAGGCGACATGATGAAGCTCGCCGTCACCCATGCTGCCGACGGTCCGCACCGTCTTCTGGAACATGTCGGCAATGGCTGGCCGCTGGTGCTGTCGAGCCTGAAGAGTCTGCTCGAAACTGGCAAGGGCCTGTCGCGCCCGGCATCAAAGGCGGCTTAACTCGTTTCGATAACGAAACAATCGCGTAGGCAATTCCAGGAAAAGTGTGAGCGGTTTTCCGTCCGGAATTGCGAAAACACAAAGAGATAGAGCGGTTCGGCGTCTCCGTGAAACGGTGAAACGCTCTAGGGAGGTTGCCATGATGCACGGCCCAGTGGTGGCGCAAAGCATGACCAATGGCGAGACGATCATGGCAAGCGCCGAGATCGTCGCGCCACCGGAGCGCGTCTTCCACGCGCTGATTACAGACGAAGTCGAGCGCTGGTGGGGCTCTTCCGAAAGCTACCGGATGGTCGATTGGACGGCCGACTTGCGCGTCGGCGGCCGGTGGCAGGTCATCGCCAGGACCATTGCTGGCGAGGACCATCCCGCCGGCGGCGAGTTCCTCGAGATCCAGGCGCCGCGTCGGATCGTTCAGACGCGGACCTATGACTGGGACCATCCGACACTTGGCCGGCGGCAAACGACGGTTGCCTACCTGCTGGAACCGATAGCCGGAGGCACACGCCTCACCATCTGCCATGGCGGGTTTGCCGGGTTGACCGACGCGGCGGCCGAACATGCCGAGGATTGGGGCCGGGTGCTGGGTTGGCTGCAGGCCTATGTCGAGACTGGTGAACCGGCGGCATAGAAGCGCGTCTTTTCCCTCTCACGCTTATGAAAAGAGGCCGCTCAAATCACATTCAATTCCCGAAACGCCTTGCCCTCGGCCACCCGTTGATACCCAAACGCCGAGCAATCCACCGTCCGGTAGCCGCCATGGACGATCAGTTCGGCCAGCGCCTTGCCGACGGCCGGCGCCTGCTGCAGGCCGTGGCCGGAAAATCCGTTGGCGAAAATGAAATTGCCGACTTCCGGGTGCGGTCCGATCACCGCGTTCTGGTCGAGCGTGTTGTAGTCGTAATGGCCGGCCCAGGCGCGGGTTGCCTTGATCGCCTCGAAGGCGGGGATGCGCGTTGCCAGCACCGGCCAGATCACCTCTTCGAACAGCGGCCAGTCGACATCGAAATCCCTGGGGTCGGCCGGGCCGTCGCCCTCCTCCGGCTCGGCGCCGCCGGTGAGATAGACCGAGCCTTCCGGCCTGACATAGATTCCTGAAGGGTCCACCAGCAGCGGCATGTCGGCATATTTTTCGCGCGCCTCGAACACAAAGACGTTGCGCTTGCGCGGCTCGACGGGCAGCGTGAGCCCGGCAAGAGCGGCGACCTTGCCGGCGTTTGGACCGGCGGCGTTGACGACGATGCCGGCTTCGAGCTTTTCGCCATTGTCGAGGGTCACGCCGGTGACGCGACCACCCTGCCGCCCGATGCCGGTGACATCGGCGGCGATGAAATCGACCTTCTTGTCACGCAATGCCTTGCGGAACAGTGTCAGCATGGCATGCGCGTCGAACCAGCCCTCGCCGGTGCGACCGAAGGCGCCGGCGCTGATGCCTTCCGTCGACAGCCAGGAAAAGCGCTTTGCCAGCTGGTCGGCATCCTCGAGCAGAATATCTGCGCCCTCGGCGACCTGCGCCTCATGGTTGGCTTTCAGGATCGGCAGCCCGGCCTCGCCGGCCAGGATCAGATAGCCACCCTCGCGAAAGCCGATATCGGCGTCAGTGCCGAACGTTTCCTTCAGCCGCCGGAACAGGTTTAGCGTGAACTGCGACAGGCGGATGTTCTCCGGGATCGAGAATTGCTGGCGGATCGAGGCCATGGACAGCGTGGTGGCCGCATGGGCGAATTGCGGATCGCGTTCGATCAGCGCTATCGAACCGGAAAAGCCTTCCTCGCGCAGATAATAGGCGACCGAGGAGCCGACGATGGCTCCGCCGATGATGACGATGTCGTAGCGCACTTTTTTCTCCGATCCGCCGGCAGCATCCTTCACGCGGCTGGCAAGGAAATCTCGAAGCGCGTGCCGCGCCCGGAGTCAACCAGCGCGATCGTGCCATCATGCGCTTTCAGGAGGGCCAGCACGATGCCGAGCCCCATGCCGGTGCCGCCGGACTCGCGCCGCGTGGTGAAGAACGGCTCGAAAATGCGCGCCCTGTTGCTCGGTGAAATACCGGCGCCGTCGTCGCTGACGGTAACGCTCACCTTGCCCTCCGCGCCGGCTGCCGCCAGCAGAACCTGCGTCGCGCCATGCCTGGCCGAATTGTCGATCAGATTGGCAAGCACGATCGCCATATTCTCGGCCGATATCCGCAGACCAGTTGCGCCGCCCGTCTCGACGCGAACCGCCAGCCTGCCGTCCACCGGCAGCAGCACGAGTGCCGCATCGAGCGATGTGCTTTCGCCGCTCGGCGCCAGGTTTTCGGCCCGTGCCAGATCGAGCAGGCGCCGCACCAGCAGATTGAGCCTCCCGGCATCGGTGACGATGTTGCCGGAAAACCGCTTGCGCTCGGCCGCGTCCATCGCATCGCCGGAATCGCGCAGCAGCTCGGCCGCGCCCTGGATCGCCGTCAGCGGCGATTTGAGCTCGTGCGAAACATGAGTGGCAAAAGTCTGGATACTGTCGGAGCGCGCCTGCAGCTTTTCGGCCATGTCGAGAAAGGCGGCGGACAGTTCGGCCATTTCGCGCGTGCCGTGATGGTCGAGCGGGCGGATCGCGTCGCGGTCACCGGCGGCAATGCGCCTGGTCCGCTCCATCAGCGCATAGATCGGCCGGCTGACGGTGCGCAGGAACACCAGTGCGATCAGCAGCGTGCCGCAAAGCATGGCGATGGCCGCCAGCGTCACCTTGCCGCGCTCGCCATAGAGGTGTTTGACGATGTTGTTCGGCGTCCGCGACAGATAGATCACGCCGGCGACCCGGCCATCGACTGCAATCGGCATGGCAACAAAAACGCGGACCTTTGTGCCGCGGCTGACCGAATAGAGCGGTGGCGGTGGCTGGTCGGGAATGCGTTGCCTCAGCACGCTGGCGTAGTGGCCGGCAAGCGCCTCGCGCACCTCCTCGACATGGGTGAGCGACAGTCCGACCTCATCGCGCCCGGCAATGACGACGCCCTTCGGGTCGAGCAACCGGAAGCCGGCCAGCGTGGTCTTTTGCGTCGTGTCGAGAAGGCCCGACAACCGCGCGCCGATCGCCGCAAAGGCCGGATCGGTGGTGGCCACGATGCCGGCGGGCCGGGTCGGCAGCAAATAGTCGGAGGCGAGATCGAGGCTGGGCTCGATCGGCTGGTAAGGCGAATCGTCGCCGCGGCTGGCATCGTCGCCCTCAACGTCGACCGGCCCGCCAAGCTTGTCCGGGGAAATGCCGGCGTCGCGCACATCCTGCGCATAGATGGCGGCGATGACGGCGCCTTGCGCGATCAGCTCGCCCTCGGTCTGGCGGATCAACTGGTTTTCATAAAGCCGGAAGAAGAACAGGCCGACCAGCGGCAGCGCCAGCACCATGATGAGGATGGCGAGGACCACCGTGGCCAGCCTTGGCCGCCATTTGGTGCCGATCCATTTGCGGTCGCTCAGGCGCCGCATCGGCCAAGCCGGAAGCCGACGCCATGCACGGTTTCGATGGCGTCGAGGCAGCCCACTGCCGCCAGCTTGGCACGGATATTGCGGATATGGCTGTCGACGGTGCGGTCGGCGACATGGATGTTGGCGGCATAGGCGCTGGCCACCACCAGGTCGCGGCCCAGCACATGCGCCGGCCGCGCCAGGAACCCTTTCAGGATCGAGAATTCGATCGCCGTCAACGCCAGTGCCTTGCCGTCGAAACTGGCGCCATGGCTGGCCGGTGTCAGGCTGAGCTTGCCATGCGCAAAGGCCCTCGCGTCGGCCGGCTCCGGCACGGCGCGGGCGCGGCGCAGGATGACATTGACACGCGCCACCAGTTCGCGCGGGCTGAACGGCTTGGTCACATAGTCGTCGCCGCCCATTTCAAGCCCGAGGATGCGGTCGATTTCCTCGTCACGCGCCGACAGGAACAGCACCGGCACGTCCGAGCGTTGCCTGAGCCGCCGGCAGACCTCCAGCCCGTCCATCTCGGGCATGCCGATGTCGAGCACGACGAGGTCGGGCTCGCGGCGTTCGATCGCCTGCAGGGCGGCCGCACCGTCAGACACGGCCTGCGTCTTCATCCCTGCCTTTTCCAGCGCAAAGCAGATGATTTCGCGGATGTGCGGATCGTCGTCGGCGACCAGGATCTGATGCGGCATGGATCTAGCGGTCCGGCGTGGATGGCATGGCAGGCAGCGAGGGTTGCTGTGCGGGAGGAAGCACGAGCGGGCCTCTCTTGTCGAGAACCTGCACGAGCCTCCAGCCGCGAAAGCTCCAGGCGCGCCACTTCTTTTGTTCGGCGATATAATCGTCGATCATCACCTGGTCGGCCAGATAGGTGGTTTGGTTTCCGAATTTATGCATGTAGTAGCGGTCCAGCGCCGGCATGGCGACAGCGCCGAACGAGCGCAGATACTGCGTATCGAGCGGCGTGCCGGAACCGGTCATTTCAAGCGAGTGGTCGACATTGAAGTTGGCGATCGTTGCGGCGAAGTTGACAAAGCAGCAGGCATAAAGCGTCGCCGATAACGTCAGAAGATTGGCCGAGAACAGCCATTCGTTGGATTTTCCGAGCGCGATGCGGGCGATGATCAGCGCAAGCCCTGATGCCACCAGCCCCATCCAGACGAAAGCGGCGATGCGCCAGTAGGTCAGCGCATAGACGCCGATATAGAGGTCGAGCCGCAGGATCGACGAGATCACCAGCACGATGTTCTGCGCCACCCAGGCATAGACCAGCCGGCGGATCAGCGGATCGCCTGAGGTTTCGCCGCCCGGCCGCAGCGCCGCCAGCACGAAGCCGGCGGCAAGCAGCGCGGTGGCGATCAGCGGATAGGCGCCGCGATGTGCATAGGCGGCGTAGCTCATGCCATCGGGAAGGGCGACCCCGCCCCAGAGATAGGCAGCGTCGAGCACCGTCTGCAGCGCAAACAGGGCGTTGAAGACGATCAGCGCGCGCAAGATGGCGGCCTTGCCGAAGACGATATCCTCGACGACATGCCGCTCCGGTTTGGCCGCCGGCTGGGCGCCGGCAAGGTTCTGCCTCGGCCGCGGGATAAGACGCCGGAAGCGCGGCAGACGTGGCCGTAGCAAGGCCCAGACGCAGGCGAGCACGGCCAGCCAGAAGGCAATCCGTGCCAGTTCGATGAGATCGAGGAGCTTCATCAGGTCGATCAGCGACAGCCAGTAGTCAATGACCGGATTGGCGGCGCCGAACAGCGTGAGGAAGACGGCGCCCAGCGTCAGCGGCATCACCCAGACCGCAATGGACGCGAACCGGATCCGGCGCCGGCCGAACCGCCGCGCGGTCTTGCGCCAGCGGATGAAATCGCTGACGAACCGCAACGGCACCGCTGCCAGGAACAGCGCGATCTGGCCGGCAATGCGGGCGATACGGTGTTGCAACCGCCCGGCCAGCGACAATGCAAGCACCACCATGGCCACGAGCGCGACCGAGACCGACAGCGCGCTGACATTTTCGACCAGCGGCAGCAGCGCGACGAACAGGGCGGCCGGCTTGAGCCACGCCATTGGGGAATTAAGGGCAGCGGGATGCACGGCAACAACCGCGCCGGCAGTCACGATGGCGAACAAAAGGACGGTAATGCCGGCAGGCTGGGCGTAAAAGAAAAAATCCGCCAGCGCGACCAGCAGGACGGCGATGCCGAAGCGGCTGCAAAAGCTAACGAACGTCATGCGCGGACTTTCCTGATGGGCTGGATCCGGCCGCCCGGCGGATGCCTGGGGATAAAAGGGAGCAGGCTTGCCTCCGGGCGATGGCGGGCCTCCGGCCGCGGCGGATCGACCAGCCACCAGCTTTCGCTGCGCAGCCGGTAAGGCAGGGACCAACGGGGGGTGTTTCGGTGTTGCATGCCGCCCTTGTGGTGGCTGCGCATGGATACGGCAGGGCGCAGCGGAGGAGGTTTTCCGCAGAGATGTGCAGTTTTCGTGCAGAACCTGCGCTTCAAGGCTGGGGCGAGCGAACATGCCGTCCTCCTCAGCGGTGGTGGAAGGAGGCCCTTCCTCTCCTCCGTCGATCGGGGGAGAGGTGTCGAGCGTAGCTCGACGGAGTGGGGGTCGACCCTTGGGCGCAAGGCGAGGCGATGCTTGCGCCTGGTGCCCTTCCTATGTCGTTCGCGGCGGTTGCCAGGTGGTTCCCCCACTCCGTCTCGGCTTCGCCGAGCCACCTCTCCCCCCTCCGGAGGGAGAGGAAAGGAGCCTAGCTGGGGCAGCGCCAACGTCCGGAAAGGATGGCGGGCAGCATTATCAGGTTCCGGTCGGGCGCTTGCCTCCACCAACCACACGCGGCATAGATCGGTCATGACAAGCGAACCCTACCGCCCACGCCGCTCTGTACTCTACGTCCCCGCCTCCAACGACAAGGCGCTGGCCAAGGTCGCGACGCTTGCTTGCGATGCCGTGATCATCGACCTCGAAGACGCCGTCGCTCCCGCCGACAAGGTCGCGGCGCGCGAAAAGCTGGCCGGCATTTTCGCCAGCCGGCCAGTTGCCAACCATTTTGGGCGGCGCTGCGAGATGATCGTGCGCGTCAACGCGCTGTCCAGCGAATGGGGCAACGATGATTTGCTGGCCGCGGCGAAATTCGAGCCCGACGGCATCTTGCTGTCCAAGGTCGCCACGCCGCGCGACATCCTCGAAGTCGGCGACGTGCTCGACGATAATTTTGCCCCCGACAGCGTCAAACTATGGGCGATGATCGAGACGCCCAAGGCCATGCTCAACATCGGCGCCATAGCCGAACTCGGCCGCGACCCGGCCTCGCGCCTCAATTGTTTCGTTGCCGGAACGAACGATCTGGTCAAGGAGACCGGCATTCTGGCGACGCCCGACCGGCGCTACCTCGTACCATGGCTGATGCAAATGGTGCTGGCTGCCCGCGCCGGCGGAATCGACATGCTGGACGGCGTCTCCAACGATTTTCGCGACCTCGATGCTTTTGCGCGCGAGTGCACGGAAGCTGCGGCCATGGGGTTCGACGGCAAGACGCTGATCCACCCGGCCCAGATCGAAGCCGCCAACCGCGCCTTTGCACCGGCGCCAGATGCCCTGGCCGAGGCGCGCGCGGTGAAAGATGCCTTCGCCCTGCCGGAAAATGCCGGCAAGGGCGTGATTGCGCTGAACGGCAGGATGGTCGAGCGGCTGCATCTGGCGCAGGCCGAAAAACTGCTGGCGAAGGCCGCCGCCATCGGCGCATGATTGCCGAAGCCGGCTTCGAAAAAGATCCCGCCCGACAAGACAAACTCACGACAGGACTTGAACCATGAGACTCTACCGCTTTTTATCCGCGCCCGACGATTCAACCTTTTGCCACAAGGTCACCGCGGCGTTGAACAAGGGCTGGCACCTCTACGGCTCGCCGACCTACGCCTACGACAAGAAAACCAAATCGATGCGCTGTGGCCAGTCGGTCGTGAAGGATATCGACGGCCAGGAATACGGGCCGGATACGAAGCTGAGCGATTGGTAGGCTTTGCCAAAGCGCCGACGCAGGATGTGTCGAGATTCAGGTCAGGCCGAGTCGAAAATGGTGGCTTCCGAGAACCGGAGCGGAGCGTACTTTAAGTACGTGAGCACCGGAAGCGCAGGAAGCTACTATTTGCAGGCCGGCCTCACCTGAAGATCGGCACAGCCTTACTCCGCCGCCTCTTCAATCTTCTCCATATCATCGTCCGACAGGCCGAAATGGTGGCCGATCTCGTGGATCAGCACGTGGGTGACGATGTCGCCCAGCGTCTCTTCGTTCTCGGCCCAGTAGTCGAGGATGGCGCGGCGGTAGAGGGTGATGCGGTTCGGGCCTTCGCCGGTCTGCGGATTCCAACGCTCGGCAATGCCGCGGCCCTCGAACAGGCCAAGCAGGTCGAACGGCGTCTCCAGCGACAGATCGTCCATGATCTCGTCGGTCGGGAACTCGGCGATCACGATGACGATCTCGCCGGTCAGCTTGCGAAAATCGTCCGGCAGATGCGCGTACGCCTCCAGCGCCAGAAACTCCATTTCCTCGATCGAGGGCGAGAGTTCGTCGTGCCAGGTGCGGGTCTTGTAGATGCGGGCCATGCGTTGTCCTTTGATCCCGGCATATAGGCTTTCGCACCGGACTCGGCAATGAAGCGGCAATTTCATGACGTCAATGGCTATAGAGGAATAAATTCCTTCTGACTCCGCTTGACTCTTGGGGCACCCTCTGGAATCTATAGGAACATAACAGGAACAATTGTGAGAGAAACTGACCGTCATGGCGACATCAGCCGTGGCGCGGGAGACTGTTTTTGCCCTGCGCCGCCAGATCGCGAAGATCGAGGGAACGCTGCCCGAGCGCCTGGCCGCGCCGGCTGGCGAGCGGCCTCGCGCGCGTGCTTACGGCGATGCCGGCGGGCCAGAATCCGATATCGCACCGGACATCACCATCATCCGGCGCGGCCTTGCCGTAGCGTCACCGGATGCCTTCCTGCCCACCGGCCTTGAACGCCTCGATGCCACACTCAGCGGCGGCCTGCCGAAAGCCGCCCTCACCGAGATCCATGGCCTCGAGACCCGCAATGCCGGGGCGGTCGCCGGCTTTGTGCTGTCGCTGGTTAGCCTGATCCTCAGGGGGCAGAGATTGCCCGTGCTGTGGATTGGCACGTCGGAGATTTTTCGCGAGGCCGGCTTTCCCTATGCCAGGGGATTGCAGGGCATGTTCGGCATCGCGCCGGAGCAATTGCTGTTTTCCGAGGCGGCGAAACTCACCGATGCGCTGTGGGTGGCCGAGGAAGCCGCGAAGATGACCGCGCTGGCCGCAATCATCCTCGAAATCCGCGGCAGCCCGCAGCGGCTCGACCTCACCGCAACACGCCGGCTGCACGCCCGCGCGCAAAGCGCCGGCCGGCCGGTGTTTCTGCTGCGCCAGGCCGGCGAGGCCGAGCCAACGGCGGCACCCGTACGCCTTATCGTGTCGGCCGCAGCGGCTGCAAGTCGCCGGACCATTGCCGGGCCGCTCGCCGGCTCGATCGGCCGCCCCGCCTTCACCGTCAGCATCGGCAAGAGCCGTAGCGCTCTGCCGGGACAATTCACACTGGAGTGGAACCCCGATGAACACAGTTTCGAAGAAAGACGGGAAGAACGGCCAGAGAATTCTGTCGCTGTGGTTTCCGCATCTCGGGGCAGAGCGGATCCTGCGCCAGCGCCTGGGACGGTCGTGGCGTTCCCGGCCGTCGGATCATTTGCCTCTGGTGATCAGCCATCGCGACCGCAGCGCCCAGCGCATATCGGCCCTCGACGAGCGGGCTGAGGCGCTGCATCTGAAGCGCGGCATGGGCATTGCCGACGCGCGCGCCATGCATCCCTCGATCGACATTGTCGAGGCCGACCCGGAAGCCGACCGAAGGCTGCTCGAAGGTCTCGCCGACTGGTGCGACCGCTACACGCCGCTGGTGGCGCTCGACGGCGCCGACGGGCTTTATCTCGACGTCACCGGCTGCACGCATTTGTTCGGCGGCGAGCGCGCCATGCTGGATGACATTCTTGCACGCTTTTTCCAGCAGGGTTTCGATGTTCGCGCCGGGCTTGCCGCGACGCCGGGCGCAGCCTGGGCGGCAGCGCGCTTTTGCGGCGACCGCATCGTTCCCTCAGGCGAGGAGGAAGCGCTGCTTGCCCCTTTGCCGCTGGCCGCGCTACGCATCGAAGCCGATATCCGCGCCAGCCTGGAAAGTGTGGGCCTGCGCACCGCCGGCGCCGTCATGGCTGCACCGCGCGCACCTCTTGCCCGTCGCTTCGGCGCTACCTTGCTGTTGCGGCTAGACCAGGCGCTCGGCCGTCTCGACGAGGCGGTGTCGCCGCGCCTGCCGGTAGCGCCGCTTTCGGTCGAGCGCCACCTCGCCGAGCCGGTCGTGTTGACCGCCGAGATCGAGCGGCTGGTGGAAATGCTGGCGGTGACGCTGAAGATCGACCTCGAGCGCCGCGGCGAAGGCGCCAGGATGCTGGCGCTGCTTTTGTTTCGCGTCGACGGCGCCGTCAGCCGCATCGCCGTCGGCACGTCACGGCCTTTGCGCGAACCAAAGCTGATCCAGCGCCTGTTCCACGAGCGGCTGACAGCACTCGAGCAGGACATCGATGCTGGCTACGGCTTCGACCTGGTGCGGCTTTCCGTGTTGGCAGCCGCCACCTTCGACATGCAGCAGGCCGATTTGACCGGAGAGGCGCAAGATGACGGCGCCGACATCGCGCTGTTTGCCGACCGCATCCGCGCCCGACTCGGCGACAATGCTGTGCTCAAAGCGGTCGCCGTCGAGAGCCATCTGCCGGAGCGCGCCGTCGCCACCATCCCCTTCTCGGAGGCGCCGCAACGGACCACGCCGCCGAAAAGATCGGACCGGAAAGACGCGCCGCCAACAACCATCTTCCCGCCGGAGCGGCCGATCCGGCTGTTCCGTTCGCCCGAGCCGATCGAGGTGCCGGCCACCGAAATGCCGGAGGGTCCGCCGATGAATTTCCGCTGGCGCCGCGCGCTCTACCGGGTCGCCCGCGCCGAAGGGCCCGAACGCATCGCGCCGGAATGGTGGCAGAAAAGTGAGGAGGACGCGCCGACGCGCGACTATTTCCGCATCGAGGACAGCGACGGCCGCCGTTACTGGCTCTACCGCCAGGGGCTCTACGGCGCCGGCCAGCCTTCGCCGCGCTGGTTCATGCATGGGGTCTTCGCATGAACGCGCTGACCGTCATCCCCTATGCCGAATTCGGCATCCAGTCGAATTTCTCCTTCCTGCGCGGCGCCTCCAAGCCGGAGGAACTGGTGGTGGCGGCGAAATTCCTCGGCTTCTCCTCGATCGGGCTGGCAGATCGCAACACCGTCGCCGGCGTCGTGCGCGCCTGGCAGCAGGCCAAGGTTGAGAAGCTCGCCTACCACCCCGGCTGCCGGCTGGTGTTCGGCGACGGCACACCGGACATTCTCGCCTATCCGCAGAACCGCAAGGGCTGGGGCCATCTCTGCCGCATGCTGACGCAGGCCAATCTGCGCGACGAGAACGAGAAGGGCGCGACCCTTCTCCAGCGCGGCGACCTGCTCGAATGGGGCGATCTTCTGTCGCTGGCGGTGATGCCGGATCTCTCGACGAATGCCGACGATCCCCTGGCATTGATCCGCCAGCTGAAGGATCGTTTTGGCGCCAACCTGCGGCTAGGCGTGGCGCCGGATTATCGCGGCAATGACCGCTTCCGCATCGAGCAGGCGGCCGCCATGGCCGATATCGCCGGCGTGCCGCTGATGGCGACCAACGATGTGCTCTACCACACAGCCGAGCGGCGCTCGCTGCAGGATGTGCTTACCGCCATCCGCCTCAATGTGCCGGTCGCCGAGGTTGGGCTGGAACTGACGGCCAATGCCGAGCGCCATCTGAAGCCGCCGCTGGAAATGGCCCGCCTCTTTCGCCGCCATCCGCAGGCACTGGCCGAGACGCTGCGTTTTGCCGGCGAGCTGACCTTCTCGCTTGGCGATCTCCAGTACAATTATCCCGACGAGCCGACGCAATCGGGCCTCGGGCCGCAGGCCGAGCTCGAGCGTCTGGCCAGGGAGGGGGCCGCCACGCGCTATCCGGCGGGCGTCCCCGCTTCCGTCTCGCAGCGCATCGGCGAAGAGCTCGCTCTGATCGAGCGCCTGAACTATGCGCGCTATTTCCTCACCGTTTACGACATTGTCCAGTTCGCCCGCAACGAGGGCATTCTGTGCCAGGGCAGAGGCTCGGCCGCCAATTCGATCGTCTGCTTCTGCATCGGCATCACCGAGGTCGGCCCCGAGCGCATCGACACGCTGTTCGAGCGGTTCATTTCCGAGGAGCGCAACGAGCCGCCCGATATCGACGTCGACTTCGAACATGAGCGGCGGGAGGAGGTGATCCAGTACATCTACTCCAAATACAGCGCCAAGCGCACCGCGCTGGCGGCGGCCGTCATCAGCTATCGCGGCCGCTCGGCATTGCGCGAGGTGGCCAAGGCCATGGGCCTGTCGGACGATGTCCGCAGCGCGCTGTCCAGTTCGATCTGGGGCTGGTCGACCTCGGAGCTCGGCGAGAAGGAGGCCCATGCCGGTGGCCTCGACCGCAACGAGACCTCGACCCGTCACGTGATCGCCCACGCCAACGAAATCATGGGCTTTCCCCGGCATTTGTCGCAGCATGTCGGCGGCTTCGTCATCACCAGGGACCGGCTCGACGAGATCGTCCCCATCGTCAAGACGGCGATGGAGGCGCGCAAGATGGTCGAATGGGACAAGGACGATCTCGACGCGGTCAAGATTTTGAAGGTCGACGTGCTGGCGCTCGGCATGCTGACCTGCCTGAAACGCGCCTTCACCTTGCTCACCAATCATTACCCGGATGCGCGCGATGAGTATGGCAGGCCCTATGTGCTGGGCAGCCTCCCGCCTGAGGACAGGCATGTCTACGACATGATCGGCCGCGCCGACACGCTCGGCGTCTTCCAGATCGAATCGCGTGCCCAGATGTCAATGCTGCCAAGGCTCAAGCCAAAGGATTTCTACGACCTTGTCATCGAGGTGGCGATCGTGCGGCCAGGCCCGATCCAGGGCGACATGGTTCATCCCTATCTGCGCCGCCGGCAAGGTAAGGAGAAGGCCGAGTATCAAAAGCCGGAGCTGGAGGCGATCCTCAAGAAGACGCTGGGCGTGCCGCTGTTCCAGGAGCAGGCGATGAAGATCGCCATCGTCGCCGGCGGTTTCAAGCCGGGCGAAGCCGACGAATTGCGCCGCGCCATGGCCACCTTCAAGCGCACCGGCACCATCGGCAATTACCGCCAGCGCATGATCGACGGCATGGTCGGCAAGGGATACACCAAGGACTTCGCCGAGCGCTGCTTCAAGCAGATCGAAGGTTTCGGCGAATACGGCTTTCCCGAAAGCCACGCCGCCTCCTTCGCGCTGCTCGTCTATGCCTCGTGCTGGTTCAAGACTTTCTATCCCGACGTGTTCTGCGCCGCGATCCTCAATTCGCAGCCGATGGGGTTTTATCAACCGGCGCAGCTGGTGCGCGACGCGCGCGACCATGGCGTCGATATCCGCGACGTCGACGTCAATTTTTCCGGCTGGGACTGCACGCTGGAGGAAGACGAATTCGACCCGGCCCGCATCCTGCCGCGCCATGCCGAGATGCGCGGTGTCATCGAGACAAAGCACGCCGTGCGGCTCGGCCTCAGGCAGATCAAGGGACTGTCCAAGGAGCGCATGGAGCAGTTTGCCGAGCGGCGCGGCGCCGGCTATTCAAGCGTCAGGGATGTCTGGCTGCGCTCCGGCCTCGATGTCGACGACATCGAAAGACTGGCGCAGGCCGACGCCTTCCGCTCGCTCGGCCTCGACCGTCGTGAAGCATTGTGGGCGGTGCGCGCGCTGGACGGCAAGAGTGCCGCCGAAAGACTGCCGCTGTTCGACCAGCCGGCGATCCGCCTGCGCGAGCTCGAACCCGAAACAAAACTGCCGACAATGCCGCTCGGCGAACATGTCATCCACGACTACCGCTCACTCGGCCTGTCGCTAAAGGCGCATCCGGTCGCCTTCCTGCGCGAGCGGCTCGACCGCGCCGGCGTCATCCCCAATGCCAACCTTGGCGCGGTTCGCGACGGCAGGCGGGTTTCCGTCGCCGGGCTGGTGCTGGTGCGCCAGCGTCCCGGCAAGGGCAATGCGATCTTCCTGACCCTGGAGGACGACAAGGCCGTCGCCAACGTCATTTTCTGGGAAAGGACGTTTACCCGCTTCCGCCCCATCGTCATGGGCGCGCGCTTCGTCAAGGTCACCGGCAAGCTGCAGTCGGAATCCGATGTCATCCACATCGTCGCCGAAAAGATCGAGGATCTGACGCCGTGGCTGACGGTGCTGCTGGAGGAGATGACACCGGCCGTGCCAGCCCGGCCGGACATCGCAACGCTGTCGGACAAGGCCGAGAGGGTCATGCCCAAGGGGCGGAATTTTCAATAGGGCTTTATGGAGACGCCCATCGCGTCGTCACCCTGGGGCGAAGCAAGGAGCGAAGCGATGCGGCGCAGACTCCCGGGATCCATGCCGTGACATTAAGGCATTGAAACGGTGCAGAATTCTGCTCCGCTGCACCCTTCGATCACGTCGCGGCATGGATCCTAGAGTCTCCGCGACGCCGCTTCGCGGCTGGTCCGCCCTAGGATGACGAAGGGAGGAGCGTTTCGGTCAATCTCCAAGGTTTGCGATTTGCCCCCAAAAGGAACGATCAAGGGCTACCTGCCGATCAGCGTCCAGCCTGCGCCGGCCCACTCAGCCGCGGCGGCGACAGCACATCCTCCGCCGAAATCGTCCGCGCCTCCGAGGGCAGCATGATCGGGATGCCGTCGCGTACGGGGTAGGCGAGCTTGGCGATCCGCGAGATCAATTCGCCGCGCTCCGGGTCCCAAGCCAGCGGCCCCTTGGTCAGCGGGCAGGCCAGCAGCTCCAGCAGTTTTGGATCGACATTGGCCGTCTTGCCGTCACGTCCGTCCGCTGCCATCGTTCCTCTTTCAGCCAACCACCGGCCCAAGATGCGTTGACACACCTTACTGCAAACTCGAGCCAAAATCCTCATTCTCGCGCGCCAGTGCCATTTCGGTGATGGCGATCAGCGTCTCGGCACGGGCTCTCAAGTCGGGCGCTTCCAACAGCGCCTGTTTCTCGGCCGGGCCGTAAGGCGCCATCATAGACAGCGCGTTGACCAGCATGGCGTTTTCGGCGCGGCTGACGCTTTCCCAGTCGGCCTCGAGCTCATTGGCCTGCAGATAGGCGCGAAACGCTTTCAAGAGCGCCGGCCGGTCGACCTCGTTTGCCGCCTGGTCTTCGCTAAGATCGGTGAGGAACGGCGCCAGCTTGCATTGCCGGAACGGCGTCTTCACCGGCAGCTCATGCGTGATGCGGAACCGGCACACACCCTGCAGCGAAATCAGATAGCGGCCGTCGCCGCTCTCGGCCATCGAGATGATGCGCCCGGCGCAGCCGACATTGCACAGTTCGGGCTCACCATCGGCACGCAGCGCGCCGTCGAGGCTGGGCTGGATGATGCCGATCAGCCGCGGGCCGGCGATAGCCTCATCCACCATCTGCAGATAGCGCAGCTCGAAAATGTTGAGCGGCATACGGCCGCCCGGCAGGAGCAGCGCGCCCGCAAGCGGAAACACCGGGATGGTCGACGGCAGATCCTTGCCGACCCGGTAATGTGCGTTTCCGACCTGCACTTAAGTCCTCCGATCGCTTCGGGCGCGACAGTATCGGCCTAATCTGGCGCAGCCGACGCCGGCCGCAAGGTCCCAAAACCATTCCGCCGGCAATTTCGCCGGCGAACGGCTCAGGAAAACAGCAGCGACGACAATTTGCGCCGCGCCGCCAGCGTCGCCTCGTCGGTCATGCCCCAGGCCTCGAACAGCTTCAACAGCTGCGCCCTGGCGCCGTCCTCGTTCCAGGTGCGGTCGGCCTTGATGATGGCCAGCAGGTTGTCGGCCGCCGCATGGCGATCGCCTCGCGCATTCTGGACCATGGCTAGATCGAAACGCGCCTGGTGGTCGCCGGGATTGGCGGCCAGGCGCTGCTCGAACTCGGCGGGATTGCCAAGCGCTGCCGCTTCAGCCGCCAGCGTCATCTTGGCGCGCAGCGCGGCAAGTGCTGGCGCATCCTTCTTGGCCTCCGGCGCCGTTGCCAGCAGCGCCTCGGCGCCCTCGCTGTCGCCGGCCTCGAACAAAAGCTCGCCCAACCCGGCGATCGCCTCGATCGTCTCCGGCGCCTGCGCCAGTATGGCGTCATAGATGTCGGCTGCGGTCTGCGCATCGCCCGCCGCATGCGCTTCGGCTGCCGCGGCCAAAGCTTCTGCGACCGGCGGCGCGCCATTACCCTTACCGCCGACCTTGGTGATGAATTCGCCGATCTGGCTCTCGGGAATGGCGCCCATGAAGCCGTCAACCGGCTGGCCGTCCTTGAAGGCGATGACCGCCGGGATCGACTGGATGCCAAGCTGGCCGGCGATCGAGGGATGATCGTCGATGTTCATCTTGACCAGCTTGACCTTGCCGCCGGCGGCCTTGACCGCCTTTTCCAGCTGCGGCGTAAGCTGCTTGCAGGGCCCGCACCAAGGCGCCCAGAAATCGACCAGCACCGGCTGTTTCCGCGATTCCTGGATGACGTCGGTGGCGAAGGCGGCGGTCGTGGTGTCCTTGATCAGGTCTCCACCGGCCGGTGCCGCGCCGGGCACGGCCTTGGCCGGCTCGGCGCCGCCATATTGCACGGAGGTGGTGTACTGGCCGGAATTGCCGCCGAATTGGCCGCCAAACGGATTGTTGTTGTCGCTCATGTCGTCGCCCTTCCGGTCGCGCCCCTCGCCAGCGGAGCAGGCGCGACATCCATGCTAGAGGTCAGTTTTCGCCATCCATGTGGCGATCAAGCCGAGACTTTCAAGATAACAGCATCATGGCCGGTTGCCTCGACGAATCTGATGAGGTCGGCGGAAGCGATCGACGTCGTCGCCTCATTGATCAGCGGATGCGCATTGATGACGTCATGCGCCATCAAATCCTGGTCGAGCACCACCTTGACCCGTCTTTGGGTGTCATTGATCAGCCCGAACACGGTGACGGCGCCCGGAATGACGCCGAGCAGTTCCATCAGCATCTCCGGCTTGCCGAAGGAGACACGGCTGGCGGCGCCGATGATCGTGTGGATCTGCTTCAGGTCGACGACCGCATCCTCGCCGACGCTGACCAGGAAGAAATTGTCCTTCTTGTCCTTGAGGAACAGGTTCTTCGTGTGGCCGCCCGGTATCTCGCCGCGCAGCGACCGCGAATCGGCGACAGTGTAGAGCGGCGGATGACGCACGGTCGACACCGATATGCCGAGATCGGCAAGAAAGGAGAAAAGCTCGGCTTCAGTCTTCGGCATCGATGGTCTTTCCCTATCTGGTACAAGTCTGGCCACGCGCAAAGCCGTTTACGGCCAATGATGCCGCCGAGACAAGACCGTCATGCGGGAAGTCAATGAATGACGAGCGTTGCCAACGAGGTTCGGCCAGGCGATTTGGCGCGACCAAAAAGCCCGTCATTTCCCTGTTGCAATCGCCGCGCTCTTCAGCCATATAGGCCCGGCTTGCGGCCCTAGGGCCGTGTGAGCGGGTGTAGCTCAGGGGTAGAGCACAACCTTGCCAAGGTTGGGGTCGAGCGTTCGAATCGCTTCACCCGCTCCAATTTCCTCAAAGGGAATCAAGCGATGAAGAGGCGCCTTTCGGGGCGCCTTTTGCTTACATGGCTTTCTAAACCGGCAATGAAGGCTCATTGTAGGCGCGTTGCGGGACTCTCGTTCTACCTTAGAACCAAGCGCGGGTAAGACGGCGTGGCGCATAATTCCTTGGTTTCCAGTTCGGCGAAGGGCGGCACCGCTGCCGAAGCACTCGCGTGGCTCGCGTTGCGGAACGCCGCGTCGGATTGCGGCTCAGGTTTGCGCTCGATCGACACGCAGCCCCTGCGCGCGCTCCCGGCAGGACGCAAGTGGGCGGGTGAGATCGCCAGGGTGATCGTCGATGGCCTTATGGCGACAAGCCTGTCGGCGCCGGCGCAATTGGCTGCCGGATGGGACAGGTTCGGCGGCGCCATCACCGAGCTGATCGTCGGACTCGGCAAGATCTGGGACAATCCTGCGGCAGCTCGCCGCATCCAGTATCAGCTTGAGCAAATGCTTCTCGACGCCGACGA
Organism: Mesorhizobium sp. CNPSo 4688; assembly: GCF_057784295.1. Classification (NCBI taxonomy): domain Bacteria; kingdom Pseudomonadati; phylum Pseudomonadota; class Alphaproteobacteria; order Hyphomicrobiales; family Phyllobacteriaceae; genus Mesorhizobium; species Mesorhizobium sp. CNPSo 4688. The sequence goes on from NZ_JBWLUY010000002.1 coordinate 430,155, forward strand.
TCTTGCCGCGCCGCGAAGGCTGACGCGGACGCTTGGAATTCGCGTCGACCCTCGAAACCCGACCGCAACCGAACTGCCTGAAGGCATCGATCAGATCTACGCCCACCTGATGATGGATGGCCAGATCGAGGCTATCGTACAGTTCGGCGTACTCGGGACAGTGACAAGGGATCATTGGATTGAATTGATCCAGAATGTCGTGCCCGCTGAGCGGCTTGGCCTTGCAGCTGAGGCATTGTCGACCTCAGCAGAACGCGGGCCAGATCCGGACAGCCATTTCGGCAAACTCGCCCAATTGGCCGCGCAAGCGCGGAAGCTGGTTCGGTCGAGCGCCGAACCTGCACAGCCTCCTGCAACGCCACGCCGAGCACGGACCGCGGACAGGACTGATCGCACGGCGTTCTGGAACAGCTATTTCGCGACCGAGGATCCGTGGAAATACGGCTCGCTCTATGAGCAGGAAAAATATCAGCGGCAGCTCGAAATCCTGCCTGCCGGTTCCATCGGACGGGCGCTTGAGCTGGCCTGCGCGGAGGGCCATTTCACGCGGCAGCTGGCGCCGCGTGTGGGCCATCTGGCCGCAACCGACATCTCCGCCATAGCCATCGAGCGGGCTCGTGCGCGATGCGGCGATCAGCCGAATGTTGAGTTCGGCGTACTGGATTTCGCTGCCGACACGTTGCCGGGTGAGATGGATCTGATCTTCTGTTCGGAAGTGCTCTATTATCTGGACGATCTCGCCGAGTTGCGGCGCATCGCCAAAAAATTCGCTGCGGCGTTGGCGCCTGGCGGCAGTTTCATCAGCGCACACGCATTCGTGCTGCGTGACAATGTCGAAAAGACGGGCTTCGACTGGAACACATTCGGTGCTCAAGCGATCTCCGAGACGCTGGCAGCGACCGAAGGCCTCGTGCTCGAGCAATCGATCCAGACCGAGCTCTACCGCATAGACCGCTTCCGCCGCCTGCCGCCGGACGATGTGGCGACGGAACCGGTGATCGATCATGTGCCAATCCGCGCGCCCATCGAAATCGGGGTCGCGCGAAACATCGTCTGGGGCGGTGCCCGGGCCTTGCGCCGCGACGTCGCGCGCAGCGAGCGGCGCCAACGCATCCCTGTTCTCATGTATCACGGCGTCGCCGATGAAGGTCCGGCGGCGCTCGCCCGTTTTCGGCTCGCGCCCGCCGCATTCGCCAGCCAGATGGCATGGCTGCGCGCCAATGGCTTTCACGCGATCGGGTCCGAGCAGCTGGAAGGCTTCATCGCCAACCGTCAGCCTTTCCCTGGCCGCCCTGTGGTCATCACCTTCGACGACGGCTTCCAGAATTTCGCCGACCACGCCTGGCCGATCTTGCGCGCCAACGACCTGACCGCGGAAGTGTTCCTGGTGACGGACCTCGTGGGTGAAACTGCAGGATGGGACGCCGACAGCGGTCCGCCGGCGCAGCTTATGGGCGCCGAGACGGTGCGACGCCTCGCCGCCGAAGGCGCGTTCTTCGGCAGCCATATGGCGACGCATCGTGCGATCGATGGTCTGTCGAGCGCTGACCTGGCCGCCGAACTCTTGCGCTCTCGCACGTTCATCGAACGGTGGACAGGCCGGCCAACCACCGCGTTCGCGGCACCCTTCTCTGTCACCGACCGACGGCTCGGCCGGCTGGCCAGGGAGTGCGGCTATCGAGTGGGCTTCGGCCGCAAACACGGGCCGGCGGACCTCGATAGCGATCCCATCGACCTTCCGCGCATCGAGATACGCGGGGACCGCACGCTCGATGACTTTGTTGCCACTGTCGAGGCCGTGCTCGATGAACGCTGAACGTGTCAGTGTCCCGCCCGCAATGCGCAAGATACAATCGACGAGACGCCCCGCAGCGTAAGCGCATAGTCCCGTGCCAGCGCCGCCCTAAGTCCTGAGACACGCGAAGGATTCCATCCATTCGCATCGGGCAGGATTTTTAGTAGGCTGCCGCAGGCAAATTGGGGATTTCGGCGTAATGGTGGTCAACGATCGTCTTCTCGAAGGCAAGATGACCGAGATCGAGCAAGCGCGAGCATGGAGTCCGCGCGTCATCTCAAAATTCGAAACGCTTATCAGGAGCGGCGACGACCAGGCGCTCTATCGCGTCAATCCGCTGGCCTTCGCCCGAGACCGCGCAATCGCCGAGCCTGAAGCAATCGACCTTTTCCTTTACGCGGCCCGCTGCGGCCTGTTCGATATGAGCTGGGACGTGCTTTGTCCCCAGTCCGGGATGGTACTCGACAGTTTCGGCGCCCTGCGCACGCTGCAGACGCATTACGTCTGTGGCCTGTGCGACGTATCGGGCGATACCGACCTCGACGACTTCATCGAGGTCTCCTTCTCCGTGTCGCCCCATCTGCGGCACCTTCCGTTTCACGAACCCCAAACGCTCTCTGTCGAGGATTTTCACTGGAAGCTGCGCTTCGGCAATGACGGGCGGCTGCCCGGGCAGGATGTACGCTTTCTGGATGTTCTGCGAGGCTTCGTGCGCGGCATGACGTTCCTGCCGCCGGGCACCACAACAATGCTGCGCGCTGATCTCGGTCCGGGCTCCCTGTCGGGCGTCAACGTGCAGACACAGGCGGCATTCGCTGTACCCATATCAGGGGATCCGGTGTTGGCGCCGACACTTCTCAAGATCAACTATGACGGCAAGCGTTTCTTGCCGTCGTTGCCGGCAGTGCCGCCCGGTCCGGTTGTCATTGAGGTTGCGAATACCGGACCCGATCGGGGCGCGTTGCTTCTCATCAACTGGCCGCCCGAGCTTGTCGCGTTGACGACCAAACCGACGCTCGATTTCGACCCATATGTTTCCGGCGGGGCGCTGCTCGCGCGGCAAACCTTCCGCCGCCTCTTCCGTTCCGAGCGTGTCGACGAGAAGGAGGGGCTCGGCATCCGGCAGATCACCTTCCTGTTCACGGACCTCAAGGGTTCCACCGCCATGTATGAGCGCCTCGGCGATCTCAACGCCTATGCCCTGGTCCGCGAGCATTTCGCTCTGGTCAACGCGGCGGTTCAGCAACATTCCGGAGCGGTGGTCAAGACTATTGGAGATGCGGTGATGGCAGTATTCTCGCGGCCATCGGATGCAATCTCGGCCGCACTCCACATCTTTGAAGAAATCGATCGCTTCAACGGCGACCACGACGGGCCGGGGATCATCCTCAAGATCGGTGCCCACTGTGGACCGTCGATTGCCGTGACGCTCAACGACAACCTCGACTATTTCGGCCAGACCGTGAACGTCGCCGCGCGCGTGCAGTCACTGGCGGAAGCCGGACAGCTCTGCATCTCCGAGGCGCTCTATTGCGCGCCCGGCGTGAGTGACCTGCTTGCGGGTCGAAGCGTCGTCGCGTTTGACGCGCCTCTTCGAGGCGTAGAGGGCGATGCAACTGTCTATCGCATCATGCGAGGATAGAACGCGGCTGCGTGCCGCAGCCATTGCCTCGGCCCCAGTAACCCGCCTGTTTACCTCGTTCACAAGCCTATTGGGCGACCTGCGACACGGCTGACATCAGTTCCTGCGGGTTTGGCGCGCCAAACATGTATCGCCCACCCTCCGGCACCTCGGTGAAGCTCCAGCGGACGATCCCCTGCCGGTCCAGCAGGAACTGACCGACCAATTGCCCGTGTCCCGTTGCCATCATCTGCTGGTCGGCGTCGGTCATTTCGTAATGGTCCTTCTTGTCAAGGATTTCGCCGGCCGCCATAGGATTCATAGAACCGGGCAACTCGCCTGGTATGTCGACCCGCATATCCATCACCGATGCCATCGAGACCTTGTACGGCCAGTTCGTCTCGTTCTCGGTGAATTCGAGATTGGGCAGCCCAAAAGCACGATGTGAAGCGCGTTCCGGGTCCGAGGCCGCAAGCAGGTTCGGCATCGGGTGATAGCGGAAATAGAGACGTGCCCGTTCGATCGGCGTGTTGACCACCGTCAGGCTCTGCACGCCCCTTTCGCGCAACTCCGGATCAAGCCGCGCCTGGGCGGCGATGTGGCGCCGGCAAAACGCACAATGCAGACCTCGAAACAGGCCGACCAGCACGGGCTTTTGTCCGCGAAAGTCGTCAAGCGCGATCTTGCCTTCCTGGGTAATGGCGTCGAGGACCACGTTCGGCGCACGGTCGCCCGGCTGAAGCGGCAACAAGTCACTATGCGCGGACATTTCCAACCTCCACCCCCGGCTAGTCGAGAAACGGCAGCACCACAAGCCCTTCCGGGTCGAGCCCGTGCTGGGCGCATATACCCTGCGCCAGGGAAAAGTAGCGTTCGGCCTCGGGCAGATTGTCGAGGTCGAGATTAAGCGTTGCAAGACCATCATAGCACGGAAACAGCAGTTGCGGTTCGCCCGTTTCGCGGGCTACGTCCAGTGCTTCGTGGAACAAGCCAACCGCCAGGTCCGGACGGCCGTTGCACTGGTGGATCTGTCCAAGCACGATCAACGGCACCGCCAGGTGTTCGCGCTGGTCTAGCGCCCGGTCGATCTCGATAGCCTTCTCGGCAGCAGGCACGCCCTCCGTCGGGCAGCGATCCGTGAAAGTACAACAAGCCACCGCCAGATTGACGAGGAGGCGCGCCTGGAAGCCCAGATCACCAATACGGCGCGCCACTTCAAGACCGCGCCGACAGACCTCCATCGCCTTGGCCGGATCGATGGTCGTGTAAAGCACGCCGAGATTGGTGTAGCCGCGGCAGGCCGCGCCCAGCAGACCGGCGGCTTCGGCCAATTCAATGCTGCGCTCGACCTCCCGCACGGCTTCATGGTTTCGCCCAAGGCGAGCCAGCGCAACACCCTTTGTATTGAGTGCCTCGCACGTCACGAGAGTGGCATCCTCGGGGACATGCTCAGTTGTCAGAGCGCGTAGGCAATCCAGCGCCGCGTCCGCCCATTTTGCCGCGAGCGCGTGATCTCCGCTACGGAACGCCTGTCGGCCACGCTCTTGCCACAGATGCGCCTGCTCGATCGGGGCATCCGCTCCATCGAGGAGCGCCGCCGCTTCGGCATAGCGGGTTTCTGCGTCGTCCCGCTTGCCGACGTCCCAGAGCAGTCGACCTATCTTGCGCAAAACGCGCGCCGCAGCGACGCGATCGGCTGACGCGCGGTATGCCTGCAGCACCGTCTCGTAGTGCTGGTGCGCGATCTCGCGGCGGCCTGCCGGGCTGCTCAAATCGGCAATGCGCTCTGCAATTGCCAGTTTGAGCGGTGTTTGTGCCTTCTCGCCCAACGCGTTCAGTGCGCGCTCGTAGAAACGAAGGGCGTCGTCATTGGCGTATATCATGCGAGCGCGATCGCCCGCCGCCTGCAGGTAATGCGCCCCTCTCTCGCGCTCGGCGCTCAGTGCGAAATGGTGACCGAGCACGGTCAAATCCTCGAGCCGTTCCGGCTTGTCGCCGCACAATCGCTCCAGGGCGGCGCCGACCCGCCCGTGAATGTCGGTCCGGCGTTGCAGGAGCAGATTCTGGTAGATCACGTCCTGCAGCAATGTTTGCGTAAAGCGGTAGCTTTGCGACGAAACCGAGCCTGATCCGGCAACTTCCTCGATGATTTCCGCATCGCAAAGCAGTTCGCAGCCGGCCTCCAGCCGGCCGGGGTCGGCCGTCACGGCCTTCAGAAGCGTGGCATCGAAGCGCGGGCCGATTACCGCGGCCTCTTGAGCCAACCGGCGTACCTCCTGGGGCAGCCGGTCGACGCGAGCAAGCAACATTGCCTGGATCGTGGCCGGGATGCCGGTTGCGACTTCGCCTGCCACGGTCCGCCATTGCTGACCCTCGCGCGTCAACACACCGCGATCGATAAGGCCACGAACGATCTCCTCGATAAAAAGCGGGTTGCCGCCCGCACGCTCGAGGATCTGGTCGAGAAGCCCTCCCGCGGAGTTTACCCAGCTCTCACCGAAAAGTGCCGCCACCAGGCTGCGTCCGTCATGGCTGCTGAGCGGCGACAGCCTGAGCGCTGTGTGACTGACCCGACTTGAGTCGAGCTGGTCGTTGTCCGGCGCCGGGCGATGCGTGACCAGCAGCATCAGCCGTGTGCGCTCCAGCCTGTCCATCACGAACCGGAGTGCCTCGAGCGAGACGGCGTCGGCCCAGTGCAGGTCTTCGACGACAATCAACAGCGGCGACAACGCAAGCCGCCGCTCGATGATTGTGCGGACTGCGTAGAGAATTTGCCGCCGCAGCTGCTCGGGCTCGACATGCTGCAAAGTGGCATCGGGGTCGCCAAGGCCAAGCACATGGTAGAGCAAAGGCATCAGCCGCTTCGCCTCCTCGCCCTGCAGGCCGAGATCGGTCAGCAAGGCTGCGAGCTTGTCCCGCATTTCGTCGCCATTGTCGTTTTGCATCATCCCGGCGGCGCTGCGCACCACTGCGCCCAGCGCGCCGAATGATTGTTCGCCCAGGGGTGAGCATGTGGCCTGCCGCACGGCGACATTGCGAAAACGATCCTCGTCGCCGACGCGGGCGACGAACTCCTTCACCAGCCGCGATTTCCCGATACCGGCTTCTCCGACGAGGCGGACAAGTTGGGCCGAGCCGCCGCACGCCTGGTCAAGGCTCGCCAGCATTCTGTTGAGCTCCGCATCACGGCCTATTATCGGCGCACTGAGGCCGAGCGCCTCGAGCCCACGCGCTGCACGCGGCGCGGCCAGCGGTGCATCCAGTCGATGGACGAGCACACTGCCGGCCTTGCCGCGCAAGGCGACATCGCCCAGCGACTCGTAAGAGAAGGCATGCCGGGTCAACCTGTGCGTGAGCTCGCCCACCAGCACCTCACCCGGCGCTGCCAGCGATTGCAGGCGTTGCGCCGTGTTCACCGTGTCGCCGGTCACCGAATAGGATTTGGCGGTGCCGATGCCCAATCCGCCGGTAACGACCGGACCCGTGTTTATGCCGATATGGAGCAACAGAGGCGAACCGGAATGACGGGCGCTTTCACCGAGCCGCGCCGTCCGGGCGATCATGTCGAGAGCGGCGCGAAGCGCGCGTTCCGGATCGTCCTCATGCGCGACCGGCGCACCGAACAGGGCGAGCAGTGCATCGCCGATGAATTTGTCGACGAAGCCACCAAAGTTTCGCACGGCCGCCGTCAATTCCTTGAACAGTTCGTTCTGCAGCGCTTGCATGACTTCGGGGTCGAGCTGCTCGCTGAGTGTCGTGAAGCCGCAGAGGTCGGCGAACAGGACCGTTACCGTCCGTCGATCGGCGTCGGAGACGGGAGACTGCCCTTCCTCGCTTTCGATGTTCGGTGACGGAGTTCGAGAGGGTGGCGCAATGGTTCGGCCTGGTGTTGGAGCAGGCTGTTCGGCGGCTTTTGCGGACGCGCCGACGCTTGCCCCACATTTCGGACAGAACTCGAAATCGGGTGCGCAGGCGTAGCCGCAACTGGCGCAAAGCACGGGCTGGCGCCGGCCACACTTCGGACAGAAGGCGAAGCCGCCCTCAATCTCGAAACCGCAGCCCGAGCAGTCCATGGACACCTCACCAGAGCATGATACCGAAAAGTGTAAAGCGGTTTTCGGACGACATCATGCTCTATCTCTTTGACCGAGGGCATGACGCGTGATCTCGCCACGCTCGTCACGGCCAGCACAAGGATGAACCGATAGTTGTCAACCGGCAAGCGGTAGCGCAAATGGGCATCCGGATGGGTTCGGCGGCAGAGCGCTGCCGATACGGTCGGCCGCGTGGCCGTCGTTTGCGAAAATTCTCTCTCACCCCCATCTTCCTGCTATCGTGGAGATGAGGAGGCGGGCCCATGAGCGAGAACCGTAAGCTGGCCGCAATCCTGGCCGCAGACGTGGTCGGATACAGCCGACTCGCGAGCGAGGACGAAGATCGTACCTTGGCGAGGTTGCGGACGCTGCGCAGCGACCTGATCGATCCGACCATCGCAGTGCACAACGGACGGGTGATCAAGCGCACCGGGGATGGGGCACTGGTCGAGTTCCGCAGTGTGGTGGATGCCGTGCGCTGCGCCGTTGAGGTTCAGAACGGCATGGCTGAACGCAATGCCGGCGTGCCGCAGGACCGCCGCATCGAGTTCAGGATAGGCATCCATCTGGGGGATGTGGTCGAGGAAAGCGACGGCGACCTGATGGGCGACGGCGTCAACATCGCCTCGCGCCTGGAGGGCGTCGCGGCGCCCGGCGCCATCTGCCTGTCCGAGGATGCCTATCGCCAGGTCAAGGCGAGGCTCGACCTTTCGGTCAGCGATCTCGGCAGCACGCAGCTCAAGAACATCGCCGAGCCGATCCGGGTCTATTCGCTGCAAGTCGGGGCCAAGGCGGCCGCGACCCCGGAACCCGCGACGAGCCGGCCGGCCACGGCAGCGCCGCCGAAACTGTCCATCGCCGTGCTGCCGTTCGCCAACATGAGCGGTGACGCCGAACAGGACTACTTCGCCGACGGCATCTCCGAAGACATCATCACGGCGCTGTCCAAACTGTCGCAACTGTTCGTCATCGCACGCAATTCGTCGTTCACCTTCAAGGGCCAGAACGTCCATGTGCAGGACGTCGGCGCGAAGCTGGGCGTACGGCATGTGCTTGAGGGCAGCGTACGCAAGTCGGGCAACAGGGTGCGCATCACCGCGCAGCTCATCGATGCAATTTCGGGCGGCCATCTGTGGGCGGAGCGGTTCGATCGCGACCTGACCGACATATTCGCCGTGCAGGATGACGTTACGCAGCAGATCGTCGGTGCGCTGGCGCTCAACCTGACGGATGGCGCCCGTCCGCGGCTGGCGCCGGAGCCCCCGCGCAACACGGAGGCATATGACTGTTTCCTGCGCGGCCGGGAGCTGTGGCACCGGCTGACGAAGGAGACGAACACCGCGGCCCGCGACCTCTTGCAACGTGCCACCGAGCTGGACCCGAACTTTGCCTCTGCTTACGCCTTCCTTGCCCTCACGCACGGCATCGATTACCTGAACAGGTGGGGTGCGTCACCGCCGGAATCGATGGCGCAAGCCGAAGAGGCCGCAACGCGAGCGGTAACGCTGGATGACAACGATCCCTGGGCGCACTGGGCGCTGGCGATAGCCAAGCTGTACACACGACGGCACGATGAGGCCGTCGACGAGGTCGAGCGCGCACTGGCCCTCAATCCGAACTTCGCCGAAGCGCATGTCTGCCGCGGCGAAACGCTGTACTATTCAGGCAGACCCGAGGAGGCCCTCGAGAGTTTCGCCCGGGGCAAGACCCTGAATCCATACTTTCCGGATGTGGTTCTGCACTTCCAGGCTTTGGCGTTGTTTCAACTGGCAAGGTACGACGAGGCCGTTGAGCTCCTGCTGCAACGGCTGGCTCGCAACGCTACCACCGATGTCTCGCGCGTGCTTCTGGCCGCCAGCTACGGCCATCTGGGCCGTTTGGAGGAGGCTCGCGCGGCATGGCAGGAGGTGCTTCGCGTCAATCCCGACTTTTCGCTGGAATACCGTCGCAAAGTCTTGCCTTACAAGAACCCTGCCGATTTCGAACTCATGGTCGACGGCCTCCGCAAGGCCGGTGTGGTGCAATGATCGGGTAGCGGCCTGCTCAGACGCCAAAGGCCCGGCCGATCTTGCGCCATCGGGCGTTTTCGCGAACCAGTTTCAAGTCGTCGGTCGTCTCCGCAAATGTCCGCAAACGGTATTGCCGGAGCAGGTCTGGGAAGAGCGCCCCTTCCGGCAGGCCGGCAAGCTGCTCGCGGACCGAGATCTGTTCATCGATGACCCGCATGCCCCAGGCATTTTCCCGAACCTGCAGTTCCGCAGCCAGATCGCGCTCCTCGGGAGCGTTTTCATCCAGCGCAACCAGCAGGATCGAGTGGAAAAGCGCGACATAGCCAATCTGTCTCAGGCCACCCACAACCCGCACCCGCGGCAAAATGGCGAGCACAAGGAACATCAGGAACAAGTTCGGCAAAAGCACGCCGTTCAGCAGCGCCTGCCTGAGATGCAGCCGCTCGAATGGGATGGAAACACCATGCGGCCTGTCGGGCTCGATCAGGCGCCCGTTCTCAAGCACAAGCTTGCGCACGCGCTCTTCGCGAATGCCCCAGAAATAGTCAGTGGCATTGGGCAGGAATCTGCCGAATGGGCCCGATACGGCCTCTTGCAAGGCATGGTCGAGACGCTGGCGCCTTGCGGGCTCAAGGAGCAGCCTGGAAAGCAGGCTGCCATCATCGTCCAGATGCCGCGCCATGGCGGAAGCGGCGAGCCGATCGTCGATGAAAACCGGCCGGGCCATGCCGGAACGATCCCAATCGGCGACCAGATCCCCGTTGAGTTCTGTCAGCGCATCGGCAGCGGTTGCAAACACCTTGTCCTGGCTGGCGAGCAGTGTACCCAGCCAGCGGCTGGCATCCGTCTCATCGCCCACCGCTTCGAGCGCGCGCTTGTTGAGGGAGACGGGACCGGCCGCGCAGACGCTTTTGCGGCACAGTTTGTGGCGCCCCATACCAAACAAATTGACCTTGTCGTCGCCGACATCGAGCCATCCCGGTCCCTCCTGGCCGACGGTCTCCATGGTCATCGTCGTTCCCATGAAGCCGAAGAAGGCCGAGAGCCCGTTTTCGACCGCGCCGAGCCAGGCAAGCAGCAGGGCATCGAAGGTGATCCGGTCCATCAGAAGCAGGCAGTGCAGGCCGGACTGGATCACCGGTCTGTGCTCGAATTCGTCGAGCGCCTTGCCGATCTCTTCGGGCTGCATGATCGCAGCAAGGCGCTGATGCAGAACGTCGCGCAGGATCGAGCGGGCAGCGATCGACGCGCCCGATGCAGGCCTTGCCACCGGTCGCCACAGGTGGCGGGCGTAGTCGGAAACCGGCGCATTCCAGTTCTGCTCGATGTCACGCACGACTTCCGGGCAGAGCAGCGACAGCACGGCCAGAATTTCCGCCGGAGGCGCAGGGGCTGGGGCAAATACGGCGGTCATCAGAACCGCAGCCGCGCCATGCTCAGGAGGTCGTGGTACCGCCCGTCGGTAAAGCCGGCCTTCACATGCCGGCCTTCGACCTCGAAGCCATGGCTGGTGTAGAGGCGGATGGCCGGTTCGTTGTCGGCATAAACGGTCAATTCGACCCGCTTCAGGGCGCGCCAGTTGTCGGCCACATCAAGCAGCGCGGCGAGTATCGCAGAGCCTATGCCCTTGCCGACAAAGCCATCGTCAAGGCCGATGTTGATCTCGCCTATATGCGAACGGCGTGGCGAACCCTGCACGACCAGGCTACCATGGCCGACCACCTTGCCGTCCATCTCGGCAACGATCCAGGTGGTTTCCGGGCCGGACTTGGCGATGCGCCGCTCCACCTGCTCCACCATCTCGAACGGCATCCTGAGCGTGCCCCAGCGGAAGCCCGGCATGTTGAAGATAGCGCAAAGCGCCTCCGCATCGCTTGGCCGTACGGCCCGGAGCTGCGGCTGGATTTTTTCGGAGGAGGTCGTGCTGGTCATGGCGTCTCAGGCGGATGCAATCGGCCCCGCACGATGCACCGGACATCACCTGAAAATCCAGCCGTCTCTATGCCCTATGCTACCGATTGCGCGCTGAAATACCGGGAAGCGGCGGTGAGTTTGACGCCGCCACTGACGCCGATCCAGCCGAAAAGGGCGAGCCAGCACAATGTCCTGGTCGCCGTCCAGTCGATCCGGTGCACCGCAGCGTCGGTGATGATAAGGCCAAGAATGGCAAGCAGGCCAACCAGAAACTGCGCCAGGCCGAGCACCAGCAGCTCCTCGCGCGGTGCGTTTTTCCAGACGAGATATGCGCCGCCAGCGCCGGCGAGGAAGATGGCGCTGTAGACCTGGGCGTGGAAGGGATCGACCGGCCATGGCCAGGTGCTGCTGACCATCAGGGGAAACAGCAACATGCCGACACCATAGAGCCCAAGGAACGCCGTTTCTGCCAACATGTAGCCGCGCCACGCGGGGTTCAGGGTCACGCCTTTCGCTGAAGGTCGGCCCCTGGCCCGCCACAGGAACAGCCCGGATACCGCGGCCGAGGCAAGATAGACCAGGAACCATAGCCAGGTCGCTTTTCGCCCGAAGTTGAAATAGCCGAGATTGATCAACGAAACCGCCGACACGATGACGGTGAAGATGAAGGCCATGATGAGCACCAGCCTGCCGGGCGACCAGCGATTCCAGAACAAGAGCGCCGCCATCACCGCCATTTCGGCGGTGTAGAAGCCGCCGAGGAAGCGGGCACTGAATGGCGTGACAGGCCAGGGCCAACGCGGCTTGACCAGTGCCGGCGCGAAAAACAGGCCGGCGCCCACGATCAGGACGATGATGACCCCTAAGGAGAAAATGCGCAGGGCCGCCGGAAATGGCGGGTTGTCGGATGTCGGCATGGAGAAAGCCCCCAAAATGCATGCCCAATGTACCATCATAGTGCCGCTTGCGGCCGGTGAAAATCGGCGGGCGGAAATTGAACTGTCACCAGGCTTGTCTATTCGAATGGCCGTACGGCCCGTTTCGGCGTAAAATGGGGGACTCGGACCAAGGAGCGGTCCGGCCAACACGCCTCGAGGCGCATTTTCCGGAGCCTGCACGATGAACGAAGCTCAGGATCTGTTCTCGCTTCTGCGGCAATCGACCGATGTCGATCCGCAGGCAATCGACGCGATCCGGCAAACCATCGCGGAAGGCAAGGATCGCGAGCTTTGCCGCATCAACGCGCTGGCCTTCGCCAGCAAGCATGGCCTCGACGAGGAACGCGCCATCAGCGCCTTTCTCCATGCGGCGCGGGTGGGCATCTTCGACATTTCCTGGAATGTTCTGTGCCCCGGCTGTGGTGGCGTGCTCGACACCAACGCCACGCTGAAAACGATGCAGAGGGACGAATACACCTGCGCGCTGTGCTCCCAGGACTATTCGCCGACCCTCGACGAGATGGTCGAGGTGACATTCACCGTCAGTCCCCGCGTGCGCAGGATTGCCGCCCACAATCCGCACGAACTGCCGTTGGTGGAATATTACCGCCAGATCTACTGGGGGTCCGGCGCCGATCTTCCGGAAGAGGGTCTGGCGAAACAGATGGAATCGTTCTCGCTGGAGGATCTCGAGCTTGCGCCCGGTGAAAAGGCGGTTCTGCACATTCAGCTTCCGTCCGAATTCGTCATTGTCTTCGAGCCGGTCACGCATTCGGCGCAGTTCATCGACGCGAAGGGCGAACCAACAAAGGATCGCCGAAGCCTCTCTCTGGTCTTCGACCGCGACCATGTCCAGAACCAGACGCTGGAGATGCAACCCGGCCCGTTGCGTATTTCGCTGGAAAACAGGACCGACACCCGCGTGCTTCCGGCGGTCTTCATCGCCGGCCATGCATTGCATGATTTCCTGGGCAAACGCCGGCCCTTCGTGACCGCCAAGCGCCTGCTCACCAACCAGACGTTCCGCGATCTCTATCGCACCGACACGCTTGACATTAACCAGCGCCTGAAGATCACCAGCCTGACCTTCCTGTTCACCGACCTGCGCGGATCGACCGAGCTCTACGAGCGGGTGGGCGATCTTTCAGCCTTCGATCTCGTGCGCGAGCACTTCCAGGTTCTGCACGAGATCGTCGCGGCCGAAGCAGGCGCCGTGGTGAAGACAATCGGGGATGCGGTGATGGCGACCTTCGCGACACCAGATCGTGCGATTGCCGCGGCCCTCAGGATGCGCGATGCCATGCGTGCGCTCAATGACAAGACCGGGCGCGAGGACCTTCTGCTCAAGATCGGAGTCCATGCCGGGCCCTGCATCGCCGTGTCCATGAACGAGCGGCAGGACTATTTCGGCCAGACGGTCAACATTGCTTCACGGGTCCAGAACCTTGCCAAGGCACAGGCGATCTTCGCCACGCGTGCGGTGGTCGAAGACAATCTCACCGCCGATCTGTTGCACAGGAATGCGCTGACGCCTGTGCCTCATGAGGTCTCGCTGCGCGGCATCGAGCGGGAGATAGCGGTGTACACAATCCCCTGAAGAGAAGACTTGGGGCCCTGAAGACCGTCTCGGCCCTCACATGCGCCTGCAGAGGAAATAACGATCGGCGGGCTCCGAAGTCGGCGCTTGCAGGCGTTGCAGCAGCGGGTGATCGAGCGGCGTGCCGCTCACCGCGTAGCCGCCGACGCGAAGCATGCCCGCAATCAGATCGGGAAGCCAGGTGGCCGTTACCGCATCGCGATCGTCATAGCCGGTGCCGATGTCGGCATGGACAAGAGCGGCGTCGATGCCAATGAACCTCCTCGCCGTCTCGCGTATATCGCCGAGCACGAGATTTTCAGCGTCAGGAATTGAGCTGGTGTGTGCGCCAACTTCGCGGTCGAACACCACGATCCGGCGTCCGGGCAGGCGCTCGCGCAGATGATGGAACGTCCGGCCATTGCCGAGCCCGAGCTCGAGCACAAGCCCCTCCATCGTCGCCACTTCGGGGCAGATTTGATTGAGAATGTCGCGCTGTGCGGTCATCCTGCTGATGAAATTGTCGAGGCGACTCATATGCGATTGTATGTCCTGAACCAGCAGCCCGATCGAGGCTTGCCGCATATAGAGGCGAATGACGAACCCTGCAACAACCGCACAGGCTGCCGACAAGGATCATACCGGGCGGAATAGGCGGCCCGCCGCCGCGCAACTGCGGTGTCACTTGTAGGGGTCTGCGGCGTCCCGCAAGCCGTCGCCGAGGAAGTTGAACGCCATGATGACGAGAACGACGGGGAGCATCGGCAAAAGCAGCCATGGATAGAACGCGATCACGCTGACGCTGCGCGCCTCGGTGAGCAGGATGCCCCAGCTGGTTATCGGCGCCCGCAGGCCGAGCCCGAGGAAGCTCAGCGCCGTCTCGCCCAGGATCATGCCGGGTATCGAGAGCGTCGCCGTCGCGATCAGATGCGACATGAAACCGGGAATGAGATGCCGCCGGATGATGCGGCTGCTCCCGGCGCCCATCAATTGCGCGGCCAGAACGTAATCCTCCTCGCGCAAGGCCAGAAGCTTTGAACGCACGGCCCGCGCCAGTCCGGTCCAGTCGAGCAACCCGAGGATGACGGTGATGCCGAAATAGATCAGGATCGGACTCCAGGTTATCGGCATGATCGCCGCCAGAGCCAGCCATAGGGGAATGCTGGGGATCGATTGCAGAACTTCGATTATCCGTTGAACGATCAGATCGAAGATACCCCCGTGGTAGCCGGCCAGCCCTCCGATGACGATTCCGAGCAGGAAGCTGAAACTGATGCCGACGAGGCCGATTGTCAGAGAAATGCGTGCGCCATAGATCATGCGCGAGAGCACATCGCGCCCGAGCCTGTCAGTGCCGGCCAGAAAGAGCTGGCCGTTTTCGGCCGGGCAGACAAAATGCCTGTCACCTTCGATCAGGCCCCAGAACTGGTAACTGTCGCCCTTGCAGAAGAAACGGAGCCGCTGAACATCATCCTGTTTGTCAATGTAGTTCCGCTTGAGCGTGTCCATGTCCAGCATCATCTGGCGGCCATAGACGAACGGCCCGATGAACTCGCCGTTGTGGAACAGGTGCACCTGCTGCGGTGGCGAATAGATATAGTCCATGTTGCGCGTGTGCAGATTGTAGGGCGCCAGGAACTCGCAGATCAGTATCCCGGAATACAGCACCGCCAGGAAGATGCCGGATACAAGGGCAAGCCGGTGCTTGCGGAATTTCCACCACATCAGCCGCAGCTGCGACGCCTGGAAGACCTTCGACTGCTCCGGCGTCATCGCCTCGACCGACTGCAGGTCAAAGGGCTCGATGGAAACGTAGTGTTGCAGTGGAGCGCCCGGAGCGGGCAGCGGCGATTGCGTGTTCATTTGGTGCTGCCGCCCTGCAAACGAATTCGTGGATCAAGCATCGCCAGCGCCAGGTCGGAAATCAGCACGCCGATGACCGTCAGGAAGGCGAGAAACATCAGGAACGACCCTGCCAGATACATATCCTGGCTTTGCAGCGCCTTGATCAGCATCGGCCCGGTCGTTTCCAATGACAGCACGATCGCCGTGATTTCGGCGCCGGAGATGATGGCCGGCAGGATGGAGCCGATGTCGGAAATGAAGAAATTGAGCGCCATGCGCAGCGGATATTTGACCAGCGTCTTGAACGGATGAAGGCCTTTGGCGCGCGCGGTCACGACATATTGCTTGTGCAGTTCATCGAGCAGATTGGCGCGCAGCCGCCGGATCATGCTTGCCGTGCCCCCGGTGCCGATGATCAGGACCGGGATCCAGAGATGGGCGAGGATCGACTTCGCCTTGGCCCAGCTCATCGGCTCGCCGAGATATTGCTGGTCCATGAGATGGCCGATGGACGTGCCGAACCAGATGTTGGCGAAATACATCAGGATCAGCGCCAGCATGAAATTCGGAATGGCAAGGCCGAGAAGGCCGAGGAAAGTCAGGCCGTAGTCGCCCCAGCTGTATTGATGCGTGGCGGAGTACATGCCGATCGGAAAGGCAATGAGCCAGGTGAAGATGATCGTGACGAAGGAAACCAGCACGGTCAGCCACATTCGGTCCCCGACGACGTCGCGAACCGGCAGTTCATATTCGAAGGAATAGCCGAAATCGCCGTGTAGCATCCCGCCGACCCAGTAGAAGTAGCGAATGACCGGCGGCTGGTCGAAACCATATTCCTTGCGCATCATCTCGATGCGATCGGAATCCACCGCTTCGCCCTGGGCCCGAAGCTCGGCGACATAGCTGTCGAAATAGTCGCCCGGCGGAAGTTCGATGATCGTGAACACCAGTGCCGATATGACCAGCAGCGTTGGAACCATCACGGCGATGCGCCAGACAAGATATCGAAGCACGCTCAGGAGCCTCCAAGCCAGAATGTATCCGGCATGTAGACACCGAAATAGGCAGTCGGGTCGTAGCCGTAGAGCGCCTTGTCAGGCATATTGCGCAGCCGCGAGGACACCAGAATCGGCTGATGCGTTCCGTTCACGGTGCCTATCGAAAACACCTGATCGGTGTAGATCGACAGCATCGAATTCCAGATTTCGGCGCGCTCCGTGGTTGCGGTCGATGCGTTCCAGCGTTCGAGCAAAGCCATCAGCTCGACCACTTCAGGAAGGTCGGGTGCCTCGCCCATCTTGCCATGAGATAGGTAGTGCGCCCCCCAGAGCGGCCATTGCAGCTGGTCGTCGATGGTGGGAGCCAGCTGATACGGGTTCATGTCGGCGGTCGCCACGCCATTGTCGATGCCCGACCACATCGACATCATGATCTGGCCGCCAAGCGCGCGGCTGCGGAAGATGTCGCGCTGCGAAGTCCGGATGAACAAGGCGATGCCGATCTTGCGCCAGTGATCGGTGATGAGTTCGAGCGCGTCGGTTTCCAGCGTGCTTTCGCCGGCCGTTTCCACGATGATCTTCGCAGAACGTCCATCGGAAAGCATCCGCAGGCCATCACCGTCACGTGCCTGAAGCCCGGCCTCGTCGAGCAGGGCATTGGCCTGGTCGGGATCATGGGCGACCCATGCTTTCGCGAATTCCGGCCGGTAGAGCGGGCTCTCCGGAAGGACCGTATCTGCACTCTCCTGCGCCAATCCGTAGAACACGGCCAAATTGATCTCGCGCCTGTCCACAGCGAGCGAAAGGGCGCGGCGCACGCGCACGTCACGCAAAAGGCCACGCCACACCTGGTCGGCACAGTTCAGATTGGGCAGCAGCGCCAGCCGCGAACCCTGAGTGCGTTTCCACAGATGCATCTTAACCGGGTAGCGCTTCTCCGCGTCCTTCAGGAAAGCGTAATCCGTGAAGTCAATTCCCAAGCCTTGCAGGTCGCTCTCGCCCGCGCCGGTCTTGGCGGAGATGATCGCCGATGAGCTGACATTCATGATGATCCGGTCGACATAGGGCAGTTGCCGGCCATTCTCGTCTATTCGATGGAAGAACGGGTTGCGTTCGAAGATGAACTGCTCGGCCGGCGGCTTGGTCCGGTTCTGCCAGGGATCGAGCGTCGGCAGATCAGGGTTCTCCGGGCGATACTGCCGCGACATTCGGATATGCAGGAGCGTCCATTTCTTGGCCCGGTTCTCCTTCATCAGGCCGGCGAGCCGGAATGGATCCTGGTATTTCTTGTGGAACTGCTTGAGATAGGCGGCCGGCAGAACAAGCGATAGCGGCGCAGCCGCAGCGAGCTTGGGCAGGAAGTCGGGATTGGGCGCATCCCAACTGTAGCGCACCGTCAACGGATCGACGATCTCGAAGCGTGGCGGTTTGCCATCCGCCATCAGGGCCGGAGCGAGCCCGCCTTGCGAAAGCTCATCGTTCAGCCAGACATCTTCCCAGCAATAGCGAAAATCCTCCGGCGTCAGCAGGCTGCCGTCGGACCATTTATGTCCTTCGCGTATCTTGAAGGTGAAGATGCGATCATCCGCTACGTCGAAACTTTCGAGGATGTCAGCTTGCAAGTTAAGCTTTTCGTCATAGCCGACTAGCCGAGAATACCCGTAGATCGTCATCATCCGGATATCTTTCTGGCTGCCGATGATCGTCCGCAGCGTGCCGCCATACTCGCCGGGTTGCCGCCCCATGGCGGCGAGATTCAACGCGCGCGGGCTCTTGGGCAAGCGCTCGGCGAGTACCGGCAGCGCCTTGGCCGTCAGCTGCGGCTGAAGAAAATCCGGCTCCAGATCGCCAGCGCGCGACGTGCCCGGCAGGAATGCCGAAGCCATGAGGCCAAGGAGGGTGCGACGGCTGATCAATGGCGCAACTCGCTGACATCGGCGGAACGTCTGGCCAGCACGAGATGGCCGCCGCCAAGATCGAGCGGCGAGAGCATATCCTCTCCGCCCTCATCGCGGAATTGCGGTCCCCATGCGCTGGTGTCGGAAGCGCCGCCGAGCTTCAGCGTCTTGAAATCCATCGGCCGGTCGAGATCGGGGAAAGGGACCGCGGCGAGCAGTGAGCGCGTATAGGGGTGGATCGGTTTCCTGAGCAGAATTTCGCGCGGCGCAAGCTCGACGATACGCCCGCCGCACATCACCGCGATGCGGTCCGCCATGTAGTCCACCACCGCCAGATTGTGGGATATGAACAGGTAGGTCAGACCCAGTTCTTTCTGCAGGTCCTTCAGAAGGTTCAGGATCTGCGCCTGGACAGAGACATCGAGCGCCGAGACCGGCTCGTCGCAGATCAGGAGCTCAGGCCCCAGCGCCAACGCGCGCGCGATGCCGATACGCTGACGCTGCCCGCCGGAGAAACTGTGGGGATAGCGCTGGATGAAGCGCGGATCGAGCCCGATTGCCTGCATCAGGCTCTTGACCGTGGCCAGTCGGGACGCGGCATTGCCACGTTGATGGATTTCCAACGGCTCGCTCAAGATGTTCTCCACCGTCATGCGAGGGGAGAGCGACGAAACCGGATCCTGGAAGACCATCTGGATTTTCGCGCGCAGCAACTGCAGCGCGTCTCCCTCGGCGTCCAGGACGTCGATCGGTCCTTCGCGGCCGTTGAAGACCACGGAGCCGCCGCTGGGGGTGACAGCCCGCATCAGGATCTTGCTGACGGTGGTTTTGCCGCAGCCGCTTTCGCCGACCAGACCCAGGCACTCACCCCGCCTGATGTCGAAGCTCACGCCGTCCACGGCGCGAACAGAGGTTTGATGGCTCCCGCCGAACCATGCGGACTTGCGGGTGGTGTAGACCTTTTTCAGATCCCTGACCGACAGCAGGATGTCGTCCGGCCCTTTCGAGTCCGGCGCTGTCTGTTTGCCCAGCAGGTTGCCGACATTCACCGGCACCTCGCGGAGCGCCTTTAGCCTCTCGCCGGGCTTCAGGTCGAAATGCGGAACGGCTGCCATCAGGCCCTTCAGGTAAGGGTGGCCTGGCCGGCGGAATATCGCCTCCACAGGTCCCGCTTCCATGATCTCGCCATGGTACATGACCACCACCTCGTCGGCGACATTGGCGACAACGCCGAGGTCGTGTGTGATCAGCAGCATCGCCATGTTCAGCTTGGTCTGAAGCCCGCGCAGCAGTTGCAGGATTTGCGCCTGGATGGTGACGTCCAACGCCGTCGTCGGCTCGTCGGCGATCAACAGAGCGGGCCGACAGATAAGCGCCATGGCGATCATGGCGCGTTGCCGCAATCCTCCCGAAAGTTCAAACGGATACATGTCATAGGCGCGCTTGGGATTGGGAAACCCGACAAGACTGAGCATCTCCTCGGTCCGCGCCTTGCGCTCCGCTCGAGCCATGGGCGTATGAATCTGCAGAGATTCGCTGACCTGATTGCCGATCGTGTGTAGCGGCGACAGGGATGTCATCGGCTCCTGAAAGATCTTGCCGATGCGGCTGCCTCTCAACGCCCGGATTTCTGGTCCATCGCGCGGCATCTTCAGGATATCCTGCGTCGTGCCGGGCTTTTCGGGATCGGAAAACAGGATACGGCCGCGAACATGGGCTGTGTTCGGCAAAATGCCCATCACTGCCTGGCTGAGAACCGATTTTCCGGAACCGGACTCGCCAACAAGCGCGGTAACCTTGCCCGGCAGGACGCGCAGATTTGCGCGCCTGACGGCATGCAGCGGTCCCCCGACAATGGCAAACGAGATGCCAACATCCTCGATCCGCAGCAAATCAACGCCTGCACTCATGCCCAACACCAGCCCCCACTCTGGCGGCTCTCCCGGCCTGCCCAGAAGCAAGACTAGCGCATTGTCAGCCTAGAGCAACTTGGATTCGAAACGAGTTCGCCTGTGGACGGCGACCGAACTGCCGACCCAAGGCGTTCGGATCAGATCGTGACGGTTACTGGAGCTTCCTCCGGTCGCCCGCCGACAGCCGCGCGGCATCACGATGAAGCAGCATGACCTGCTCGGCGTCCGATATCCGGTCGTGAAACGGCTCCAGCGCAACGTCTTCATCGAGTGCGAGAGCACCCGACAGGTCGGGTGAAAGCACCGTCAGCTTCTGCTTGATGCCGGCCAGCTCCTCCTTGCCGAGCGTCAGCCAGCTGTTGGCGCCGCAATAGCCCGCGAACTCTTTGCTGGCGAGAACGCTGTGCGGATATTTCTTGGTCAGGGTCTGGAGGCGCTGGACCTCGTTTACAGCCGAGCCGAAGACGGAGAATGTGAGCCGGTCGGTAAGCCCGACATTGCCGAACATCACATTGCCGACATGCAGGCCGATACCAAATTTTATGTCGTCCAACCCCTGCTCTTTTCTGCGCAGATTGAGCTCCATCATACGCGTGCTGGCCTTGTGCGCTGCCGCAAGAGCGGCCTGGCAGGCGATCTCGGACTGCGCGCGGTGCCTTTCGCAGGGATAGACGGCAATGAAGCCATCCCCCAGGAAACTCATGATCTGCCCGCCTTTGCGATTGAAAGGTGCAGCAATGGCATCGAAAAACTGGTTCAACGTATCGATATAGAGCTCGCGGCCGGAGGTTTCGGCAAGCCTCGTCGACCCGCGCATATCGCCCATGACCAGTGCGGCCCGGATTGTGTCGCCCTCGCCGCGCTTGATCTGGCCGTCCAGCACACGCCTGCCGGCGTCGCCACCGAGATACGTGGTCATCATGTTGTCGGCGAGCTTGGTGAGCACAGCCATCTTGGCTGCGATAGCGAGATGGTTCTGGACGCGCAGCAGCGCCGAAATCATGCTGTCGCTGAAGCCTGAAGCACTGTCCGTGGACCAGGACCCCATCATGCCCTGACTGGTGTCGCCGTTGAAGGGATGGACGAAAGCCATGTAATCGGTGACGCCCATGAGCCTGAGGTCATCGAAAACAGGAAACTCCGACCGCACCGACGGGTCGAGCCGGCGGCGCAGATGGTCGAGCTTGTTGCTGAGCAGATGGTAGTATGGGCTGGTCAGGAATCTGTCGGAATGAACGCCGTTCTCACTGCGGAAGCCTTCCACTTCCAGGCCCTGGCCGCGAAGCCAGGTAAAGCCAAGCGCATCATAAAGCGGATGAAGCATCGAAAAGCTCAGATGCACCCGCTTCAGCGGCACGCCGGCAGCAGCCAGCCGTTCACAAAAGCCCTTTACCAAGGTTTCCAGGTCGTCGCCGGCCAGCGCCGATTGGGTCAGCCAATCGGCAACCTTATCCATGAGAATGCTGGAAATTTCTGCTTGCGTTGTGCTCATGCTATCCCGAAACCCGTCGAAGACGAGCCATCTCCTTTGATCTGCCAAATCCTCTAAGTCAATGAAACCGGCTTCGGGGGCAAAAGCCGGCGAAGAATTTCCCGAATGACTGTCCTTGCAGGAAGGAAACAGGCGTAACTGCGCTTACTTCGCGAAACATTATGTGGCGAGGCTGCCCTCGGAGTGCAATCCCAATCCTGACATCGGGCAAAGAATTCGCCGGCTCAGCCGCCGTCAGGCCTTCACCACCGTCTCTCGGGCGAGCCCGAGACGGCCAAAAACATTGCGTGTGTCGACGATCAGAAGTGCGTGATCAGCGATCGCCTGATAGTCGATCATGTCGTGGTCGGTTGCGACGACGACCGCATCGAACTCCTTCAAGGCCGCCTCGGTCAGCTCGACCGAGCGACGCCCCTTGATCGCCATATGCTCGCGTGTGGTTGGAATCTCGGTAACATGCGGATCGTGGAATTCCGCCTTACCGCCCCATTCCTCGATGAGTTCAATGAGCCGCAATGAGGGGCTTTCGCGGATGTCGGGCACATTTTTCTTGTAGGCGAGCCCGATGATGAGAATGCGCGAGCGGCTGAGCGCCTTGCCGCAGCGCTGGTCCAGCGCCTTTGCCAGTTCATCGACCACATGACGCGGCATGGCCGTGTTGATCTCCGCCGCCAACTCGATGAAGCGGGTTGGCAGTTCGTATTCGCGCGCCTTCCAGGTCAGGTAGAAGGGATCGATCGGAACGCAGTGCCCGCCAAGGCCTGGGCCAGGATAGAAAGGCATGTAGCCGAAGGGCTTGCTCTTTGCCGCCTCGATCACCTCCCAGATGTCGATACCCATTGCGCCGAGCACGACCTTCAACTCGTTGACGAGGGCTATGTTGACCGAGCGGAAGATGTTTTCCGTCAGCTTGACCGCCTCGGCGGTCGCCGTGCTGGAAACCGGAACGACGGTCTTGACCACGCTTTGATAGAAAGCCTGCACAAGCGTCGCTGCTTCGACGCCGTCGCCTGCCACGACCTTGGGGATCGTCGCGACTTCAAAGCTGCGGTTGCCGGGATCCTCGCGTTCGGGCGAGAAGCCGAGGAAGAAGTCCGTCTTCGAATGCAAGCCGGTTTCTTCCAGTATGGGCTTGATCACGTCATCGGTGGTGCCGGGATAAGTGGTCGATTCCAGCACGATCAGCTGGCCGAGGCGCAGATGCTTGGCGATGGTGCCTGCCGTGTTCCTGACAAAGGAGAGGTCCGGTTCACGGTGTTTCGTCAGCGGTGTCGGAACGCAGATGATGATGACATCGCAGACGGCCAGTTCGGCAAAATCCGCAGTGGCGCGGAACCGTCCGCTCGTCACATGACCGGCAAGGGCCGTCGACGTTACGGCCTCGATATAGGATTGGCCGCTGTTCAGGCTCTCGACTTTCCCTGCTTCGATGTCGAAGCCGGAAACCGGGAAGCCGGCGCGTGCGATCGCAACCGACAGCGGCAACCCGACATAGCCCAGTCCGATCACGCCGACTTGCGCGGTACGCGTCGAAATTCGGTTCAGAAGACGGTCATATGTCGATCGTGAGGCGTCCAAAAATCTGCTTTCCCGTCAATTCGGACAGACTATCCGCTCCATGGCGAGGCTCACCTGGTCCCGAGAACCGTGGCCGAGGCATATTGCGGAAAACCGATTTCCGCAAGCCGTATCAAGCCGGGGCCTTCGCCTTCAGGCTCGCGGCAGCCATCGCATAGCCGCCGTCGGCGCCATCGATGAAATGAACGTGATCGGGCTGCAGCGGCGAGATGACGAGGCATGTCATCAAGGCCGATTTCTGGCGGTGCAGGCCATAGCTGCAGATGCCCGCTTCCTCCGCCTGTTTCAGCCGGCTCTCGATCCGTTGCAACACATCCGCGTTAACGTCGATGGTCATCTTCAGGCCGTCGTCGAACTTGCGGAAATCCGAATTGCTGGCCACCTCGCGTTTGTAGACCTTCGGATCGAAACGGCCGATCGTCCAGCCAAATCTGTCGGTGACGGCGGTAAGCGTCATCAGGAATATCACCCACAGCTTCGCCAGCCACCGCCGCCCTGGCGGCGCCGTGGCCCGCGCCTCGACATCGAGGCCGGCGGGCAGCAGACTGTAGGCCGGCCCGTCTACCGGCACCGGGTGGCCATCGCGTTCCTGCCTGCCGGCAAGGGCGATGATGTCGGACGCCAGAAACTGAAAACCGCGCAAATCTCGCGAAGCCCCTGGTATGGCTATGATCGAGACAATTTCGCCGTGCCGGGCTTCGATCGGGTTCCAGCGGCAGGAGAGGCCGGTCAGATCCGGCCGCGCGCCGGCCGGCGCGGGGTCGATGCGGTAGCGCCCCGCTTTCATCTCGGCTTCCGCCCAACTGCCGCCACCGCCGGCGAACATGGCATAGAACGCCGCTTCGGAGGCCTGGAACCGCGCCACGCGAACGTCGAGGCCTTGCGCTCTTATGTCCTTTATCGGCACGATAGCCGCACGCAAGGTCAGGTCCAGTTCGTCCGCCACCCATCTCTGGACAGAAGCCAGCGCGTTGCGGGCGATCTCCAGCGCCGAGCCGGGAAACGCCACGAGTGCGCCGTCGCCGCCGAAGACATAGGGAAGATCTTGCCGACCCAGCGCGTTGAGCAGCGCCGAAATGACGCTGGCGCCGGCCATATTGACGGTTTTATAGCGCCCGGCCCCGATCGCCTTGGTCGAGCCGACTATGTCGGCGGTGGCCAGCGCCCAGCCATCGGGGAGCGGCCGATAGTTATCGATATCGGCAACGCTTTCGAACTTTGCGAAGACCGGCAAAGAAGCGACAAACGGGTCGGACGCGACAGCTGTTTCCATGAGCATCAGATAGCATATTCCAGCGCTTGAAGGTGAAGTCGATCATGCGTCGAAATTGACTTGGCACAGCTTTGCGATGATAGGATCGCGCAATGCGAATTGCCTTTTACGCGCCGCTGAAGTCGCCCAATGATCCCGTTGTCTCCGGCGACCGCCAGATGGCACGGATGCTGGTCAGGGCGCTGCAGCACGGCGGGCATAGCGTCGAACTGGCATCGGAGTTGCGCTTCTATCTACGCCAGCCGGAGCCGAAAAGTTTCGATGCTCTCAAGATCGAGGCCCGGGACGAAGCCACGCGATTGACAAGGCTATGGGAGCGTGACGGCAAGCCCGATCTCTGGTTCTGCTATCATCCCTACTACAAGGCGCCCGACCTGATCGGGCCAGAGCTGGCGTCGGCCTTTGCTGTCCCCTATGTGACGGCGGAAGCCTCCTATTCCAGGCGGCGCAACGCCGGCTTGTGGGCCGATAGCCAGGCGCTGGTGGCGCGAGCCATCGAACAGGCGGCGCTGAACATCTGCTTCACGCAAAGGGATCGGCAGGGACTGGCGGATGTGATTCCCAACGCCGCTCTCGGCATGCTTTCGCCTTTCATCGACACATCGGCATTCCGGGAAACGCCGGCCCGGGGTTGTCCGACGCGCCTCGTCACCGTTGCCATGATGCGCCCGGGCGACAAAGTCGACAGCTATCGCATGCTGGCGCAAGCGCTCGGCTCGATCGGCCACCTGCCCTGGACCATGTCGGTCGTCGGCGACGGGCCTGCCCGTGACGAGGTCCAGGCGCAATTCGCCGGCTTGCCCGCCGACCGTATCGAATGGCTTGGCGCGATCGAGCCGGCCGCCGTGCCGGATGTCCTTTACACCAAGGGAATTTACGTCTGGCCGGGTTACGGCGAGGCCTATGGCGTTGCCTATCTTGAAGCGCAGGCCGCCGGCTTGCCGGTGGTGGCTCAGGACATTGCCGGCGTGCCGGAGGTCGTGCGGGATGGCCAGACCGGGTTTCTCACCCCGCCGGGCGATGTGGCGGCGTTCGCTTCCGCCATTGCAAGGCTTCTGGCCCATAACGACGAAAGAACCATGATGGCTGCGGAAGCCAGGCGTTTCGTCCTCGAAGAGCGCTCGCTGAGTGGTGCAGCGGCGCGTCTGGCCGAACTTCTCAAGAAGATCCCGGTCTCATGACATCCGATCCGGTCTGGCAGCCCTTGGTGGAAGAGCTGGCGCGCCTGCAACGGGCGGACCGCAAGGCGGAGTTCTGGCTGCGCGACGATGACACCGTGGATCCGACGCCTGCGCTTGATCGGCTGCTCGACCTCACCGGTGAATTCGCGGTTCCGGTCACTCTGGCTGTCATTCCGGCCGAGACCGACGGCAAGCTTGTCGTCCGGCTTGACGAGGCGCCGCATGCCACGGTCG
Organism: Mesorhizobium sp. CNPSo 4688; assembly: GCF_057784295.1. Taxonomy (NCBI): domain Bacteria; kingdom Pseudomonadati; phylum Pseudomonadota; class Alphaproteobacteria; order Hyphomicrobiales; family Phyllobacteriaceae; genus Mesorhizobium; species Mesorhizobium sp. CNPSo 4688. Next base: position 456,514 of record NZ_JBWLUY010000002.1, read on the forward strand.
CCATCCATGGCTGGGTGCACCGAAATCATGCGCCCGCGGACCAGAAAAAGCAGGAGCTCGGCCCGCATCGGCCACGCGAGGCGGTGCTCGACGATCTGGCTCGCGGGCTGTCGCACATCACCGGCCTGCACGGCGCACGTGCCGTTCCGATGCTGGTGCCACCCTGGAACAGGATCGACGCCGGCCTGGTATCCGACCTTGGATCCATAGGATTTGCGGCATTGTCGGTCTATGGGCCGCCGAAGCCGGCTCCCCTGGCCGTCATCAACAGCAATGTCGACATCATGGATTGGCATGGCACGCGCGGCTGCCGCGACCATGGCCTGTTGGTTCAGGCCATCATCGCGCAATTGCAGCATGCATTCGATGGCGGCGAACCGGTCGGCCTGCTCACTCACCACCTCGTCCATGATGAATCGGCCTGGCTTTTCCTTGAACGGCTATTCGCAGTCACCGCTCGGACTGAAGCCTGCACATGGCTTCCGATCCGGACATTGATCGGGCGCAGCGCCACTAGAGCATGATCCCGAAAAGTGGAATCCGGTTTTCTCGGACAAACGGTTTCCGTTTGCCCAGAGATCATGCTCAAACAAGGAGAGAAAAATAGCTCAACGCTTTTTGTGCAATGAGACCGGGAATTGGAGCGTCTGGCCATCCCGCGCGGCAAAAGCGCCGGCAAACCTGTCCTTGGCCAGTTTCTCCATCTCGTCCAGTTGCTCGTCGGTGCGTGTCGGGTCGTGGTGAAACAGCGCGAGCCCCCGCGCACCGGCCGCCTCACAGAGCTTGACGCCCTGTTGCCATGTCGAGTGCCCGTTGCCGCGGCGGCGTTCCATTTCCTTCTCGGTGTAGGTGCAATCGTAAATGACGAGGTCGGCATCGTCGATCAGGCCGAGCACCGACTGATCGAGTTTGCCCGGCTCGTGCTCGGTGTCCGTGATCACCGCCACGACGCGGCCGCCCCATTCGACCCGGTAGCCTATGCAGCCGCCCGGATGGGTAAGGCTGCCAGTCCGAACCACCACCCCTTCGCGCGGCCGAAGCACGTCTCCTGACACAAAGTCACGGCAGTCGAGCCTTGCCTTGCAGACGTCCATTTTCACCGGAAACCACGGTGGCCGCATGAACTCATCGATCATCTGCCGGGTCGTCATGCGTCCTGCAAGATGCCCGGACCAAAGCGTAAGCTTGACGCTCGGGTCAAAGATCGGCGCAAAAGCCGGCAGCCCGATGATGTGATCGTAATGGCAATGGGTGAAAAACAGGTCGAAATCGGTCACATCCGACGCCTGAAGCGCCCTGCCGGCAGGCCGCAGGCCAGAGCCCGCGTCGAACAGAAGCGTATGCTGGCCGCATCGCATCTCAATGCAGATTGTGTTGCCGCCATAGCGAGCGAATTCTGGCCCGGATACCGCAATGCTGCCGCGCACGCCCCAAAATCGGACCAGGAAAAAATCGTCGTCCATGCTAGCTTTCGCCCATCGTAGCTCTAGGCGCTTCGTGCGTCGATCAGATCCGCAGTCGTATGGCTTAGCCGATCGGCAAGAACCCGCAATATCTCGATGGTCATTTCCGGGAACTCCTTCATGAGCCTTAGGAAATGATCCTTGCGGATTCTCAGGGCCTCCAGATCACTTGCCGCTCTGACGGTGGCAGTGCGGGAACTGTTGCACAATATGGCGATCTCGCCGACGATCGAATTTGGCAGCAGTTCGGCAACTTTTATCGGCCCGTTGTCGGAATCGACCAGAATATCCGCCGTGCCTGAAAGGATGACATAGGCGGCGTCTGCCTCGTCGCCCTGCCGGAAAAGGATCTGGCCGGCGCTGTAGTTCACGCGATCCGACGTGAATGCGAGCAGCTTGAGCTTTGCCGGCTCAATGCCAGAGAACAAGGGAACGCGTTGCAGCATTCCAACTTCATCCTTGAGCAGCATTGTCGCAAACCTTCCTAAATTCGCGTCTGCCAGACTATGACAGAAGTTCCTTGAAGATACCGTTCTCTGCCAAAAGTGTCTCGTGCGTACCGTCTTCCACCAATTGACCCGAGTCAAAGACGATAACGCGATCGAACATTGTCGCCATTGCCGGGTTCGTCACGACCCACACAATTGCCGGCGAATGGCCGTCGCGTCTGGCTTCCTCGAGCACGTTTCGCAGCACCTTGTCCTGAATGCGCTGGTCGAGCGCCGACAGCGGCCGGTTGAGAATGAGAAAATCGGGACGCTTGAGCAGAGCCCTGGCAACGTCGAGCTTCTGTCGCTGCCCACCGGTCAGCCGCCTGCCGCCGGCGCCGACGTTGAAGTCCAGGCCGACATCCAGAAGCTCGGCATAAAGCCCCAGCTCGTCAAGAATTTCATAGACGATGGAGCGTATGCGGTCCGGCGCGTCGGGATGGTTGTTGCCCACGCGCCCGAACAGGACATTGTCCATGACGGTGGCCGCGGCAATGTATTTGGCAGGATCATACCGTTCGATCGCACCCTGCAGCTCGGGCGGCAGGTTTTCATAGAACTGGCTACGTGCGGCGACGATCTTGCTCATTAGCTCTTCGGTCAGCAGGCCGAAGCGGTGCCGGGGCTCGATATAGGCAAAGCTCAAGGTGATGATCATGGCGCGGTCGGCTTCCGAAACCACCTCGTAGGGACGGTTCTTGAGCCGCTGCAGCAAGGTCTCGTAGGCGGGGATCTCCTCGGCGCTCATGAAGGCGAGCTGCTGGAAGAACTGGTGATCGGGCGGCAGGTCGGCAAACAGCTCGATCGCCTGTTCGGCGATCTCCATGCCCATTTCGTAGAGCGTGCGGTCGAGGCCGGCTTGCTTCAGCACGGAAGCAAAATAGGGATTGGCCGCCAGGGCCTTGTCGGCCAGTTCGGGGCCGGCGGCAGCGCCGAAAAGCAGGTTCTGACCGATCGTCGCTTCCGTGTTGTAAGCGCCCGGCTCGAAAGGAACCACCAGTTCGCGCAGCCCTTCCTGTTCCAGCCGGGTTCGCAGCGCTGCACGCAGTTCGACGATCCGCCCGGCAAGCTTCGTGTGACGCGTGAGGTCGGCCGAAGAGCGCAAGCCAAGATCCAGAATGTCGCGCGACAGAAGAACCGCGTCGAGCACCCGGCGCACCGATTCAAAGAGGTCGTGCGGGCCGGAAGCACCGGCGGAAGCATAGTCGATCCAGTCGCTGCGGATATCGAGATCAGGATTGCCCGACCGGCGCGCCTCGTCGATGTTCCAGCGCCGCTGGTCTGCCGCGGCGCCCTCATAAGTCACCGATGTCAGCGGTGCATGCTTCAACCCGTAGAGCAGGTTATCGCGCAGGCTTGCGTGGAACAGGAAAACATCCGACGAGGCGTAGGACATACGCCGGCCGGTCACTGCTTCGGGGAGTTCAAGCAGGTCATCGGCGCCCGAAGCGACCTTTCCGCTTTCCGGCCAGTTCAGCCGCGCGAAGGCTTCTGCTAGCGCCTCCGCTCCACCTGTTGGGGTGCTGACCAGCGCCACGGTCTCAGCCGGTTTGACCTGCATGGAGATACGGTTGAGGAGCATTGCACCGCCATCGTCTGCTATGGACAGACCGACCGCCGACAGCGGTTTTGTCATCGGACCGGGATCGTCGATCGTCAGTGCTCCGATTTCCGGCGCAATGATATTCTCGACGGTGAACTGTTCAACGACCTGCTGATATTTGACCTGGACATCCTGCCGATCCTGATCCCAGTCGATCAGTTCCTTCATCGGTCCGGGCAGGTCCTTGTAGGCACCGATCACGGCCACGAGCTGGCCGACGTCCAGCCGCCCCGCGATGACCAGATAGCCGCCGATCATGTAGAACAGAAAGGGCGTGAGCTGCGCGAGAAAATTGTTGAGGAACTTTACCATGAATTTCCATTGGTAAAGATCGAAGCGGATCTTGAAGATGAGCCCGAGCCGGGCCGCTATGTCGGCGCGCTCGTAATTTGACGTGTCGTGGACGTGAACCGCGCCGATGCCGTCGACGATTTCGCCAACCCGGCCTGAAAGCGAGCGGGCGGTCAATTGCCGTTGGCGCCCGAGCACGAGCAGCCGCCGCCGCATGCGCGGGATGAGCACGATCTGGATCACCACGATCACCACCGCAATCATGCCGAGCCAGACGTTCTGGACCATGATGAACAGCATGGCTGTCAGCGCCTGGCCGCCGAGCAGCACCGGCTGCAGGAAGGCATCGCCGATGAAGCCGCCCAGCGGCTCCACCTCGTCCTTCACCATGGTCGCCACTTCGGCGGATTTCACCCGCTTGAAGTAAATCGGCGGAAAACGCAGCACACGATCGATCAGATCGAAGCGGATACGCCGCAGCATGCGTTCGCCGAGGCGGCCTTTGTAGGTATTGATGTAGAGTTTGAACAGGCCGTTGATGACGACCAGCAAGAGGAACACGATGCTGAGGGCAAGCAGCGTCGCCGTGCGGTCGAGTTGAAAACCGGAAAAGAACTGGACCTCGCCAATGAACGGCAGGTCATAGTGCACCCTCATGAAGGGAAGGGTCGCGCCGGGTTGCTCGAAGCCCTTGCCCTGGATCGGGCCGTTGACGATCAGCTTCGGCAGGTTGAAGGACATGAAATAAGGGATCATCGAAAGCAAGACGATCGCCAATATCCAGATCTGCTGCTTCCTGGTGTGCCTCCAGATATAGCGGGCTAGGCTGGGTTCCATATGCGACTGCGGACCCCTCAGTTGGAAGGATGCAGGCGGCCAAACGGCTGGCGGCTTGCGTGGGATTTTGGCGAGTAGCCTAACAGCAGGGGGCCGCCGCTGCGCGACTCGTGCCGGCCGATGGACGCCAATGGTCCGAACAGATGCAATAGGTTCCCTCCGGCAGCGGGCAATGGCAAAACGACTTGCGGCATAGTCACGTCCGCAAGTCGGACAGCCTCGCGGGAGGCAAGATTGCGTTGTGTCGCCCGAAATCCCAACATAGAAGACGAATATGATGGATGTCACGCAACCACGCAATGCCGGCATGGACGGGCACGAGCAAGCCCTGGACCTCACGCGCGGAATTGCAGCCTACGTCAACCACCCTCTCGTGGCCGCGCTGGCGCGCGTCATCGCCAAGCATCCGCAGGCCGATATCGCCAACGCCTTCAACCACAAGCAGGTCGCCTGCAAGATGTGGGCGCTCGACAGGCTGTTCGAAAGCTGCGGCGGCCGGTTCGGGCGCATATGGGTTCTGGGTGGATGGTACGGCGTGTTGCCGGCAATGCTTTTCAACGACGCCCGTTTCGACATCGCGGCGGTCGACAGCATCGACATCGATCCCGAAGTCGAGGCGGTCGCCCGAACCCTCAACCGGGAAGCCGGCGACCGCTTCCGGGCGCTGACGGACGATATGTACGCACTCGACTATGCGGCCGGGCAGCCTGACCTGGTGGTCAATACAAGCTGCGAACACATAGCCGACCTGCCCGCCTGGCTTGCCCTGCTTCCGCGGGGCACGAATGTGCTGCTGCAATCGAACGATTATTTCAGCGAGCCGACGCACATCAACTGCGTGGCGTCACTTGCAGCCTTCGAAGCCATGGCGGCGCTGCGGGAGATCAGGTTCTCCGGCGAACTGCCGACAAAAAAATATACGCGCTTCATGCTGATTGGAACTGTTTGAAGCGCGTTGGGCGAATCGAACCCGGACGCGACCCGCGTCAGGATTTCGGGGACCAGGTCCGATACCGCTCGCGCAGGATTTGCGCCGAGCGGCGCGCGCCTTCCAGATCGAGACGATGCGCGGCCGGCGTCGGTCCCGCAAGCGCCTGCTCGACCGCTTTCGCCAGACCCTCAGCCGTCAGGTCCTTTTCCGCCAGCACCGTTGCCAGACCGAGTTCTTCGAGCATCAGGGCGCGAACCGTCTGTTCGGTTTCCCCGCCGGCCGCAAACGGTACAAGCAGGGAGCGGCAACCGGCGCGCAGGACATCGCAGACCGTGTTGTAACCCGCCTGCGAGACCGACAGCCGGGCACCGGTCAGCAGGCTGGCGAAATCCTCGCGGAACCGGAAGATGGACAGGCCCGGCGTGGCATCGCGTGAAATCGCGTCAAACTCGTCCTTCGGCAGGTTTGGGCCGGTGATCAAACACCACTTCCAGGCGTTGTCGGTATTGTGCGCCGCCGCGGTGGTGGATCGGACAAGGCTCTTTCCGGCAGCCCCGCCACCAACCGACACCAGAACGTCGAAACGCTCGGAGGCCGCGGGTGCCGGAGACGCGGCAACGAGCCCTGTGTAGGCAACCTCGGCCCTGATCGCTGCCGCCAGTGGAAATGTCTTGTCGATGGTTGCGAAAGCCGGATCGCCATGGACCATGACAAGGTCGAAATGCCTGTTGACGAGATCGACCGTTTCCTCGTTTCGGCCCGGCTTGACGCGCTCCTGAAGAATGTCGCGCACCGACGTCGCCAAAAGCGGCCTGGGCGACATCGCGTCGATGGCCTCGATCAGCGGCAAGAGTTCGAAACGCATCTGCCGGCGTCCAAAGGGAAACGCCTCGACAATGACGATGTCAGGCCTGCAATCGCGGAATGCCTGCAGCAGCATCTCGCAGCGCCGCGTCTTGAAATCATCGTCGACGGGCTTGCCTTGCAGGTCGACAAGCCCGGAAAATCCTTCATCGCCGGAGGTGACAGGCGGCAGCGTTACAGATTTTACACCCGGTCCCGGAAACCCCGCGACCGGCGTTCCGCCGGTCACGACGGTGACGTCAAACCCGTCATCGGCCAGGGCCGCCGCGATGCGGCTGGCGCGGGCGAGATGGCCGATGCCGAGCAGATGCTGGACATAGAAGAAAGCGCGCAGCCGCTTCATTCGGCGGCCCGCCACTCCCGCTCGAACAGGTCCTTGAGCTGCCCAATGCTTGCCGTATGATCGAAATTTCCGCGCACGCGCCGCTCCGCGGCGTCGCCGAGGCGGGCGCGCAGCACGGGATCACGGATCAGGCGCTCCAGCGCCTGTGCCAGGGCTGCCGGGTTTTCCGTCGGGACCAGCAGCCCGGTTTCATCCGACGACAAAAGCTCCGGCACGCCGGAAATATCGGTCGACACGCAGGCAAGTCGCTGGCTGGCCGCCTCCACCAGAACATTGGGCAGACCGTCCCGGTCGCCATCCGCGGTGATCCTGCAAGCGAGCGCAAAGATGTCGGCGCTGCGATAGTGCTCGAGAACCTCCTTCTGCGCCATCGCACCTTTCCAGGAGATGCGGCCCTCCAGTCCGAGCTTTCGCGCCAGCGCCTTGAGCCGTTCCAGTTCCTCACCGCCGCCGATATGCTCGAACCGCCACGCCAGATCACCAGGCAAGAGGGCGAGAGCCTCCAGCAACGTGTCGTAACCTTTCTTTGCAACGGCGCGCCCGACACTCAAGATGAGGACCGGTTCGTCCGGCGCCGAGCCGTCATGTTGTTTTCGCGCCGCGTCGAAACTGCTGAAGCGATCGAGGTCGAGCCCATGATAGCTCAGATGCACGGACGAGCTGCCGTTTGCGAGTTTTTTCAGGCGGTCGAAGCCGGTTTGCGTGCAGGTGACCGTCCAGCGCGCCGAGGAAAGCTTGCCGGCCAGATCCCAATCCGCCGACGTCCAGATGTCCTTGGCATGGGCCGAGCAGCTCCAGGGCTGGCTACGAAGCTGGCTGGCATAGCGCGTCACCGATGCCGGCGTGTGCACGAAATGGGCATGCAGCCAACCGGCGTCTTGCGGCCATTCGGCCGCCAGCACGAGCGCTTGCCCGAAGCGCCGCACGCGATTGCGCGTAAAGTCGCGGGGGATATCCGCAGCCAGCGATTTGAGCGCGCGCCAGAAGCCCGGCCGCGGCAGGGCGGCAAACAGCGAGCGAAGCACGCGCAACGGCTCCCTATGCAGATATTCCGGCAGATAATGGACGGGCGCTTTGATCTCGTCATGCACGGGGTGGCGTTTTGCGTCGGTCGGCCGCCTGAGCGCGAAAAGTATGAGGTCGAACCCCGCACGCTCGAGACCGAGCAGTTCCTGCGCGATGAAGGTCTCCGACAGCCGCGGATAGCCCTTCAGAACCACGACGATCTTGCGGTTTTGCAACTCAGTTCATGCCTTCAATGACCGAAAGGTGATGGCCGGCCCGTCGGTCGAGCAGTTCAGCGACGATTTCAGAGATATGAGGCAGCCCTTCCAGCGTCAGGTGCGGATTGCTCTGCGATGGCCGGGGCCGGGCCGACAGCACCTTCAGCGCATCGGCAAACCGTTGGGAGTCCTTGGCTTCTTCCGGCAAAAGCATCTCGACGAGGCCGAGTTCGGCTGCGCGCCGGGCGCGGATCAGCTGTTCCTCGCGGGGCGTGACGCGCGGCACGATCAGCGCCGGCTTGTCGAAAGACAGTATCTCGCAATAGGTGTTGTAGCCGCCCATGGCCACCACCGCCTTGGCACCGGCAATCAGGTCTTCCATGCGGTTGTCGAACTCGATGATCTTGACGTAGGGGATCTTGGCCCCCTTCCTGAGCAGCTTGTTGCGCTTGCGCGCCGGCATGTAGGGCCCCAGCACGATCAGCGCCCTATGCTGCAATTGCGGATCCTGCTGATAGGCATCGATGACGTCGTGGATCAGTTCAGCGCCGTCACCGCCGCCGCCGGTGGTAACGAGGATATAGTCGCCTTCGGGCCGGTGGCCGGGCAATTCATTCCGCTGCAGGCTCCGTTGCAGGAAACCGAGAAACCTCATTTTTGCCCTGACAGCCGGCGGCACATCCAGGCCGGTCAACGGATCGTAGAAATCCGGCGGGCCATAGACCCAGACCTTGTCGTAGAACAGGCCGATCTTGCGCATCACATCCCTGCGTGCCCACTCCGCTTCGAGCAGATGCGGCGCGTCCATCACCTCGCGCAGGCCAAGCACGAGCGTGGTGCCCCGCGTCTTGAGGTAGGACAGTGTGTCCTCGATCTCACCGCGCAGACCGAGCGGTTCCTTGTCGACGATGAAGATATCCGGCCGGAAGCTCTCGGCGGTGTGGCGGATGATCGACTGCCGCATCCTCAGCGTCTCATGCAGATCGATATCCTTTTCCAGCGAAGTGTATTCGCCGTTGCGCAGCTTGATGACGCTGGGGATCTTCACGAAGTCGACACGGGCGCGGTAGTCGAAGGCGCCGGCGATGGTCGCACCCGAAATGATAAGCACCTGAAGCCCGCGGAAGTCCCCGACCAGCGAATGCGCGATCGTTCGGCACCGCTGCAAGTGGCCGAGCCCGAACGTGTCGTGGCTGTACATCAGAATTCGGGCGTCTTTGGCGTGCTGTGTCATGTTGAACGTCTTTTAGAATTCTCGCCGGACGGCGGGCAACCCCGCAAGCTTCGAAATCATCCGCGGGTCTAACGACCCGTTTTGAGACATGAGGGGGAACACAACGGCATTCTTCCCCTGGGCACGAATACCAAGGGGCGCTGTTTGTAGCGCGATGACTTGTCTCCGAAGACGAAATACGACCCGAGCACAAATCTCTCTCATGAGGCTTGACCCCGTGGAACTATATGCCTGCGGCCTGAGACAGGCAGAGCGCACATTGCGAGAAGTTAAGGGCGACCACGGGAAACGAGGTCGCCGCACATTGTGAGGAGAACCCCGCACCTTGGAAAAATGCTTCATAATCCATTGAAACGCAACGACCGCCAGAGACCGCACGTTGCGGCCTTTTATCCTGCCATCACCCTCGACCGGTAGCAAGCCTGTCGCGTGGAAGGGTTTCCGGATAGCACCGCCGCATCTGAGCCAAGACCGGCAGGGCGCGCATGATCTGCCCAATCGGTCGACGCAGATTTCGGTGACGCGGATCGCCACAAGGTTGCAACCACAGCCGAAGTTGTTCGTGACTTTGACGCGTCCGGAGAGCAAGTCGTAGTTCTGAGACAAAAGCATCAGCTCGCCGTTGAAAGAAAACCGGGATGCGGTAGTATCGCATCAGATGTTTGCGACTGCTTGACCGGGGGGTGCAGTGGATTCGTCTTCTTTCAAGCGCTGGCCGGCAACACTGGGGGTGCGCGATCCTGCGGTCTTCCAGACTGTTTCGCGCCGTATCTTCGGGGATTTGCCATGACAGCTGAAGCCAATACTGATCAGCTTACCAGGGAAGGCGTCGAAGCCATCGTTGCGGCGATCACGGCGCGGGTCACGGACCGCGAGGCGCTGATCTGGCTGTGGCCGCAGCTTGAAAAGCAACTGACGTCCTATGACGGCCATCTGCAGACGACATTGTTTCCCGGTTTCGAGGCACCTGCCGTGACGGCATTACCGCGGGCGCTCAGCCGGCGCGAACTCGCCGCCACGCTAAGGCTGGCGCTGCTGACGACCCTGGACAGGATCAACCCTCTCGAGGCCGCCTCGTCCACAAGTGCTGCCGACATACTGGCGGAATGGAACAAGCTTTCGGCCTTCGTCAGAAACAACATCAGCGATGGCTTTTCCGGATTTCAGAATATTCGCACCCGGCTCTATACCCAGTTCGGCGCGCCCAGCAATCCGGCCAAGGCGATCGACCGCGTCAACGCCTATTACAGCCAGCTCTCGGGTGCCGGCTTCCCCAAGGCGAGCTTCAAGTCGCCGGTGCATCCCGTGCTCAAAGCCCGGCTGGCGAACACGGTGGCGCTGCTGACGGCCAAGGGCGCCACAGCCGCGCTGACCAAGATCAAGAGCGTCGGCGGGTTCAACATCAGGCCCAATGTCAATTCGCCCGCGCGGCTCAGCAATCATTCCTTCGGCTGGGCGGTGGACGTCGATCCGGCGATCAACCCCAATGTCAACAAGGATAATCTGCCATTAGCCATCATCGCCGCCTTCACCGGAGTCGACCTCTACGGCGCCGAGAGCGCCACGCTGCGCGCCGGCGGCCCTTATGACACGCTGCTGCCGGCGGCTATTGTGCTGTCGAAGGCCAACGCCGCTGTCGTTGCCGCATTCGCCAATGCCGATGGCCTCAAGGCCGCCATGGGCAACGCCATAACACGGCTGGCCGGCGTGACCCTGCCAGCGGCGAAGCTCGCCACGGCCCATGCGCTGGCAACCGCCGTGCCGGCCAAGCAGACCGATCTCGCCACGCTGCTTCAGGGCGCCAGCGCCACCCCGGCCAAGGCCAAGTCGACCGCGAAGCTGCTGGCCGATGCCGCCGACCTCTCCCGCCGGGCGGCCAGGGTCAGCTCACCCAAGATCATCGGCACCGACGCGTCAGTTGCCCGCTTCGGCTTCTTCAATCTGGCTCCGCAAGCCGCAGCCGGGTTGGCCGCCAGCGACGGCGGCGGCCTGCGCTGGCTGGGCGCTGCCACCAAAACCAAGGACTACATGCATTTCGAGCTTGCGGAGGCCGATCAGCCGAAGCTGTTCTGACAGTACGTAGCGTCTGCGGTTTCTCGATATTTCGCTCATTAATCGAGTTTTATCGATTGTGAGCGGAACGGTCCGACCGCCTCAGAAATTTAAGTGCGCTGATAGGAGGAGCGCCAATGAGATTCGCAGCCATGCAAGATCCATGTGACCACTGGCTTGTCTACGATTTGATGTCAGCCCTGCCGGCGGAGGTGGAAGGACGATTGCTGATGGGGCTGACGCGGCGCGAAGCCGAGCAGCTTGCCGCGCAGGCCAATGCGACCTTCGTCAGGCAGGCGACCCGTTCGCCAGGTCCGCACCCCAGCTTCGCGTAGACATGCCGGCCTGACTACGCCAGCCTCGCCCTTGTCGTGCGCGGCGTCGCCAGCAGAAGGCTGGTCTCGCTGCCGGTTATTCCAGGAATCAGCCGTATCCGCCTCAGCACCGCGTCGAAATCGGTGAGGGAGGCCGTGCCGAGCTCGACCACCAGGTCCCAGCGGCCATTGGTGGTGTGAATGGTCGAAACCTCGGCGAGGCCGCCGAGCGCCCGGACCACGCGGTCGGCGGCATGGCCTTCGATCTCGATCATCATCACGCCGCGTATCCGCTGGTCGACGGCGTCGGCGCGCAGCACCACGGTGTAGCCGATGATCTCACCCGACTTTTCCAGCCGCTCCATGCGCGCCCTGACAGTGGCGCGCGACACGCCGAGATCGACCGCGAGGTCGGAGATGCTGCGCCGCGCGTCGTGCCTGAGCAGCGTAACCAGCCTTTCGTCGAGCGCGTCCATACTACTATCCACTTTGATCAACCTGACTGAGCGGAATGATAAATCAATCTTCTCGAAATGCCAATTTCGCCTGTTCAAACTGCCGGGCCGGAGTGGTTCATTCCACGCATTCATTGCGAGGACAAAAGAACCATGCGCTGCAGGATCGTTGGCGCGCCGGTGCAGGACGGCGCGGGCAGGATGGGATGCGAGATGGGGCCGAGCGCGCTGCGCACGGCAGGGCTTGTCTCGGTCCTCTCCGAACTCGGCCATGAGGTCGAGGACTGGGGCGCGGTGCAGCCGGCTGCGGCGCGCGCCATCGTCCATGGCAATCTTGCGCTGAAGGCGCTGCCGGAGATTTCCGCCTGGACGGCGGCGATCGCCGAGACCGCCTATGCGGCCTCGAAGGAGGCCATGCCGATCTTCCTTGGCGGCGACCACGCGATATCAGCCGGCACGGTATCAGGCATAGCGCGCCGGGCGGCCGAGCGCGGCCGGCCGCTCTTTGTGCTATGGCTCGACGCGCATCCGGATTTCCACACGCTCGACACCACCGTCAGCGGCAACCTGCACGGCGTGCCGCTCGCCTATGCCAGCGGCCGGCCGGGCTTCAACGGCTATTTCCCGGATTTGCCGGTCGCCGTCGATCCCGCCCGCATCTGCGTCATGGGTCTGCGCAGCGTCGATCCGGCCGAGCGCCGGGCGCTGAACGAAGCGGGCGTGACCGTGCATGACATGCGCACCATCGACGAGCACGGCATTGCGCCTTTGCTGCGCGCCTTCCTCGCCCTTGTCGAAGAGGCCAACGGCCTGCTGCATGTCAGCCTCGACGTCGACTTCCTCGACCCCTCGATCGCGCCCGCTGTCGGCACCACCGTGCCCGGCGGCGCCACCTTCCGCGAGGCGCATCTGGTGATGGAGATGCTGTCCGACAGCGGCCTGGTCTCCAGCCTCGACCTGGTCGAGCTCAACCCGTTCCTCGACGAGCGCGGCCGCACCGCCACGCTGATGGTCGATCTCGCCGCCAGCCTGATGGGCCGCCGCATCATGGACCGCCCGACCCGCAGCCATTCCGGAAGCATTGCATGACCCAGCCTTCCCGCCTTGCCATCGTCCCCTTCGTCAGCGTCGACCGCATGATGAAGCTGGTGCTGACCATCGGCGTCGAGCGGTTCCTGACCGAACTCGCCGCCTATATCGAAGAAGATTTCCGCCGCTGGGAGCTGTTCGACAAGACGCCGCGCATCGCCTCGCACAGCCATGACGGCGTCATCGAGCTGATGCCGACCAGCGACGGCAAGATGTACGGCTTCAAATACGTCAACGGCCACCCGAAGAACATGCGCGAGGGCCGCCAGACCGTCACCGCCTTCGGCGTGCTCGCCGATGTCGGCTCCGGCTATCCGATGCTGCTCACCGAAATGACGATCCTGACGGCGCTGCGCACTGCGGCAACCTCGGCTGTCGCGGCCAAATATCTGGCCCCCAAGGGTTCGCGCTCCATGGCCATCATCGGCAATGGCGCCCAGTCCGAGTTCCAGGCCGTCGCCTTCAAGGCGCTGCTCGGCATCGACCGGCTGCGGCTCTACGACATCGACCGCTCCGCTTCGGAAAAGTGCATCCGCAACCTCGCCGGCAAGGGCTTTGACATCACCATCTGCACGACCGGCCAGGATGCGGTGGAAGGCGTCGACATCATCACCACGGTGACCGCCGACAAGCAGTACGCCACCATCCTTACCGACAACATGGTCGGCTCCGGCGTCCACATCAACGCGGTCGGCGGCGACTGCCCCGGCAAGACCGAGCTGCATCGCGACATCCTGCTGCGCTCCGACATCTTCGTCGAGTTCCCGCCGCAGACGCGCATCGAGGGCGAGATCCAGCAGCTCGACGCCGACCATCCGGTGACCGAGCTGTGGCAGGTGATGACCGGCAAGGCGGAAGGCCGCAAGACGGCGGAACAGATCACGCTGTTTGATTCCGTCGGCTTCGCCACGGAGGATTTCTCGGCACTGCGCTATGTCCGCGACCAGCTCCAGGCCACCGGCCTCTATGAGGAGCTCGACCTGCTCGCCGACCCCGACGAGCCGCGCGACCTGTTCGGCATGCTGCTCAGGGCAGAGTTGGAAACGGCGGCGTGAGCTTTTCCTTCTCCCCCAGAAACGCCATGCACACATCTTCTGTGATTGGTGTGACTGATCGGCCGAAGGCTTGATTGCTAGGTGGTTCCCCCAATCCGTCGCTGCTTCGCAGCGCCACCTTTCCCCCCTCCGGAGGGAAAGGAAGGGAGCCTTGCTGGACGAGCGTTGACGGCAAAAAGCTTGGCGCCTTTCCTCTACCCCGTCGATCGGGGGAGAGGTGTCTCGGCGAAGCCGAGACGGAGTGGGGGTCGACCAGCGGTACATTAAAGGGGCGGCGCCGGCGTCGGTGATTGTCAGCACCTACCCGCGCAACGGCGCGCAGCTCTCCCGTTCGACGAGCACCGGCGTGAGCACTTCGCGGCGCGAATGCGCCGCCGGCTCGGCGACGCGGGCGAGCAGCAGGCTGACGGCGCGCGTACCGATCTTCTCGACCGGCTGCGCGATCGTCGTCAGCGGCGGCCATGTGGTGACGGCATAGGGAATGTCGTCGAAGCCGATCATCGACATGTCGTCGGGAACCCGCAGGCCCCGCGCCCGCAGCACCGTCAGCGCGCCCATGGCCATCAGATCGTTGCAGGCAAACAGCGCCGTGATGCCGGGTGCCTGCGCCATCAGCCGCTCCATCGCCGTGCGGCCGCCGGCGAAGTGATAGTCGGAATCGACTATGGCATTCGCCGGCAGGTCGAGGCCGGCTTCCTGCAGCGCCCTGGCGAAGCCGCGTAGACGGGCCGGGCTGGAGCTCGAATCGCGCGGGCCGCCGATGACGCCGATCTTCTCGTGACCGAGCCCGACCAGATAGCGGCCGGCGAGATAGCCGCCATGATCGTGATCGACCAGCACGGTATCGACGTTGACCGAATGGATCTCGCGGTCGAGCAGCACCGCCGGCACGCCGGGCAGGAGGTTGGAGAACACCCGCGCATGGTCGGACGAGCCGGCGAAGATCAGCCCGTCGATCTGCTTGGCCATCAGCACGTGGAGATAACGCTCCTCCTTCTCGGCGCTGCCGTCGGAGTTGCACAGGATCACCGTATAGCCGGCAAGGAAGCCGGCATCCTCGATCTGGCGCGCCACGCTGGCGAAGAACGGGTTGGAATTGTCCGGCAACAGCAGGCCGATGGTCTTGGTCTCGCCGCGCCTGAGGCTGCGGGCCAGCGTGTTGGGCCTGTAGCGCAGAGCGGCGATGGCCGAATGCACGCGCTCGGCCGTCTCCGGCTCGACATGGCGCGTGCGGTTCATCACATGCGAGACGGTTGCAACCGACACTCCGGCATGGCGCGCGACATCGGCAATCGTCGTCATCGTTCGTCCCTCTAATGCATGTCGCCCAAAAGTGTGTAGCGGTTTTGGGAAAACGACATGCATAAAACAAAAGCTAAAGCGCCGCGCGCTTTAGCGGATCACCCTCAGCAGCTTTTCCCGATAGGCGTCTAGGATGACGGCAAGCACAATGACAAGGCCTATCACGATCGGCTTGAAATTGTCGCCGACGCCGAGCAGCTGCAGGCCCGTGCTAAGCACCTGCAGGATGCACGCGCCGACCAGCGTGCCGATGATCGAGCCCTTGCCGCCGCTGAGGCTGGTGCCGCCGATGATGACGGCGGCAATCGCGTTGAGCTCGTAGCCGACGCCGGCGATCGGGCTGCCGATGTTGAGGCGCAACAGATAGACCATCGCCGCGATGCCGGCGGTGAGCCCGCTGATGGTGAAGGCCGCGATCTTGTAGAAATCCGGATTGTGGCCGGAGAGGCGAACAGCCTCGTCATTGGTGCCGACGGCGAAGATCATGCGGCCGAAGACGGTGAAGCGCAGCACGAACCAGCCGGCCGCGATCACCAGCACCGCGATCAGGAAGATCGACGGCAGGAAGCCGCCGATGATGAGGTTGCCGAAATCGACGAAGCTCTGCGGCAGGCCGGTGATGGTCGAATTGTCGCTGACCACGCGGGCCGCGCCCGCCGCCATGTTGAGCATGCCGAGCGTGACGATGAAGGACGGGATCTTCCAGCGCGTCGAAATCCAGCCATTGAGGAAGCCGCAGGCTGCACCCGTGGCCATGCACGCCAGCAGCGCCAGCAGGATCGCCAACCCCGGCGACAGGCTCTCGTCTATCATGACCGTGGCGCCGACCACCGTGCACAGCGCCAGCACCGATCCCACCGAAAGGTCGATGCCGCCGGTCAGGATGACGAAGGTCATGCCGGCCGCCAGCACCGTATTGATGGCGATCTGCACGAAGATCTTCAGCGCATTGCCCGACGTTGCGAAGTAGGGTGCCGTCGCCGAGAAGAACACGGTGATCAGCACCAGCGCCAGAAGCACGCCGGCATCGCGCACCAGAAAGCGCAGGAATTTCGCGCGGCCCGGGGAAACGGGCGCCGACACAGTCACTTGCGACGTCTCGCTCATGGTCGCACATACTCCTGATAGGCGAGCGACAGGATGTGCTCCTGGTCGAACGCGGCGCGCGGCACGTCGCCGACAATCTTGTTTTTGGAAAAGACGATGATGCGGTGGCACATGCCCATCAGCTCGGGCAGGTCGGACGACACCATGATGATGCCCTTTTTTGCCGCAGCCAGCATCCACAGCAGCTGGTAGATCTCACGCCGTGCGCCGATGTCGACGCCACGGGTCGGCTCGTCGAGGATCAGCGTCGAGGTGCCCCTGAACAGCCACTTGGCCAGCACCACCTTCTGCTGGTTGCCGCCCGAGAGATTGCGCACCGCCTGCTCGATCGAACTCGCCTTGACCCTGAGCTGGCCGACCAGGTCGTTGGCGGCGGCGGCCTCCGCCCTGCGGTTCAGCAGCCCGTTGCGCGAGACTTTGCTCAGATCGGTGATGGTGATGTTCTTGTCTACCGCCATGTCGAGCAGCAGGCCCTGGCCCTTGCGGTCTTCGGTGAGCAGGCTCAAGCCGTGCCGCACTGCATCCTTGGGCGCGGTGATCGCCACCGGCTTGCCGTCGATCTCGACCACGCCGTCTAGTTTCGGGTCGGCCCCGAACAGCGCCCGCATGGCCTCGGTGCGGCCGCTGCCGACCAGCCCAGCGACGCCGAGGATCTCGCCATGGCGGACTGCGAAGGAGATGGCAGGGGTCTCGGTGCTGCGTTTGAGATTGGCGACGCTGAGCGCGACCGTGCCCGGCACGATCGAAGCATCGAAGCCGTACTCGTCGGCAATGTCGCGACCGATCATCATGCGCACCAGGTCCGGCACGGTGAGGCCCTGCAGGTCGCGGGTCGCGACCAGTTTTCCGTTGCGCAGCACCGTCACCCGGTCGCCGATCTCGAACACTTCGTGCAGGCGGTGCGAGATGTAGATGATGGTGACGCCCTTGGCCTTCAGCCGCTTGATGATGGCAAACAGCCGCTCGATCTCCGGCGGCGTCAGCGTCGCCGTCGGTTCGTCGAGAACAAGCAGCTTTGAATCATTGCTCAGCGCCTTGGCGATCTCGACCAGCTGCATCTGCGCGACGCCGAGCGCGTCGACGCGGGTGCGCGGGTCGATGTCGAGGCCGACCTCCTTCAGCAGCGCCAATGCGCGGCTGTTGAGGGCCTTGCCGTCGACGATGCCGAAGGCGCGGCGCGGCAGGTTTTCCAGCATCAGATTCTCGGCGATGCTGAGATAGGGCAGAAGGTTGAGTTCCTGATGCACGATGCGGATGCCGGAAAGTTGCGCATCATGCGGCGTCTTCGGCCGATAGGGCTGGCTGTTGAAGGCGATCGAGCCTGAGTCCGGCTGGTAGATGCCGGCCAAGAGCTTGATCAGCGTCGACTTGCCGGCGCCGTTCTCGCCCAGGATGATGTGGGTTTCGCCGCGCGCGATCGACAGCGACACGTCGCTCAGCGCGACGGCGCCGGGAAAAATCTTTCCGACCCCTTCAAGGGAGAGAATCGCATCCATGGGCAGCGGAATCCTAAACTGCGCTCTCAAGCAATTCCAGGAAAAGTGCGCAGCGGTTTTCCGTCCGGAATTGCGTAAAAACAAATAGTTAGACCCCGCGAAAGCGGCGCGGGAGCATCGACATCGCCGCCGACAGTTTGCCGGCGGCGATGATGAGACAAGCGGAAACGCCGGAGGGAGTACCAGCGCCTTCGTTCGCCTCAGCCGGTGATCAGCTTGATGTCGGTCTTGACCCAGCCGGAGAACTTTTCGCCCGCAAGTTCGCGCAGGCCGTAATCGATGCCCATGGCTGCCATCTGCGCGCCATACTGCTCCACCGTTGCGAGCATCTTGCCCGCCTTGAGCAGCGGACCGACGGCCGGGATGTTGTCGAAGCCGACGACCTTGATCTGGCCCGACTTGCCGGCCGCGTCGAGCGCCTTGACGACACCGAGCGCCATCGAATCATTGGCCGCCATCACACCCTGTATGTCCTGGTACTGGGTAAGGAAGTTGGTCATCAGCGTGTTGGCCTCCTCGGTCTCCCAATGCGCCGTCTTGGAGTCGAGCAGCTCGAGGCCGTTCTCCTTGATCGCGTCGTCGAAGCCGAGCTTGCGCTCCTTGGCATTGTCGGCTTCCGGGTTGCCTTCGAGGATGACGACCTTACCGCCCTTGCCCAGCGCCTTGCCCAGCGCATCGCCGGCAAGCTTGGCGCCGCCGCGATTGTCCGGACCGAAGAAGGCGAGGTCGATGCCGGCCTTCTTCTTGGCTTCGGCATCGAGCGCGACGTCGATGTTGATGACCTTGATGCCGGCCTGCAGCGCCTTGGAGATCGGCGTCACCATGGCCTTCGAATCGGCCGGCGCGACGACGATGATGTTGTAGTTCTGGGTGATGAAGTTCTCGATGGCGTCAACCTGCGCGGCGAAGTCGCGCTCGTCCTTCATGCCGACGGCGGCGAAGTCGAACTTGTCCTTGTTCTTGGCGGCATACTCCTCGGCGCCGGCCTGCATCTGCTTGAAGAACTCATTGGCCAGCGACTTCATGACCAGGCCGACCTTCGGCTTGTCGGCGGCAAAGACCGCCCCAAGCGGCAGCGCGAGTGCGCCCGCGGCCATGGCGCCGGTCATCAGGAACTGGCGGCGCGAGAACGGGCCGAGCCCGTCCGTAATTGTTTTCTTGCTCATGATTTCCTCCTCAGTGATCCCTAGTAATCGGTTACGTAACCGATTACGCCACAGGTTAGTGCTTGGCTTTGCCAGGTGTCAATATCGGCCGCGGCAACTTCGCGCCTTGCGGTCGAACTCATGCCACAGCGTATCCGTATCGACTGCCGCCGGAGCGCTGTATCGTTGCCAACGCCCAATGATTCCCAGCCTGGTGATTCCCGACCTGTGACCCCTGCAGACAGGAAACCTTCATGCATGGCCTGACGCCCGTCCTTTCCACCGTGACCGCCTCGTTCCTCGCCTCCTTCGTCGAAGTGGTCGAGGCTTTCACCATCGTGTTGGCGGTCGGCGTCACCCGCAGCTGGCGGCCGGCGCTGACGGGCGCCGCCCTTGCGCTGGCGCTGCTGGCGGCTTGGGTGCTGGCCTTCGGACCGTTGTTGGCGCTGGTTCCCATCACCGTGCTGCAGTTCGTCGTCGGCGTGCTCCTGATCCTGTTTGGCATGCGCTGGTTGAGAAAGGCCATTTTGCGCAGTGTCGGCATCATCGCCCTGCATGACGAGGACGCCGCCTTTTCCAAGGAAACCGCCACCTTGCAGCAACAGGCCAATGATCGCCGCGCCGATTACCTGGCCGGGCTCGCGGCTTTCAAGGCGGTGCTGCTCGAAGGCGTCGAGGTGGTGTTCATCGTCATTGCCGTGGGCGCCGCGCATGCACAGACCTTCTATGCCAGCCTTGGCGCGCTGGCGGCCTTCATCCTGGTGACGGTCATCGGCCTTGCGGTGCATCGGCCGCTGGCGCGGGTGCCGGAAAATGCACTCAAATTCGCCGTCGGCCTGATGTTGACCAGCTTCGGCATTTTCTGGACCGGCGAAGGGCTTGGCGCCGACTGGCCGGGCGCCGATCTGGCGCTGCTGGGCATCTTCGCCATCATTGCCGTTGCGTCCTTTGCCATCGTGCGCTGGTTGCGCGACCCCAAGACTGCACAAGGAGCTGCCCGATGAAAGTCCTGCGCCTCATCCTTAGGGAACTCGTCGGCATGTTCATCGACGACGGCAGCCTGGCGACGCTGGCGCTGCTGCTGATCGTGGCGATCACCGCGGCGGTGAAGCTGCTGGCGCTGCCGCCGCTTGCCGGCGGCATCCTGCTTCTGGCGGGCTGTCTCGCCATCCTGCTCTACAGCGTGCACCGTGCGGCGCGGCGTTCCGGTCAGTAGAGGGTGAAAAACACCGGCAGCACGCCGCTGATCCGCAGCTGCTCGACCGTCTCGATCGCCGGGAACAGCGCCAGGAAATAGAGCCCGTCCACGAATGTCCGCCGCAACGCCTTGGTCGAAAACCGGCGCTCCGCCTGGTCGCGAAACAGCAGCGGGTTCGGCCAGAAAGGCGGCGTGCGCTCGGCATAGGCGCTGTAGGCGGGACCGAACTTTCCAAACAGGAACTCGGCTTCCTTGCGCGCCGTCGCCCGGAACACAAGGTAGCTCACCAGAGCCAGCGCCGCTGCCACCAGCACCGAGCCATACATCAACCCGATGCCTGCGGCGCCGACCGTGGAAAAGAAATAGAGCGGGTTCCGGCTCATCGAGAACGGGCCGATGGTGACCAGCTCTTCGTTCTTCCTGCCGCCGACATAGAGAATGCTCCACAGGCGGCCGAGGAAACAGACCAGCACGAAGCCCATACCCAGCGTTTCGACGTATTCGTGCCCCTCCGAGCCTTCGACGAAAAAGGGCTTGGCGAATAACAGCGGCGCAATGGCGAGGACTGCGGCCATCTGTATGACGATCAGCCGCTTGTGCTGGTCGAACGCCTTCGCCGCCGGCTTGGGGGGAGCGTCGCTCATCATCGTTCCTGCTCTCCGGCAGGGCCCATCGCGCCGGTGTCTCGCCATCCACTAGCTCTTCCGTGCGGCGATGGCGAGGCGCCAACCGATGATTCCAGGAAAAAGCATGAAACGGCTTTTCGGCCGGAATTGCGCCAAAACAGGGCATTAGAGCGGGCGCCAATGGCCAGCGATTGGAGCAACAATGCGCCTTCTTCTCGTCGAGGACGACCCGCGCACGGCCGACTATGTCGTCAAGGGCCTGAGCGAAGCCGGCCATATTTGCGACCTGCTGCGCGATGGCCGCGACGGGCTGGTGGCAGTGACCCGCAATGCCTACGACGTGATCGTCGCCGACCGCATGTTGCCTGGCCTCGACGGCCTGTCGATGATCAAGGCGGTGCGCGCGGCTGGCGTGCGCACGCCGGCGATCTTTCTGACCTCGGTCGGCGGTGTCGACGACCGCGTCGAGGGGCTCGAGGCCGGCGGCGACGATTATCTGGTCAAGCCTTTCGCCTTTTCCGAACTGCTCGCCCGCATCAACGCGCTCGGCCGCCGCCCGGCAGCCCAGGAGCAGAAAACCACGCTGCGCATCGCCGATCTCGAAATGGACCTGATCCAGCGCCGCGTTACCAGGCAGGGCCAGGCGATCGACCTGCAGCCGCGCGAATTCAGCCTGCTCGAAGTGCTGATGCGCGGCGAGGGCCGCGTCATCACCCGCACCATGCTTCTGGAACGGGTGTGGGATTTCCATTTCGACCCCAAGACCAGCGTCGTCGAAACCCATATCAGCCGGCTGCGGGCGAAGGTCGATCGGCCGTTCGAGGTGCCGCTGATCCACACCGTCCGCAACACCGGCTACAGCGTGCGCGCGCCGAGTTGAATGGGCCATGCTCGATCGCATCTCGCACGTCCAACTGGCTGTACGTATATGAGCGATATGTCGATGCTGGACTCTGCAAAGCGATGGGCGCGCGGCATCACGCGCGACACGGTGGCATTGTGGCTTGCCGCCCGCGATCCTCGTGTGCCCTGGTACGCAAAGGCCGCTGCCGGAGCGGTTGCGGCCTATGCTCTGAGCCCTATCGACCTCATTCCTGATTTTATCCCGGTCATCGGCTATCTGGATGATCTGCTTATCGTCCCGCTCGGCATCATGCTTGCGGTCAAGCTGGTGCCAGCCGGTCTCATGCAGGAATTCCGTGATGCGGCCGAGCGCCGCGCCAGGCCGGTTGGCAAGGCCGGACTGGTCTTCATGATTGCTGTCTGGATATTGGCGGTGCTGGCGTTGCTATGGCTGTTCTGGCCGAAGTCCGCCTGAAGCGATGAAGGAAACAAGCGCCAGCCTGCTGCGCAGCACGCCGTTCCGGCTCGCGCTCACCTTTGCCTTGCTGTTCGTGCTCGCCTTCATCCTGTCGGGCGCCGTCGTCTACCAGCTGATGAGCGCCGAGCTTGCCGAGCGGTTGGACGAGGGGATCAAGGAGACCTATTCCGTCGTCGCGGTCACCTATTCGCAAAGCGACCAGGAGGATCTGGTCCTGTCGGTCGACAGCCATGCCGCCCTCAGCCCCAAGAAGGAGCAGCTGTTTTCGCTGACCGACAGCAATGGCAATCGCCTGGCCGGGAACTTCACCGCGGCCGACCTTCCCGACGGCTTTTCGGATTTTGCCGCTTCCCTGCCGGGCGTGGCAGCCGGCACCCTGTACCGCGCCTGGTCCGGTTCGGTCGGGCCAAACAGCCTGACGGTTGCCTTCTCGCTCTCTGAAACCGAAGAGCTGGAGAGGATCGTGCTGATGAGCTTCGGCTGGGCAACCTTGATTATCTCGGGCCTTGGGATGGCCGGCGGTGCCTTGCTGGCGTCGCGGGTGCAACGCCGCCTCGACGGCATTGCCGCCACCATGGTCGACGTCTCCAACGGCCGGCTCGACGCCCGCATTCCGCTGCTCGGCAATGGCGACGACATTGACGGCGTCTCCTCGCAGGTGAACGCCGCGCTGGAACGGCTGGCATCCCTTGTCGACGGCATGCGCCAGGTCAGCGCCGACATCGCGCACGACCTGAAGACGCCGCTCAACCGGCTGCAAATGATTCTCGAGTCGGCCGCCGACAAGACGACGCGGGGCGAGGCCGTTGCCGACGAGCTGGCGGAGGCACGCGAAGAAAGCCTGCAGATCAACGAGACCTTCGATGCGCTGTTGCGCATTGCCCAGATCGAGGCCGGCGCCCGCAAGGCGCGCTTTGTCGATCTCGACCTCAACGGCGTCGTCGAAAGCATCGGCGAGATTTACGCCGACGTCGCCGATGACGATGGCAAGTCGCTGTCGGCGGAGATTTCGCAAGACAGTCGATGCCTGATCCACGGCGATCGCGATTTGTTGACGCAATTGTTCGCCAATCTGGTGGAAAACGCGCTGCGGCATTGCCCGAAGGGCACGACTATCCGCCTATCCGTGACGCGGCGGGCCGATCACATTCTGGCTGAGGTCGCCGACAATGGCCCCGGCATCCCGGCCGAGGAGCGCGAAAAGGTGTTCCAGCGGCTCTACCGGCTGGACACCAGCCGCACCACGCCCGGCAGCGGACTAGGCCTCAGCCTGGTGCGGGCCATCGCCGACCTGCATGGCGCATCAATCGCGCTTGAGGAGCGCCATCCCGGCCTGGCGGTGATTGTCGGTTTCCCTGCAGCAAAGGCATCGCTGGCCTCGTCGACTGCCTAGATCCTGACGTCCCACCAGGGCGTCCCACTCCGGTGCCCTGTGTGATGATGGAGTCAGGCGGCTGCTTTGCCCCTGCTCGCCATGACGAGTTCGGCGATGATGCTGTCGAGGGTCGTCACCCCTTTGACCGCCGATCGACCGTACTCGCCGAAGTCGATCCATCCCTCGTTGAAGCCGTCGAGCATGCGCATCCGCGGCAATGGATTTCGCATTCCCTGGGCACGAAAAATCTGCTCCCAGCTCTCGCGGGGCACCGTCTCGACCCGGACCGTGCGCTCCAGTGCAGCGGTAAAGGCGCGGGCGATATCATTTGGCGACACGCGCACGGGCCCCTCCAGCTCGACGACCCGCGTCCCGCTCCACTCCTGCTGGAGCAGCGTGGCAGCCAACCACCCGACATCTTGCGTCGCGACCATCGGCAGCGGTCTGTCGGCCGGCTGCAGGAAGCTGCGCAGCACGCCTTCGTCGCGCGCCGAGGCAACGTCCCAGAGCGCGTTCTCCATGAACCAGGCGGGCCTCAGCAAAGTGACCGGAAGCCCGATTTCCCGCAGTGACTGTTCCATCAGCGTGTGCTGGGTCAGCAGGTTTTCGTGCGGCGCATCCGCGCCGATGGTCGAAAGGTAGACGACCTTGCCGGGGCGGGCCTTGGCCAGGGCCGCCGTCACGGCCGCGATGACACGCCTGGCCTCGGGAAAGCCGGGCTCCGGGTCGAACTCGGGGGGCGGCAGGATGAAGACGCCCGCGGCACCCGTGAAGGCTGACGTTAGGCTTGCCGCGTCCTCCATCTCGGCGAGGGCGATGTCGCAGCCCAGGTCTCGCCACTCATTCGCCTTGGCCGCGTCGCGCAGAACGGCGCGGACGGGCTGTCCTTCGGCCAGAAGGTTGCGCGCCAGCGCGCCGCCGACCTTGCCGGTAATGCCGGTGATTGCATACATGATGGGTCTCCAGAAAGTTGATGTTTTCGCTTTGGCTCAGGCGAGCCCGGCATAAAGGCCGCGCTCGAATTCGCCGTAGACCGCGACGACCCGCTCGTCGTAGAAGGGCAGGACCTTGGTGAAGAGCGTGCCGGTGACTTGGCTCACCGGGTCGAGCCAGAAGTAGCAATTGAGCAGGCCGGCCCTTCTGCGCGTGTGAGGTCGTTCATGGCTGCTCCTTCCGGATCGAAGCAAACACGGCTTGCTCGGCCGCCCGCGGTGATGCCGGAGTTGTAGGCCGCACACAGGCGTGATTCACGCGCATTAAAGTCAGTGCTATAGTGACTCAAATTCACTTCTCGCGGCCGCCGATGGAGGGCTGGTCGGGCAGCTGCCGGGCGGAAGGGGGATCGAAATGGCTTTCGACACGCGGCTGCTGACCGGCGTCGGCGTCCTTGCAGCGGTGGCGGAGGCCGGGAATTTCGCCCGCGCCGCGGAGATGCTCGGCCTGACACCTTCGGCGGTCAGCCGGGCCGTCGCGCGTCTGGAGGCGCGGGTCGGCGTGCGGCTGTTCGACCGCAATCCACGCGGGGTCAGCCTCACCGAGGAAGGACGCCGCTTCCACACGCAGGTGATGCCGCTTCTTGCCGGCCTGGATGAGGCGGCCGCCGAGGCCGCGGGCGCCGCGGCGGTCATGCGCGGCCGGCTGCGCGTCTCGGTGGACCCATGGTTCGCGCGCATGGTGCTGGCGCCGAAGCTGCAGCAGTTTCTTGCCCGCTACCCCTTGCTCTCGGTCGATTTCTCCACCAGCAACTACCGCGAGGAGATGATGGCTGGCATGGATGTGGCGGTGCGCTTCGGCCCACC
This sequence comes from Mesorhizobium sp. CNPSo 4688, assembly GCF_057784295.1. Classification (NCBI taxonomy): domain Bacteria; kingdom Pseudomonadati; phylum Pseudomonadota; class Alphaproteobacteria; order Hyphomicrobiales; family Phyllobacteriaceae; genus Mesorhizobium; species Mesorhizobium sp. CNPSo 4688. The sequence continues at coordinate 482,125 of NZ_JBWLUY010000002.1, forward strand.
CGATGCGTCATCCCTCATCGTGCGCAAGCTGCTGGAGACCCGTGTCCTGACGGTTGCCGCGCCGGCCTATCTCGAAAAGCACGGCGAACCGCAATCGCCGTATGACCTCGTTCACCACGAAACGATCCTCTTCCGGGATCCGCAGACCGGCCGGCCGTTTGGCTGGGAGTTCCAGCGCGGCGCGGAGGTCAGCGAAGTCAAGGTCTCCAGCCGCCTGGTCATGGATGACCCTTCGGCGGCGATGGCCGCCTGCCTGGCCGGTCAAGGCATCTTCCAGAGCCTCGCGATCGGCCTAGCGCCCTTCCTGTCGCGAGGCGAGCTTGTTCAAATCCTGCCGGAATGGTCGGAAGAACGCTTTCCGCTCTACGCCTATCATCCCTCGCGCCACCTGCCGCCGGCCAAGGTCCGGGCGCTTCTGGACTTCATCCAGGAAATTGCTGTCCTGGCGTGATCGCCGACCTGCCGTGGCGCCCGAGGATGGTCATCCGGCCTGACGGTCGTCATCGGTGCAACGAGCAGTTGGCGCTGGGATAGGGATTCGCGCCGGCGAAGGCACTGACGCTCGGCCGCGCGTCGCCAATGTATCGGCAAAGGCGTTGGTTGCCGCACCCGGCCCTCTGCCTGTGACGTTAAGACTTCAGTCTGATGCCTCCTGGGACCGTAGTCCACAGGCGGAACGATCGCACCGGGGCGCCGTTCTGCTTCCAGTAAAGTCGGCTAACAGGGAGCGAAGGCAATGGATGATCGAAACACCAGCGTCATGGAAGCTCGGTGGCTTCTTGCTGTGCCCGCCTCGCTTATCTTGACGGTTCTTTTCGCCGGCTTCTGGCTTGCGTAATTGCCCAGTCGGCCGCTCAGAGGCCCGATTGTGAGGGGCGCTCGACGAACGATCGGGCGGGCAGCCGCCAACGGTAGCGATTAGTTGCCGGAGCACAGCACCAATAATCAGCAAGCTTACGGAACAATAGATATCTGACAGAGTTTCATGTTTGGGCAGTCAATGCGTAGTTCTGAAACAGCCCTTAACATCGGAAGGTTTGTCATGAAAAAGTATCTTGTCACTATCGCCGCAGGTCTTGCACTGGTCGCCGGAATTGGCGCAGCCGTAGCGGACGACGTCGTCGTTCTTAAGCCTGAGCAGCAGACGGTGGTCCGCGAATACATCCACAAGCAGAAGCTCGCATCGGTCAGCCTGCTCGGTGTTGAACTCAACGTCGGCACTGCTCTGCCGGATACGGTCGAGCTTCACCCAATCGACGTCCCCGACGTCAAGTACAAGTATACGGTCGTCGGAGACCATGCGGTCCTCGTCGACCCGGATACGCGCAAGATCGTTCAGATCATCGAGTAGCAGCTTCGGCCGGATGTCTTCCGGTCGCTGACGACCCGCTTCCAGAGCTGTCCTCTGGAAGCGGGTTTTTCGCGTCTGCCTGCGGTCACAGCCGCAAGGGCAAGGACCCTACTAAAGCACGGTGTATCCGGCGCTCGTACGCTCGCGGCGAAAATCCGACGGCGACATGCCGGCGAGCTTGCGGAACGATTTGTTGAAGGCGCTGAGCGAGCCGAAGCCTGAATCCATGGCGACGCGCAGCACGTTGGCGTCTTCATGCATCAACAGCGCCTGCGCGTAGCTCAGCCGCAACAGGTTCATATATTCGTTGAGCGTCATTCCGGTCGACTTCTTGAAGATGTTCATGGCGTATTTCGGATGGATGTCGGCGGCCGCCGCGATGTCGACGCAGTCTATGTCGTAGAGGAAATTCTCGGCGATGAAGTCGCACATGCGCCCGACATTGCGCAGCGATTGCTGGTCGAACGGGCCGCCGGTTTCCTGGCTGGCGGTTTCCGGCACCAGCCGGTAGGGCTCGAAGCGCACCCGCTCCAGCCGCAGCAACAATTCATTCACCGCGTGCTCGGTTATCGCCGGATCGCCCGAGCGGAAGTAGCGATTCCAACGCTCGAAATTGTGATGGTCCGCCGGGTCGGTGGCCGATGTCACCAGCGTCGCGCCCGTCATCAGCCGGTGGCGGATGTCCGTCGGCAGATGCAGGCGGAAGAAATGCACCAGCGGCAGATGCGCGCCGGCATAGATGGCGTCGTCGGAGAGATCGTCCATCTGGTGCGGCAGCCCGCCCCAGAACAGGCACATGTCACCGGCCGACAGCGAAATCTCGTGCTCGGCCATGCGGTAATGCACACTGCCACGGACGATGAAATTGACCTCGACCTGGGCATGCCAATGCGGCTTGAGCATCACCAGCGGGTGATTGTGGAACATCTGCAAGGCCATCGGCAGGCCTTCGACGCTGCTGGCGCCAGGCTGGTAAAACGGCCGTTCCGGCATCTTACTTTCCGCCCATTTTTTATTCCCGTTGTCGGGGACAAGCCTTCCGCGCTGCTTAGTTTAGCCATGCTCGCGAAGAGAGAGCAAATGAAATGGGAGGATTTCAATGCGCACGACACTGATCTGTGCCGCGCTGGCGCTTGGCCTGGGCTCAGGCCCGGCCTTGGCGCAGTCTGGCGAAATCACGATCTGGAGCTGGAACATCGCCGCTTCGTCGCTGAAGTCGACGATCGCCGGCTTCAACAAGCAGTATCCCGACGTCAAGGTCACCGTTCAGGACCTCGGCAACCAGCCGACCTACGACAAGTCGATCGCCGGCTGTGCCGCCGGTGGCGTCGGCCTGCCGGATATCGTCTCGATCGAAAATGGCGAGGCCGAGAATTACTGGAGCCAGTTCCCCGACTGCTTCGTCGATTTGCACACGCTGGGCTACAGCGCAGACGACCAGAAGAAATTCCCCGATTTCAAGCGCACCGAACTGGAAGTGGGCGACAAGGCATACGCCATGCCGTGGGATTCCGGCCCGGTCGCCGCCTTCTACCGCCGCGACTTCTACGAGAAGGCCGGCGTCGATCCGGCCTCGATCAAGACCTGGGACGATTTCATTGCCGCCGGCAAGAAGATCCAGGCCGCCAATCCCGGCGTCACCATGACCAATGCCGATTTCAATGGCGACACCGAATTCTTCCGCATGATCTCCAACGAGCAGGGCTGCGGTTATTTCGCCGAGGACGGACAGTCGATTACCGTCAACCAGCCAAAATGCGTCGATACGCTGGCCAAGATCAAGGACATGAAGGACGCCGGCATCATCTCGTCGGCCGACTGGGGCACCAAGATCACCAACAACACCGCCGGCACCGTCGCCACCCAGGTCTATGGCGGCTGGTATGAGGGCACCATCCGCACCGAATCGGCCGGCGAAAACGGCAAGTGGGGGGTCTATCTGATGCCGTCGCTCACCGCCGACGGCCCGCGCGCCGCCAATCTCGGCGGCTCGTCGCTCGCCATCACATCGGCCTCGAAGAACAAGGAAGCGGCCTACGCCTATCTGAAATACACGCTGGAGACGAATGAGGGCCAGATCACCATGCTGAAGGAGTTCGGCCTGGTGCCGTCGCTGATCTCGGCGCTCGACGACCCCTATGTCTCTGAAGGCCTGCCCTATTGGGGCGGCCAGGCGGTGTGGAAGGACATTCTCGCCACCCTGCCCAAAGTGGTGCCGAGCCGCGGCACCCCGTTCCAGAGCGACGCCGAAATCATCATGCGCGCCGTGCAGACCAAATATCTCGGCGGTGGCTATCCGGATGCCAAGGCGGCGCTTGACGATGCTGCCAACCAGATCGCGGCAGCGACTGGATTGCCGATAAAGTGACGGGATGTTGGCGAGGCAGATAATGGGCAACTTACCGGACCATTGGCGCTGCCCCTCATCCCCCTGCCGGGACCTTCTCCCCGTATAGTGACGGGGAGAAGGGGCTGGCCACGACCTCGGCGCTATTCCGCCAACGCTGGCGATTAGCGAAACCGGCGATGACAGCACCCCTCTCCCCGTCACTATACGGGGAGAGGATGCCGGCAGGCAGGTGAGGGGCGGCGCTGGCCTCGACAAATGATGCAGCCAACCGTCGAGCCGCATTGATACCAACCGCCCCTCCGGGCGTAGGACAAACAAAAGGAAGGAGGAGGAAACCATGCGCTACCAGAACGCCACGGCCTATCGCTTCCTCACGCCCTATCTGCTGATCTTCGCCATCTTCTGGGTGTGGCCGATCATTTCCTCGTTCATGATCTCGTTCCAGGCGACGCGCACCGTGCCGTGGCGTTTTGCGCCGACCTTCAACTGGGGCCGGCTGATCGGCGACCCCGCCTTCTTCAACGCGCTGAAGAACACGCTGCTCATCCTCGTCATCCAGGTGCCGGTGATGATCTCGCTGGCTATCGTCATGGCGGTGCTGCTGAACTCGCCGCTGTTGAAAGCGCGCGGCCTTTACCGCTTCGCCTTCTTCGCACCGGTCGTGGTTGGCGAGGTCGCCTACTCCGCGGTGTTCCGGCTGATGTTCAATCTCGATTTCGGCATCATCAACAAGCTCCTTAACAGCGTTGGCCTGGCCAAGATCGACTGGTTCTCCAACGTCACCCCAGCCATGGCGCTGATCATGATCGCGGTGACCTGGCGCTGGGCCGGCTACAACGCCATCATCCTGCTCGCCGGGCTGCAGTCGATCCCCGAGGATGTCTATGAGGCGGCGACGCTCGACCGCGTCAGCAAGGTCAAACAGTTCTTCTACATCACCCTGCCGCTGCTCAAGCCGGTCATCGTCTTTTGCGCGGTGCTGTCGATCATCGGCACCATGCAGCTCTTCACCGAGCCGTTCCTGATCACCGAGCGCGGCGGTCCTGGCGGCGGCACCGAGACGCTCGGCCTGCTGCTCTACCGCCAGGGGTTCCGCTCGCTCAATTTCGGCTATGCCTCGGCCGTTGCCTACACCATGGCGGGCCTGGCCATTGCCATCACGCTGGTGCAGCTGTGGCTGACGAGAGAGCCGAAATGAGAAGAGAGCCGAAATGAACTCGCTGTCGCAACGCCGGCTCGGCCGCAGCCTCCTGCTGCATTTGTTCCTGACGCCGCTGGCGGTGATCTGGCTGTTTCCGCTGTGGATGATGATCGTCTTCTCGACCATGCCCGACAACGGCATCTTCAGCCCCGGCATCGAACTTCTGCCGCACGACAATTTCCTCGCAAACTTCCAAAATCTGCAGCGCGACACCGACTTTGTCGGCGCCATCGGCATCTCGGTCTCGGTGGCGGTGACCTACACCGTGCTGTCGGTGCTGCTGACCTCGATGGCCGGCTGGGCGCTGGCGCGCTACCATTTCGTCGGCAAAGGTTTTGTCGTCGCCATCATCCTCGGTACCATCACGCTGCCTTACGCGGTGGTGCTGATCCCGCAGTTCATCATGGTGGCGCGTGACTTCCAGCTCGCCAACACCTGGGTGGCGTTGATCGTGCCGCCTTTGTTCAATTCACTCGGCGTGCTGTTCATGCGCCAGGCCTTTTCGATGATGCCGCACGATCTGTTCGACGCGGCCAGGGTCGAGGGCGTCAAGGAATGGCGCATCTTCCTGTTCGTCGCATTGCCCTTGGCGCGGCCGATGCTGGCGGCACTGGCCATCATCCTGTTCCTCGCGTCGTGGAACAACTACCTCTGGCCGCTTCTGATCAACAGCCAGCCCGGCGCGATGACAGCACCGGTGGCGCTCGGCACGCTGATCGGCCTGACCAAGGTCTCCTGGGGCGGCCTGATGGTCGGCGCCGTCATGCTGACCGTGCCGATGCTCGTCGTCTTCGTGCTGCTGCAGCGCCACTTCATCGCCGGCATCGCCGCCGGCGCCGTCAAGTAGGGACAATAGCGATATGGCGGCAGTCACCCTCACCAATGTCATCAAGCGCTTCGGCGTCTATGAGATCATCCATGGCGCCAACATCGATATCGCCGATGGCGAGTTCGTCGTCTTTGTCGGCCCGTCCGGCTGCGGCAAGTCGACCTTGCTGCGGATGATCGCCGGGCTGGAGGACATCAGCGGCGGCGAGATCGCCATTGGCGGCAAGGTGATGAACGATGTCGAGCCGGCCGACCGCGGCATCGCCATGGTGTTCCAGTCCTACGCGCTCTACCCGCACATGACGGTGGGGCGGAATCTCAGCTTTGGCCTCAGAATGACCGGCAACCCAAAGGAGGACACCGAACGGCGGGTGAAACGGGCATCGGAAATCCTGCGCATAACCGAGCTGATGGCGCGGCGGCCGAAGCAACTCTCCGGCGGCCAGCGCCAGCGCGTCGCCATCGGTCGCGCCATCGTGCGCGAGCCGCAAGTCTTCTTGTTCGACGAGCCGCTGAGCAATCTCGACGCAGAGCTCAGGGTGCAGATGCGGGTCGAGATCTCGCGCCTGCACAAGGAGCTCGGCACGACGATGATCTATGTCACACACGACCAGACCGAAGCGATGACGCTGGCCGACCGGATCGTGGTGCTGCGCGGCGGCCATGTCGAGCAGATCGGCCGGCCGCTCGATCTCTACGACAATCCCGACAACCAGTTTGTCGCCGGCTTTGTCGGTTCGCCGAAGATGAATTTCATCAAGGGTCGCGTGGTCGGCCGTAACACGAGAAGCGTCACCGTCGAGCTGGTCGGCGAGGAAAAGGCCCGCATCACGCAACCGCTGACCGGCGCCGTTTCGGAAAACGGAGCCAAGGTCATTGTCGGCGTGCGGCCCGAACATTTTGGCAATGCCGGCGAGGGCGACGCCGACCTCACTGTCGGCATCGACGTGGTCGAGCATCTCGGCGGCACCAGCTTCATCTATGCCCGGACCGCCCATGGCGAGGACCTGGTGATCCAGCGCGACGCGGCGAAGGTCCCCGAGACATCAGAGATCACCGTGTCCATCCGCAAATCCTATCTGTTCGATGAAAACGGCCAGCGTCTGCGCTGAGCCCTTCAAGCCTTTCCAAGGAGAATGACCATGACTTCAACCGCGCCCATCCGTTGGGGAATCCTCGGGCCGGGCGACATCGCCAAAGCCTTTGCCGGCGGCGTAGCAGGATCGCGCACCGGCACGCTGGCAGCGCTCGGCGCCCGCAACCCCGGCAAGGAGGGATTAGCCCTGACATTTCCCGGCGCCCGCATCCTCGACGGCTATCAGGCGCTGCTCGACGACCCCGATATCGACGCCGTCTACATCGCCATCCCGCATCCCGGCCATGCCGAATGGGCGATCAAGGCGGCCGAGGCCGGCAAGCACGTTCTGTGCGAAAAGCCGCTGGCGCTGACCGCCTTCGAGGCCGACGCCATGATCCATGCCGCGCGCAAGGCCGGCACCTTCCTCGGCGAAGCCTTCATGTACCGGCTGCACCCGCAGACGCTGAAGCTGGTCGAGCTGATCAAGTCTGGCGTCATCGGCGAAGTGCGGATGATAAAGTCGAGCTTCGGCTTCGCCATGCCGGGCTTCATGCCGGAGCACCGGCTTTACGCCAATGATCTTGCCGGCGGCGGCATTCTCGACGTTGGCGGCTATCCCGTCTCGATGGTGCGGCTGATCGCAGGCGCTGCGACGGGAAAACCCTTCGCCGAGCCGGACAAGGTTGCCGGCGCCGCCCATCTCGGCCAGTCCGGCGTCGACGAATGGGCTTCGGCACTGCTGCATTTCCCGGGTGGGATCGTCGCCCAGGTGTCCTGCAGCATCTCACTCAACCAGGAGAATATGCTCTCGATTCTCGGCACCAAGGGCCGCATCGAGGTGCCGGATTTCTGGTTCGCCGGCGGCAACCGTGATGTCGGCCTCGGCAAAATCGACGTGATCCGCGCCGACGGCAGGCGCGAAACCATCAGCGTCAACGAAACCCGCCATCTCTATTCCTTCGAGGTCGACGCCGCGGGCGAGGCGATCCTGGCCGGGAACCAGGAATTCGCCTGGCCGGGCATGGGCTGGGCCGATAGCCTCGGCACGCTGCGAGTGCTCGACAGATGGCGCGCTGCCGTCGGCCTGGAATACGAGATCGAAAAGCCGGCTAAGCGTGTCAACACCATCTCCGGCCGGCCGCTGCGCACCGATGGCACCGCCATCGCCAAGCGCAAGATCCCGGGCTTGTCGAAACCGGCCTCCGTGGTGGCGCTCGGCTTCGAGGATTTCCGCACCTTCTCCTCGGGCTCGATCCTGCTCGACGCATTCTTCGAGGCCGGCGGCAATCTGTTCGACACCGGCTATGTCTACGGCGCCGGCTACACCGAGACGCTGCTCGGCCAGTGGCTGAAAAGCCGTGGCGTGCGCGAACAGTCGGTGATCATTGCCAAGGGCGCACACTCGCCGCTCTGCTATCCCGATGTCATCGGCAAGCAACTCGCCCAGTCGCTGGACCGGCTGCAGACCGACCATGTCGACATCTATTTCATGCACCGCGACAATCCGGACGTGCCGGTCGGCGAGTTCGTCGACGCCATGGACGCCGAAGCCAAGGCCGGTCGCATCCGCGGTCCGTTCGGCGGCTCGAACTGGACGATGGCGCGCATGGACGAGGCGATCGCCTATGCCGAGAAAAACGGCAAGCAGAAGCCCGGCGCGCTCTCCAACAATTTCTCGCTGGCCGAGATGCTGGAGCCGATCTGGGCCGGATGCATCACCTCATCCACCGACGACTGGAAGGCATGGTTGACGAAGCGGCAGATGCCGAACTTCGCCTGGTCGAGCCAGGGCCGCGGCTTCTTCACCGACCGCGCCGGCCGCGACAAGCAGGACAATGAGGAGCTGGTGCGGGTCTGGTATTCCGAGAAAAATTTTGGCCGCCGCGACCGCGCGATCGAGCTGGCGCAACGGCTGGGCAAAAGCCCGATCCACGTCGCGCTGGCCTATGTCCTGGCGCAGCCTTTCCCATCCGTGCCATTGATCGGTCCGCGCACGCTGGACGAGCTGGAGGACAGTTTGAAGGCGCTGGATATCAAGCTGTCGGCGGAGGATGTGGCGTGGCTGGATAATGGGCCGGAAAGGCGCAGGGCTTAGCGCTGCCCGCTTAGAGTTTGGAGATTGGCGAAAAGCCAGGGCGACAGCTGATCTCCCCCCTTGCGGGGGAGATCAGCAGCTCATGCGTCCCGCCGACGCATCGCTGCTACCGATCAATCCGCGTCGACAAAATGATCGACGACGACGTCCGCTCGACCCCGTCCATCGCCCCGATCTCGTCCAGCAGCGCATCCAGATCCCTTATCGACGGCGCGTCGACGATGACGATCATGTCGAAATTGCCGCTTACCGAATGCAATGTCCTCACCGGCGGCAGGGCCTGTAAAGCGCGCACCACCTTGTCGGCGAGTTTCGGCGTGACGGTGAGCAGCACATGCGCCCGCACCAGCCCCTGCTCATAGTCCGGCGCCAGCCGCACGCCATAGCCGGTGATGATGCCGCGCTGTTCCAGCCGCTCGATCCGGCTTTGCACCGTAGTGCGCGACACGCCGAGCTGGCGTGCCAGCTCCGCGGTCGACGCGCGGGCATTGGCGCGCAGCAGCGAAAGCAGCTTTTGTTCGGCGTCGCTGAGCATTTCGACGATCCTTGTCAGCATATTGCTCAATAGGGTACTTCGTTTCGAACAATTCCACGCTTCCTTTCGCCAGGCAAGCTGCGATTCTCAAGGCCATGCCGCCCACCGCGCAGCGGTTCGGGCCAAAGGCTTTTGTGAGGGATCGAATCATGAAGAAAATCATCGTCGTCGGAGCCGGCAAGATCGGCTCCACCATTGCAGGCATGCTCGCCGACACCGGCGACTACCATGTCACCGTCGTCGACCGCGCGGCCGCACAGCTTGCCGCGGCCGAACTTCCCGTCGGCGTCGAGGCGCTGGAACTCGACATCACCGCTCCCGGCGCGCTCGAGGCCGCGCTCGCCGGCGCCTTCGCCGTGCTGAGCGCCGCCCCCTTCCATCTGACCACCCGCATCGCCGAGGCGGCCGCCGCCACCGGCGTCCACTATCTCGACCTGACCGAGGATGTCGTCTCGACCCGCCGCGTCAAGGAGCTGGCGCGTTCAGGCAAGAGCGCCTTCATTCCGCAATGCGGCCTGGCGCCGGGCTTCATCTCCATCGTCGCCAACGATCTCGCCAGCCGTTTCGATACGCTGGAAAGCGTGCGCATGCGCGTCGGCGCGCTGCCGCAATATCCATCGAATGCGCTCAACTACAACCTGACCTGGAGCACCGACGGCGTCATCAACGAATATTGCGAGCCTTGTGAGGCGATCGTCGAGGGCGAGCTGATCGAAGTGCCGCCGCTGGAAGAGCGCGAGGAGTTCTCGCTCGACGGCGTCACCTACGAGGCCTTCAACACGTCGGGCGGGCTCGGCACCCTGGCCGAGACGCTGAAGGGCAAGGTGCGCACGCTGAACTACCGCACCATCCGCTATCCCGGCCATGCCGCAATCATGAAGGCGCTGCTCAACGACCTTGGGCTCCGCCACCGCCGCGACGTGCTGAAGGACATTTTCGAGAGCGCCTTGCCGGCAACGCTGCAGGACGTGGTCATCGTCTTCGTCACGGTGTCGGGCCGCCGCAACGGCCGCCTGCTGCAGGAAACCTACGCCAACAAGATCTACTCGCAGCGCGTCGGCGACCAGGTCCGCAGCGCCATCCAGATCACCACCGCCTCCGGCATCTGCGCCGTGCTCGACATGCTGGCCGACGGCAGCCTGCCGGCGACCGGTTTCGTCAAGCAGGAAGACATCGCGCTCGACGCCTTCCTCGCCAACCGGTTCGGCCGCGCCTATGCCCAGCACGAGATGGTGAGCCGGCTCGCGAGCTGAGGAAAATAATCTCCCCCCTTGAGGGGGAGATGGCCGGCAGGCCAGAGGGGGTCGGTTCGACTGGATGCGACCCTATTTTGCTACAGATGGAGGTTAGCGCTTCACGCGCGGCGACCCCCTCTGTCGCCTGCGGCGACATCTCCCCCTCAAGGGGGGAGATCACCCTCCTAAATATGCAGCGCGTGCCCCAGCGCCTTCAGCGCCGCTTCCTGGAATCCTTCGCCTTGCGTCGGATGCGCATGGATCGTGCCGGCGATATCCTCCAGCCGCGCGCCCATCTCCAGCGCGAGGCCGAACGCCGCCGCCAATTCAGACACCCCTTGCCCGACCGCCTGGATGCCCAGCACCAGATGATTGTCCGCGCGCGCCACGACGCGCGCGAACCCGTCCTCGCCGAGTTTGGTCATCGCCCGGCCATTGGCCGCGAAGGGGAACTGGCCGATCTTGATTTCGCCCAGCGCCTTCGCCTCTTCCGGGGTCAGGCCGGCGGTGACCAGTTCCGGGTCGGTGAAGCAGACGGCGGGAATCAACCGCTTGTCCCAGCTGCGCTTGTGGCCGGCAGCGATCTCGGCCACCATTTCGCCTTGCGCCATCGCCCGGTGCGCCAGCATCGGCTCGCCGGTGACGTCGCCAATGGCATAGATGCCGCGCATCGAGGTGCGGCACTGGTCGTCGATTTTGATGAACTTGCCGGCCATATCGAGGTCGATCTGGTCGAGCCCCCAGCCTTCGGTCACCGGCTTGCGGCCGACCGTGACCAGGATCTTGTCGGCGGCGATTTTGGCGCTCTTGCCGTCCGCGGTCTCGACCAGCAGCGCGTCGCCCTTGATCCCCTTCGCCTTGGCGCCAGTCATGACCTCGACGCCGAGCTGGGTCAGCCGCTTCACCACGGGCCGGGTGAGTTCCGCGTCATATTGCGCCAGCACACGCGGCAAGGCTTCGACCACGGTCACCGCGGCGCCCATTTTGGCGAAGGCCATGCCGAGCTCCAGCCCGATATAGCCGCCGCCGACAACCGCGAGCTTCTTCGGCACGTCGCTGAGAGCGAGCGCTTCCGTTGATGAAATCACCGGCCCGCCAAACGGCAGGAACGGCAGCTCGACCGACGCCGAGCCGGTGGCGATCACCACGGTCTCGGCGCGGATGATCTGGGTGCCGGTCTCGGTCTCGACCGCGACGGTCTTGCCGTCACGGAACGTCGCCCAGCCATAGACGGTTTTCACCTTGGCCTTTTTGAGCAGCCCGGCAACGCCACCGGTCAGCCGGCTAACAATGCCGTCTTTCCAGGCGACGGTCTTGCCGAGATCGAGCGCCGGGGCACTGACCGAGATGCCGAGCGGGCTGCTGCCGCCGGCCATATGCGAGACCGCCTCGAACTCTTCCGCCGCATGGATCAGTGCCTTGGACGGGATGCAGCCGACATTGAGGCAGGTGCCGCCCGGTTTGCCGGCTTCGACGATCACCGTATCGATGCCGAGCTGGCCGGCGCGGATGGCGCAGACATAGCCGCCTGGACCGGCGCCGATGACGAGCAGCTTGCAGGAGATTTCTTTCATGATGGCACCTTGATTGGTTGCAGCATGGGGCCTGCAAATCGTCGACCTCTGAGGTTAACCGAAACGCCCATGCCTTCGTCATCCTGGGGCGAAGCAGGAGCGAAGCGACGTCGCGAAGACCCCAGGATCCATGCCGTGACCTCCGAACGCCGCAGCGGTGCATAATTCTGTTCCGCAGCATCCTTCGGCTTCGGGCACGGCATGGATCCTCGGGTCAAGCCCGAGGATGACGAAGGCGCGGGGGCCCGCGGCCAATCGCAGATGGCGTAGGCCTGCAGTCGGGCGCTGCATTCAGGCAAAGAGCCAACTCCTTCAGCCATCGCCCTCAATCCACAAATATCAGCGCCGGTGTTTCCAGCAGCGCCTTGATGCGCTGGATGAACACCGCCGCGTCCCAGCCATCGACCACCCGGTGGTCGAAGCTCGACGACAGGTTCATCATCTTGCGCGGGACGAACTGGGTGCCGTCCCAGACCGGCCGCACCATCATCTTGTTGACGCCGACGATCGCCACTTCCGGGTGGTTGATTACCGGCGTCGTCGCCACGCCACCCATGGCGCCGAGCGAGGTGATGGTGATGGTTGATCCCGACAGCTCGTCGCGGCTGGCAGTGCCCGACTTCGCCGCCTCGGCCAGGCGGTTGAGTTCGGCTGCGCAATCCCAGAGGTCGCGCGCCTCAGCATGCTTGACCACCGGCACCACCAGCCCCGACGGCGTCTGTGCGGCGATGCCGATGTGGACGCCGCCATGCTGATGGATGATGCCGGCCTCGTCGTCGAACAGCGCGTTGATGTTGGGCTGGTCGGCAATCGCCTTGACCATCGCCCGCATCAGGAACGGCAGCAGCGTCAGCTTCGGCCTTTCGACTCCCTTGCGCTTTTCCTTGTTGAGCGCGGCCCGCAACTCCTCCAGCGCGGTGACGTCGATCTCCTCGACATAGGTGATGTGCGGAATGCGTGACTTCGCCAGCGACATTTTCTCGGCGATCTTGCGTCGGAGCCCGATGACCTTGATGTCCTCGACGCTGTCGTTGCGGGCGAGGCCCGATGCCTTCGCGACTTGCGGCCCGCGCGCCAGAAAAGCCTCGATGTCTTCATGGCTGATGCGGCCGGCCGGGCCGGTTCCCGATACCTGGCGCAGATCGATGCCTGCCTCTTTGGCCCGCAGCCGAATGGCTGGCGATGCCAAGGGCTTTTCGCCCTCCGGGCGCGGCGCGCCGGAAAGTGCTGCACCACCAGAAGCCGGCGCAGTACCCCCACCCCTAGCCCCTCCCCTCAAGGGGGAGGGGGATTCGGTCTCTGCTGCTCGTTCGCTTTTGGCTGCAGGTGATGGTGGGGTGGATTTGGCATCTGCCTTGGAGGCCGAAGCGCGTTCCCCTCCCCCTTGTGGGGAGGGGTTAGGGGTGGGGGTAGGTGTCGCCGTGGCTTCTGGCAATTTCGAGCCTTCGGCAACATTGCCTTCACCCGCCACCTTCAGCCGCACGATCGGCGAGCCGATCGCCACCGTGTCGCCGATCTCGGCGCCCAGCCAAAGAATCTCGCCATCGACCGGCGAGGGGATTTCGACCGTCGCCTTGTCGGTCATCACGGCGGCAAGCACGGAATCCTCGCGCACGAGATCGCCGACCTTGACGTGCCATTCCACAAGTTCCGCCTCGGCGACGCCTTCGCCGACATCGGGCAGCTTGATGATGTGTTCGCCCATCTTAAGCTCCCATGGTTTCGAGAAGCGCGCGGCCGACACGGGCGGGGCCTGGGAAATACTCCCACTCCTGCGCATGCGGATAGGGCGTGTCCCAGCCGGTGACGCGGGCCACCGGCGCTTCGAGGTGATAGAAACAATTCTCCTGCACCAGCGCCGAAAGCTCGGCGCCGAAGCCGGAGGTCAGCGTCGCCTCGTGCACGACCACGCAGCGCCCGGTCTTCTTCACCGAGGCGACGATGGTGTCGAGGTCGAGCGGCAGCAGGGTTCTGAGATCGATGATCTCGGCATCGATGCCGGTTTCTTCCGCGGCCGCCTGCGCGACATAGACCATGGTGCCGTAGGCCAGCATGGTGACAGCGGAGCCCTGCCTCCGGATCGCCGCCTTGCCGAGCGGCACGGTGTAGTGGCCGTCGGCAACCTCTCCCAGCTCATGCTTCGACCACGGCGTCACCGGCCGGTCGTGATGGCCGTCGAACGGGCCGTTATAGAGCCGCTTCGGCTCGAGGAAGATCACCGGATCCGGATCCTCGATCGCCGCGATCAGCAGGCCCTTGGCGTCATGCGGGTTGGACGGCACCACCGTCTTCAGACCCGACACATGAGTGAACAAGGCTTCGGGACTCTGGCTGTGCGTCTGGCCGCCGAAAATGCCACCGCCGGTCGGCATGCGCACCACGATCGGACAGGTGAAATCGCCGTTGGAGCGGTAGCGCAGCCGCGCTGCTTCCTGCGTCAGCTGGTCGTAGGCCGGGTACATGTAGTCGGCAAACTGAATTTCCACGCAGGGCTTCAGCCCATAGGCAGCCATGCCGATGGCCGAGCCGACAATGCCGGATTCGTTGATTGGCGCGTCGAAGCAGCGGCTCTTGCCGTATTTCGCCTGCAGGCCCTGCGTGCAGCGGAAGACGCCGCCGAAGAAGCCGACATCCTCGCCATAGACGATGACGCGTTCGTCGCGCGCCATCGACACATCCATGGCGTCGCGGATCGCCTCGATCATGGTTCGTCTCGGCATGGTCAGACTCCCGCCTGCTGGCGCTGGCGCCTGAGATGCGGCGGCATCTCGGCATAGAGGCCCTCGAACATGTCGCGCGTCGACGGCTTACCCCCGGCATGCAGCGTGCCGTGGCTTTCGGCTTCCTTCTGCGCCGCGATCACCGTTTCCAGGATTTCCGCCTCGGCCTGCGCGTGCCGTTCGTCCGACCAGACGCCGCGCTGGATCAGATGGTTCTTCAGCCGCACGACCGGGTCGCCGAGCGGCCAGGCATCGGACTCGGTCTTCGGCCGATAGGCCGACGGATCGTCCGAACTCGAATGCGCGCCGGCGCGGTAGGTGACATATTCGATCAGCGTCGGCCCAAGGTTCTGCCGCGCCCGCTCCGCCGCCCATTTGGCCACCGCGTGCACGGCGAGATAGTCATTGCCGTCGACGCGCAGCGACGGAATGCCGAAGCCGAGGCCGCGCGCGGCAAAGGTGCCGGAGCCGCCGCGCGCAATGCCTTGAAAGGTCGAGATCGCCCACTGGTTGTTGACGACGTTGAGGATGACCGGCGCCTTGTAGGTCGAGGCGAACACAAGTGCGGAATGGAAATCGGATTCGGCGGTCGAGCCGTCGCCGATCCAAGCCGCGGCGATTTTCGAATCGTTGGAAATCGCCGAAGCCATCGCCCAGCCGACCGCCTGGATGTATTGCGTCGCCAGATTGCCGGAGATCGAGAAGAAGCCGTGCTCCTTCGACGAGTACATGATCGGCAATTGCCGCCCTTTGAGCGGATCGGCTTCGTTGGAGTAGATCTGGTTCATCATCGTCACCATCGGATAGCCGTCGGCGATGAGCAGGCCGGCTTGCCGATAGGTCGGAAAATTCATGTCGCCCGGCGCCAGCGCCTTGCGGAAGGCGCAGCTCACCGCCTCTTCGCCCAGATGCTGCATGTAGAACGAGGTCTTGCCCTGGCGCTGCGCCATCTGCATGCGGGCATCGAAGCTGCGCAGCGTCATCATATTGCGCAGGCCTTCGAGCAGCTCCTCATCGGTGAGCAGCCCGGCCCACGGCCCGACCGCCTCCCCGTCGCGGTTCAGCACGCGAATGATCGAAAACGCCATGTCGCGGATGGTGCGCGGATCGACATCGATCTCGGGGCGAGGCGCCGAACCGGCCTTCGGGATGGGCACGTTGGAAAAGTCAGGCGTCCCGCCCGGCCGCACCTCCGGCTCCGGCACATGAAACCGCAACATCCCAGCATCGGCCATGACCTTCTCCTCCAATGTTGCCCGGTCGCGTATATCAACACATCTGCGCCGCCAGACCAGTGCGATTTCGTGAGGGCCAGAACACGCACCCATCCTCCCGGTCATCGGCCTGTTCAGGGCCGACGCGGCACGCCGCGCCAAGATGCAGATATGGCGGCGAAATTTCTTGTCGATGTTTTGCGGTGGCGCGCAATTAGGCGGAAGGTTTTGCAGGGTTTCCGGTACATAACGCACTTTACGACCTCCGGGAGCGAGGGGCCAAGGTTGGCGAACTCGCGCTTTTCCTTTCCCCCGTCGATCGGGGGAGAGGTGTCGAGCGTAGCCCGACGGAGTGGGGGTCGACCCTTGGGCGCAAGGCGATGCTTGCGCCTAGTGCCCTTCCTATGTCCGTTCGAGGCGACTGCCAGGTGGTTCCCCCACTCCGTCTCGGCTTCGCCGAGCCACCTCTCCCCCCTCCGGAGGGAGAGGAAAGGCGCCAAGGTCGGCGAACACTCCGGAGAACGTTCACTCCACGCCCGCATCATGCTAACCACCCACCATGGCACAGAAGAAAGGATACGAGGTCGATTCGTGGCTGGCGAAGCCGGACGCGCGCATCTCGATTGTCCTGCTTTACGGCCCCGACCGCGGCCTCGTCGCTGAGCGCGCCAAAGCCTTTGCCGAAAAGACCGGCCTGCCGCTCGACGACCCTTTCTCGGTGGTCCGGCTCGACGGCGCGGAGGTCGATCGCGACCAAGGTCGGCTGCTCGACGAGGCCCGCACGGTGCCGATGTTCTCCGACCGGCGGCTTTTGTGGGTGCGCAACGCCAGTGGCCAGAAGCCGCTGGCCGAAGACGTCAAGGCGCTGACGGTAGAGCCCGCGCGCGACGCCATCATCCTGATCGAGGCTGGCGATCTCAAGAAGGGTGTCGGCCTGCGCGCCATCGTCGAGGCGGCCGACACCGCCATGGCGCTGCCTTGCTATGCCGACGAGGCCCGCGACATTGACACCGTCATCGACGATGAGCTGCGCAAGGCCGGCATGTCGATGGCGCTCGACGCCCGCCAGGCGCTGCGCCGCAATCTCGGCGGAGATCGGCTCGCGTCGCGCGGCGAGATCGAAAAGCTGGTGCTTTACGCGCACGGCCAGAGGGAAATCGACCTCGACGACGTCAGGGCGATGTCCGGCGACGTCTCCAGCGCTTCCTTCGATGATGCCGTCGATGCGGTGCTGGAAGGCAAAGTCAGTGACTTCGACACCGCCTTCACCCGCCACTGCCTGTCCGGCGGCCAGCCTTTTCTTGTGCTGTCCTCGGCGATGCGGCAGTTCCAGCAGCTTCAGGTCATGCGTGGACAGATGGACTCCGCCGGCCGCAACGCCGCATCCGCGGTTGCGGGCGCAAGGCCTCCGGTCTTTTTCTCCAGGCGCAAGCTGGTGGAAAAGGCGCTCGAACGCTGGAACGTCGAAGCGCTCAGCCGCGCGTTGATCCGCCTGCAATCGGCCGTGCTACAGACCAGGCGCAGGCCGGACCTGTCCGAAGCGTTGGCGCGGCAGGCGCTGCTTGGCATTGCAGTGGAAAGCGCGAGGCTGGGGCAGCGGTAATCTCCCCCCTCGAGGGGGAGATGTCGCCGAAGGCGACAGAGGGGGTCGTCTCAGCTGCCTCGACCTCATCCTTGATGAAAAAGGGGGTCGCGCTTCACGCGATGCGACCCCTTCTGGCCTGCCGGCCGTTCGTCGCTCGAAAAGCCAAGCAATTGGCTTTCCGTCCGCTGCGCGGACCACTCCTCAACCCCCTCGAGGGGGGAGATCAGCAGCTCCACCGCTGCCTCCATCCGTCAATCCATGATCATCGCTTCCATCGGCTGGAAGGTTGGCAGCGCCTGCGGAAAGACCAACACCGCCGCGCCATACAGGAGCAGAGCGACACCCGACAGCTTTGCGATCCTCTCCCCTGACGGCAGGGTCTTTTCTGCAAAGATCAGCAAGGTGACCACAGCCATCGCAGCGATGTTCATGATCCCGAGGGGAAAAAGAGCGAGGAACAAAAGCCAGCAGCAGCCCAGGCAAAAGAGCCCATGCTCCAGACCCATGCGTACCGCGCCCCACTGACCATCGCGCCATGAGGTCAGGATGAAACCAATGGGCGTGCGGCATTTGGCCAGGCACAGATCCTTCAGCGGAGAAAGTTGATAGGCGCCTGCCAGCGACAGCAGCGCGCCGCCGATGCGCGCGGCCGTGGCGGCCGACATTCCCGCATGCGCCGCAATGAGCTCTCCGGCAGCCGCACCGGCAAAGGCGAGCGCACCCATCGCGCCCCAAAGCAGCATGTACGCAGCCACGAAAAACCAGGTCGAGACAAAAGTCTCGCCGCGTCCCCGTTTGCCGGCCTGAACGCGATGAAAGGTCAGCACCATGGGCGCGGCGGTCGGGGACATCATGGCAATCATCATGATCATCCAGACGACAAGAAACAGCGGCGCCTTCATCCCCATGGTGGGTGAGTACATGCGCATGTCCGCGTCCATGCCGATCCAGACAAGCACGGTCCACGCTGCCGCGGCGACAACAATCAGCAGCGCGAGAATGATGTTTCGCTGCAATATCAGCGCCATAAGCTAAGTCCGTTGTGGCCGGGAAGCCAGAGCAATTTCAGGAAAAATGTGAGCGGTTTTCCATCAAAACAAAGAGATAGAGCGGATCGCCGTTTCCATGAAACGGTGAGAGCGCTCTAGTGCTGGCCGGACCAATTGATCGGGGCATAGTGCCCATTTCGACGGGAATTATCCCAGCTCATGCCGTGGTCGCTGAATGTGCTGCCTTCCGCCCCCATCGCCAGAGCGAGCCAGTCGGGGTTGACGGGATGGCCGGTGGCCGCCCACATCTGCCCGTCCTCGCGCATTGTCGGCAACGGTTCGACCGCCATCTGCATGACGCCCGCAATCTGCGCCGACCGCTTCTTGCCATCGACCCGGTAGCTTATCGGCACCTTCTTGGCGCCGAGGTTCGTGCCGATCATGGGTGCCAGCACCGCCATCGGACCGCCTGCAGCGCCGGTGAAGATCGCGCCCAGCGCTTCTGTCTGCTTGTCGTCGGCCTGTTCGTCGATATACGCGGCGGCCGTCCAATTGCCGTCCGCCATCGGGCCCGGCGCGTGTGCAACCATCGCAACATTGAGGCCATCCAGCCGAACGTCACCGTATTTGCCCGTATCGATATGAAAGACCAGGCCAACGTCGCAAACGCCTTGCGTCGGCTTCGATGTCAGCTGCGCGTTGGTGGACAGCAGGCAAGGACACACGACATCGCAGTTGCAATTTTCGAAGTAACTTCCAGACAGTTGCCAACTAACCGCCATTTGCACCTCCCCACTTGCGTCAGGCGCGTCGGCATATCGCTTGGGCGAGGTGGTGCCGTTCACAAATGGTACGGCAATTGGCCCCGCCGCGACTGATCGGCACGCTAGGGCAATTAATGTAAGCAATATCTAATTTACGTTACGCCGTTGCCCGGCCCTGTCAAGAGATTGGCGAAAGCAGAGGCGATGGCTGATCTCCCCCCTTGAGGGGGAGATGTCGCCGAAGGCGACAGAGGGGGTCGCCGCGCGTGGAGCGCCAACCCTTTCGCGGCACGGAAGATGGAGGCGACTATGTCTGGCGACCCCTTCTGGCCTGCCGGCCGTCTCCCCCCTCGAGGGGGGATGCGCTGCCGCGCCGATTTCGCCAACGGCCAACGCCACAAAGAAGGGCCGGCATCGCGCCAGCCCTTCATTTGTCTATCACCAATATATCAGCGCTAAAACCTAAGCTTATGCCAAAACTTCATTTGCCGGCTAAATAGCGTGGCGCCCCAACCGTCTACCGCTCGTCCTTCAACCGCCGGCACAACTCATCAAGCTGCTCCAGGCTCCGGTAGTTCACGCGAATCGCGCCGCCCTTGCCCTTGTGCTCGATGGTCACGATCATGCCGATCGTGTCGGTCATCAGCTTTTCCAGTGCCAGCGTGTCGGCATCTTTGTCCGACCCGCCCTGCGCTGGTTTTGCCTTGGGCGGCGTGCCCCCTGCCGGCATCTGCGCCAATGCCTCGGCTTGGCGCACCGAAAGCCCTTCCTCGACAATCTGCTTGGCCAGACCGGCCGGATCCTGCGCCGTCACCAGCGTGCGGGCGTGGCCGGCCGACAACGCGCCGTCAACCAGCATGTCTCTGATGACATCGGGCAGCTTCAAAAGCCGCAGCGTGTTGGCGACATGGCTGCGGCTCTTGCCGATGACATTGCCGAGGTCGGCTTGGGTGTAGCCGTGGTCGTCGATCAGCTGCTGATAACCCAGCGCCTCCTCGACCGGGTTGAGGTCGGTGCGCTGGACGTTCTCGATGATCGCCAGTTCGAGCGCCGTGCGGTCGTTGACGTCGCGAACGATGATCGGGATCTCGGTCAGCCCGGCACGTTGCGCGGCGCGCCAGCGCCGTTCGCCGGCGATGATCTCGTAGCGGCCGGCCTGTGTTGGCGACGGCCGCGCCACCACCGGCTGCACCACGCCATGTTCGCGGATCGACTGCGCCAGGTCGGTTAGGTCGGCGTCGCCAAAATGCCGGCGCGGGTTTTTCGGGTTCGGGCTCAGGAATTCGATCGGCACCTTGCCATCGGCGCTGGCGGCCGGCTTTTCTGCCGCCACCGGACGATCGATCTCGCCGATCAGCGCCGCCAATCCCCGCCCCAGTCTTTTTCTCGAAAGGTCTTCGCTCATCTCTGTTCCAGGTCTTCAAATCGTTTCGGTATCGAATCGGCTTGGTTTATGAGCCAACCCTAATTAAGCGGCGCGCAATTTACGCTCGCGGCGGATCACTTCGGAGGCCAACTGCAGATAGGCCTGGCTGCCCGAGCACTTCAAATCATAGAGAATCGCCGGCTTGCCGTAGGACGGCGCCTCGGACACACGCACATTGCGCGGGATGATGGTCTCGTAAACCTTGTCGCCCATATGCGCCCGCACATCCTGCACCACCTGGTTGGCGAGGTTGTTGCGGCCGTCATACATGGTCAGCACGATGCCCTGGATGATCAGGTCCGGATTGATCGTGCGGCGCACCTGCTCGACCGTTTCGAGCAGTTGGCTGAGACCTTCCAGCGCGAAGAATTCGCATTGCAGCGGCACGAGAACGGAATCGGCTGCCGCCATTGAATTCAAAGTCAAAAGGTTGAGCGATGGCGGGCAGTCGATCAGCACATAGCCGAACGGCGCGCCGCGCTCGGACGCGGCACGCAGCGCATTGCGCAGCTTCAGCACCCGGTCGGGCGCCGAGGCGATTTCCATCTCGATGCCGAGCAGGTCGAGCGTCGACGGCACGATCGACAGGCCAGGCACCGCCGTCGGGATCGCCGCAGCTTCCAGGTCAAGCTCGCCGGTCAGCACGTCATAGGAGGAGACGGTGCGGTCCTTGCGGTCGATGCCGAGACCCGTCGAGGCATTGCCTTGCGGATCGAGATCGACAATCAGCACCTTTTCGCCGATGGCGGCCAGCGCCGTGGCCAGATTGATGGCGGTGGTGGTCTTGCCGACGCCGCCCTTCTGGTTGGCGACGGTGATGATGCGGGGGCCAGTTTTCATGGGTCTATGCCAAATATTCATTTCGCGGGTCGCCAAAAGGGTCGTCAAGCGGTTGCGAGAGAGGCTTACGCAGTCCGCAGATCGGTCACTTCGAGGATGACGCCATGGGCGTCGGTCATGCTCGGATGTTCTACCAGATCGAAGGCCCAGCGGTGAGTGCTTTCTTCCACTTCGGCGCGGTAATCCCGGCCTTTGTGGAACAGAGCGCGCGACCCCTTGGTCAGCCATGGCGCCGACAGATCGAGCAGGGCGGGCAGCGCCGCCAGCGCCCTGGCCGTGACAATTTCCGGCGTGGAAACAAGAGCATAGCTGTCGTCGATGCGCCGAGCGACGACCCGAGCCGGCAAACCGAACTGGCCGATCACCGCCTGCAGGAACGATGCTTTCTTGCGGTTGCTCTCGACCAGATCGATCGACGCGCCGTGCCGCTCGACCAACAGGAAAGCCAGCACCAGGCCGGGAAAACCGCCGCCCGAACCGAGATCGGCCCAGCGTTTTGCCTCAGGTGCGATTCGCGCCAGTTGCGCGCTGTCCAGAATATGCCGGCCCCAGACATCGTCGAGCGTCGACGGTGCGGCCAGGTTGATGCTGCGATTCCATTTCAGGAACAGCTGTTCGAACGCCACCAGGCGCTCGAATGTTTCACGTGAAACCG
Organism: Mesorhizobium sp. CNPSo 4688; assembly: GCF_057784295.1. Classification (NCBI taxonomy): domain Bacteria; kingdom Pseudomonadati; phylum Pseudomonadota; class Alphaproteobacteria; order Hyphomicrobiales; family Phyllobacteriaceae; genus Mesorhizobium; species Mesorhizobium sp. CNPSo 4688. The sequence continues at coordinate 504,565 of NZ_JBWLUY010000002.1, forward strand.
GTCCCGCAGCCTCTTGCAGGCTCGTCCATGAGGCAGCGCTCACGCGACGGCCCTTTGCGCAGCCGATTCGGCATTGCGGACATGCGCGACAATGATCGCGAGCGCCGCCGGCGTCATGCCTTCCATACGCTGCGCATCGGCAATCGAGCGCGGCTGCCGCGTCCGCATCTTCTGTTTTAGCTCATTAGAAAGTCCTGGAACATCGGCAAAATCGACAGAGGTAGGGATCAGTCGGCTTTCCTCATGCCGGATCTGAGCGACATCAGCCTGCTGGCGATCGAGGTAAACCGAATATTTCGCTTCCGTTTCGAGCCGCTCGGCCGTCTTGGCGTCGATGGCGCCGAATGCCGGCGCGACGCGGGCCAGCCAGCCAACATCGACGCCGGGATATGCGAGCAACTCATAGGCGGAGCGGCGCACACCATCCTTGTTGACCTCCAACCCATGCCGCGCCGCTTCATTCGGCGTCATTGTCGTGGCAATTGCCAGTTCGCGCGCCTTCTCAAGATCAACAGTGATCTGGTTGAACCGCTGCGTCCGCTGCACCGATGCAATCCCCAGCCGCATCGCCAGCGGCGTCAGCCGCTCATCGGCATTGTCGGCGCGCAGCGACAGCCGGAACTCAGCCCGTGAGGTAAACATGCGGTAGGGCTCGGCAATACCGCGGCTGGTGAGATCGTCGACCATCACGCCGATATAGGCCTCGGTGCGGCTGAGCACGATTTGGTCACTGGCGCCTGCGTTGCGCGCGGCATTCAGCCCGGCGAGCAGGCCTTGCGCACCGGCTTCTTCGTAACCGGTGGTGCCGTTGATCTGCCCGGCCAGGAATAGGCCGGCGATGCGCTTGGTCTCCAGCGTCGGCTCGAGTTCGCGCGGATCGACGTGGTCGTATTCGATGGCGTAGCCCGGCTGCAGCATGGTCGCCCGCTCCAGCCCCGGGATAGTCTTCAGAATGTCGAGCTGCACATCCTCGGGCAGGGAGGTCGAAATGCCATTGGGGTAGACGGTGTCGTCGTCGAGCCCTTCCGGCTCAAGGAAGATCTGATGTCCCTCGCGATCGCCGAACTTGACGATTTTGTCTTCGATCGACGGGCAATAGCGCGGCCCGACCCCTTCTATCGAGCCGGAATACATGGCCGAGCGACCGAGATTGGCGCGGATGAGGTCGTGCGTGGCCGGCGTCGTGCGGGTGATGCCGCAATGGATCTGCGGATTCTGGATCGTATCGGTCATCAACGAGAACGGCACGGGATGCTCATCCGCCGCCTGGCTTTCCAGCTCCGCCCAGTCGATGGTGCGGCCATCCAGCCGCGGCGGGGTGCCGGTCTTCAGCCGGCCGAGCGCAAAGCCGGCGCGGCTCATCGTAGCCGATAGGCCGAGGCTTGCCTGCTCATTCATGCGCCCGGCGACGATCTTCTTCTCGCCAATATGGATAAGGCCGCGCAGGAAGGTGCCGGTGGTTAGAACGACGGCGCCGCAGGCCAGTCGCCGCCCGTCGGCCAGCAGCACGGCGGCGATCCGCCCGTTGTCGATCTCGAAGTCCAGAACTTCCCCTTCGACGACGTCGAGATCGTTCTGCTGCCGAATCGCTTCCTGCATAGCCAGCCGATAAAGCTTGCGATCGGCCTGGGTGCGCGGTCCGCGCACGGCGGGGCCCTTGCGCCGGTTGAGCAGGCGGAATTGGATGCCGGCCGCGTCCGCCACCCGGCCCATCAGCCCGTCCATGGCGTCGATCTCGCGCACCAGATGGCCTTTGCCGAGCCCGCCGATTGCGGGATTGCAAGACATGACGCCGATCGTGTCGAAGCGCAGCGTGACCAGCGCCGCCCTCGCGCCGGCGCGCGCGGCAGCGCTCGCCGCCTCGCACCCGGCATGGCCGCCGCCCACCACAACCACATCATAGTGATCGATCATCTTTCGTTCCAGATTCAGAGATTGCCCGACACATGTCCCCGCGAGACGGCGCTGTCAAGGATTGCGGGCGATTCGTTTCACGTTAAACGTAAAGGAGCGCTCGGCAGCAATGTTTCACGTGAGTCACCGGGGCAGAGACCTATGACCTACACAGGCTAGTGCTGCCCCTCATCTGCCTGCCGGCATCTTCTCCCCGTGAACGGGGAGAAGGTACAGCCCAGATGCCGGCTACAACTTTAGTGGCTGGCGAAGTTCCCAGTGACAGCGTCTTTCTCCCCGTCACTATACGGGGAGAAATGTCCGGCAGGACAATGAGGGGCAGCGCTGACTTCCGTCCCATTGACGCGACCCGTTTCACGTGAACCAGCTGCACTATCGATGTTTCACGTGAGTCATCTGGTGCGACGCCGGACTGTTTCACGTGAGTCACTTCCCAATGCAAAACTGCCAGAAGATCACGTCGAGCAAATCCTCGACATCGACCGCACCGACGATGCGACCTAGTCGGTCCGCGGCAAGGCGTAGTTCTTCCGCCCGCAGTTCCTGGCCGCGTTCTTGTCCCGACAAAGCCGAGGTCAGAAAGCGCATGGTCTCCTTGAGCAACTCCACATGCCGCAACCGCGACGGCAGGATATCGCCGGCATCGCCAATCGCTGCGGCAGCGCGGCCTCCAATGTCAGCCAGCAGTTCAGCCAAACCTGTCCCATCCATGGTCGAGATCGTAGCGTCATAGGCACCAGGCCGCGGTCCACCTTTCAGCAGATCGACCTTGGTGCCGATTCTCAGAGCTGGGGTGCCCTTCGGCGTGTCTCCAATCGCAACTGGATTCGCCAGATCTTCTAGCAGCAGCATCAGATCCGCCGTCCGCGCCTTGGCGCGCGCCTTCTCGATGCCGATGGCTTCCACCTTGCCCGGCGCTTCGCGCAGGCCCGCCGTGTCGGTCACCCTTACCCGCACGCCGTTGAGGTCCAGCACCACCTCAAGCAAATCCCGCGTCGTGCCTGGCTCATCGGTGACAATCGCCGCCTCGCGCCGGGCAAGCGCGTTGAACAGACTGGACTTGCCGGCATTGGGTGCGCCGAGGATAACCACCTCGAAACCGTCGCGAATAATTTCCGCGGCATGGAAACCATCGATATGGCGGCCGATCTCATCAATCATCGCCCGGACATCCGACCAGACCGTATCCGAAACCGACCCGGGGACATCCTCCTCGTCAGAGAAGTCGATCTCGGCCTCAATCATTGCCCGTGCATGAATTAGCCGCCGGCGCCATCCGAGATAGAGCGCGCTCTGCGCGCCCTCGGCATTTTGCACCGCAAAGCGGCGCTGCGCCTCGGTTTCGGCGTTGACGAGATCGGCCAGCGCCTCCGTCTCGACCAGATCGAGCTTGCCGTTGAGAAAGGCGCGCCGGGTGAATTCGCCGGGCTCGGCATGGCGCACCCCATCAAAACTCGCAATCGTCTCCAGCATCTTGCCGGCAACGGCGCGGCCGCCATGGACATGGAACTCGGCGACATCCTCGCCGGTAAAACTGTTCGGCCCGGGAAAAAACAGCACCAGGCCGTGGTCGATCAGTGACCCGTCGGCCGCCCGGAACTTGCGCAAGGCGGCAACACGGTCCTCAACCATGCTTCCGGCAATCGTTTCGACAACGAATCGAGTCTTCGGTCCGGAAATGCGAATGACAGCAATGCCGGCGGGGAGGCGGCCGCTGGACAGCGCAACTATCGAATCGCCTGAAATCATTTGCCCGCTCTAGCCAATCGCCCTAGCTTGAATTTTATCCCGACACCGCCCAACCGAGCTTGCCCGCCCGTGACCTTGCCTGCGCAAAACCTGCTTGCCGAAGAAGCCAGCCCCTATCTGCAGCAGCACAGCGGCAATCCCGTGCATTGGCGGGCCTGGTCGCCGGCGGCACTGGCGGAAGCCAAGGCTTTGCAGCGGCCGATCCTGCTCTCGATCGGCTACGCCGCCTGCCACTGGTGCCATGTCATGGCGCATGAAAGTTTCGAAAACGACCAGGTCGCCGCCGTCATGAACCGGCTGTTCGTCAATATCAAGGTCGATCGCGAGGAACGGCCGGACATCGACCAGATCTATATGGCCGCTCTGTCGTCGATGGGCGAGCAGGGCGGCTGGCCGCTGACCATGTTCCTCAACCCGGACGGCAAGCCGTTCTGGGGCGGCACTTATTTCCCGCGCGAGGCCCGTTATGGCCGCCCGGGCTTCGTCCAGGTTATGGAAGCCGTCGACAAGGCCTGGCGCGAGAAGCGGGAAAGCCTGGACCAGAGCGCCGCCGGCTTGACCAATCATGTCGAGGCGCGCCTGGCCGGCGTCCACGCCAAGGCCGTGCTCGACAAGGAGACGCTCAGCGATCTTGCCGGCCGCATTGACGGCATGATCGACCGCGATCTCGGCGGCTTGCGCGGCGCGCCAAAGTTTCCCAACGCGCCGTTCATGCACACGCTGTGGCTGTCCTGGCTGCGCGACGGCGCGGCTTCCCATCGCGACGCCGTTCTCATCAGCCTGGAAAAGATGCTGGCCGGCGGCATTTACGACCATATCGGCGGGGGCTTGAGCCGTTACTCCACGGATGCCGAGTGGCTGGTGCCGCATTTCGAAAAGATGCTCTACGACAATGCCCAGCTCATCCGCCTGTGCAACTGGGCCTATGCCCCGACCGGTAACGATTTGTTCCGGATACGAATCGAAGACACGGTCGCCTGGCTGCTGCGCGAAATGCGCGTCGATGGCGGCGCCTTCGCCGCCAGCCTCGATGCCGACAGCGACGGCGAGGAGGGGCTTTTCTACACCTGGAGCAAGGATGAGATCGACACCGTGCTCGGCGACGATTCGACCTTGTTTTTCAAATACTTTACGCTCTCAGCGCCGCATGGCTGGGAAGGCAGGCCGATTGTCCATCAGACGGATGCACAGCAAAGCCAAAGCGTGCCTGACCGGAATGTATTGGTCCCGCTCAAGGAAAAGCTGCTGGCGGCACGGGAGCAGCGCGTCCGGCCGGGTAGGGACGGCAAGGCGCTAACCGACTGGAACGGCCTGATGATCGCGGCGCTCGCCGAAGCCGGCCGATCGCTGGGCCGGCGCGACTGGATCGCCGCGGCCGCAACGGCGTTCGATCACATTGCCCAAGCCAGCCAGGACGGCCGCCTGCCTCACTCCATGCTCGGCGCCAAGAAACTGTTTCCGGCGCTGTCCAGCGACTATGTCGCAATGACCAATGCGGCGATTGCGTTGTTCGAAGCGACAGGCGACTCAAGCTACGTCGATCGAGCGAGGCAGTTCATCGACCAGCTCGACCGCTGGCACCGGGATGGCGACGGGACCGGCTATTATTTGACGGCGTCCGACAGCATCGATGTGCCGATCCGAATCCGCGGCGATGTCGACGAGGCGATTTCTTCGGCCACCAGCCAGATCATCGAAGCCCTGGTGCGGCTGGCCTCGGTTATCGGCGATCTCGATCTGCAGGACAAAGCGTGGCGGGTCGCCGAACACGCCATGGGGCGGGCAGGGCAGCAGTCCTATGGCCAGGCCGGCATCATTAACGCCTGTACCCTGGCGCTCGAGCCATTGAAGCTGGTGCTGGTCGATTCATCAGAGAGTCCAAGCCTCGTTCCGGTTGCGAATCGGAATCCTGACCCGCGTCGGATCGACATCGTCGTGGCAATCGGAACGGATGCGAATCGACCGATTTTGCCGGGTGGTGTCTTGCCTCCGACCGATCGACCGGGTGCATGGCTGTGCACGGGGCAGGTGTGCCTGCCGGCGGTGACGGATGTTGGGGAGCTGGAGCGGCTGTTGCGGCGAAGGTAGCGCGTCTTACCCTCCCCCTGGTGGGGAGGGTCGGCTCATGATCGTAGCGGAGCGGGGGGATCGTGAGACGGGGTGGGGGTGCTCGTAAAGCGCTGCCTTGGCGCGGACCCCACCCCGCTCCGCTTCGCGGATCGACCCTCCCCACAAGGGGGAGGGTAAGAAACCTACGTATTCATCGAATCGAAGAAATCCGCATTCGTCTTGGTCTGCTTCAGCTTGTCGATGAGGAACTCGATCGCGTCGGTGGTGCCCATCGGCGCCAGGATGCGGCGCAGAACGAAAATCTTCTGCAGATCCTGCTTGGAGACCAGCAGGTCTTCCTTGCGGGTGCCGGACTTCAAGATATCCATGGCCGGATAGATGCGCTTGTCGGCGACCTTGCGGTCGAGCTGGATTTCGCAGTTGCCAGTGCCCTTGAACTCTTCGAAGATGACTTCGTCCATACGGCTGCCAGTGTCGATCAGCGCGGTGGCGATGATGGTCAGCGAGCCGCCTTCCTCGATGTTGCGCGCCGCGCCGAAGAAGCGCTTCGGTCGCTGCAGCGCATTGGCGTCGACACCGCCGGTCAGCACCTTGCCGGATGACGGCACCACGGTGTTGTAAGCGCGGCCGAGGCGGGTGATCGAATCGAGCAGGATGACGACGTCGCGGCCATGCTCGACCAGGCGCTTGGCCTTCTCGATGACCATTTCGGCGACCTGGACGTGACGCACCGCCGGTTCGTCGAAGGTCGAGGAGATAACCTCGCCCTTCACCGAGCGCTGCATGTCGGTCACTTCCTCGGGCCGCTCGTCGATCAGAAGCACGATCAGATAGCATTCCGGATGGTTGGCGGTGATCGAATGCGCGATGTTCTGCATCAGCACGGTTTTACCGGTGCGCGGCTGCGCGTTGATCAGCGCGCGCTGTCCCTTGCCGATCGGCGCCACCAGGTCGATGACGCGCGGCGAGATGTCCTTGCTGGTCGGATTGTCGATCTCCATCTTCAGCCGCTTGGTCGGATAGAGCGGCGTCAGATTGTCGAAGTGGATCTTGTGACGGATCTTTTCGGGATCGTCGAAATTGATGGTGTTGACCTTGAGCAGGGCGAAATAGCGCTCGCCCTCTTTCGGGCTGCGGATCGGCCCTTCGACGGTGTCGCCGGTCTTCAGCGAGAAGCGTCGGATCTGCGAGGGCGAGATGTAGATATCGTCGGGACCGGGCAGGTAGTTGGCGTTGGCGGAGCGCAGGAAACCGAAACCGTCCTGCAGCACCTCGACCACACCGTCACCGATGATCTCGATTTCCTGGGCGGCCAGTTTCTTCAGGATGGCAAACATCAGCTCCTGCTTGCGCATGACGCTGGCGTTTTCTACCTCGAGCGATTCGGCATAAGCGATCAGCTCTGGCGGTTTCTTGTTCTTGAACTCTGCGAGTTTCATTTCTTGCATAGACGGACTCTGAGTAGGCTTTTTGAGGGAAATATCGGCTGGATGCGACAAATGCCGGGCGCGGCCGAAAATCGAAATGGGCGGCGCATGACGGGAAGGAAGACCCGTCTTGTATCGTCGGTCGTTTGAAAGAGCAAGCTGCGTTTTGTGGCGCCGATAAAAGCAATTCCAAGAAAAGTGTTGGCGGTTTTCCGTCCGGAATTGCGTCAGACAAGCGCCTAAAACGGCTTGACCACAACCAGGATCACAATGGCGATCATCAGCAATGTGGGGATCTCGTTGACGATCCGCCAGTGCCTCGCCGGTTTTTCGTTGCGATCCTCAGCAAATTTGCGGACAGCGCCCGCCAAATACCCATGCACGCCCGATAACAGAAGCACCAAGCCAATCTTGGCGTGCAGCCAGCCGCCGTGAAAACCGAAGATCTTCCAGGCCATCCACAGGCCGAACACCCAGGTGATGACCATGGCCGGATTGATGATGCCGCGCAGCAGGCGCCGCTCCATCACCTTGAAGGTTTCAGACTGAACCGAGCCTTTCTCGGCATCGGCGTGGTAGACCAGCAGCCGCGGCAGGTAGAGCATGCCCGCCATCCAGGCGATGACAGCAAGGATATGGATCGCCTTCGCCCAAGGATAGAAATCGTCAGACGCGACAAGAAACAGAAGTGCGGTGAGAACCACCAGGACAACAATGCCGATGGTCATGCGCATCATCGCCTGACCCATGCCGCTGGCAGCGTTACCCGTGTTGTCTGAATGAGCCATCAGCGTGTCGCACTCCGCACCTGCTTCACCATAGCTTCGACATGCGCCACCGGCGTCTCCGGCGTGATGCCGTGGCCGAGATTGAAAATCAGCGGCCCGTCGCCCAGCGCCTTGAGGATCGCATCGACGCCATCGGACAGAGCTTTGCCGCCAGCCACGAGCCGCAAGGGATCGAGATTGCCTTGCACGGCGCCACCGGCCTGCAATGCCTTCGCCGCGTCCAGGGGTACCGTCCAGTCGATCCCCAGCCCCGTTACACCGGTCTTCTCACGATAGTTTTGGTAGCGGGTGCCGGCGCCCTTGGGAAAACCGATGATCGGAACGTCTGGATGGACCGCCTTCACCTGCCGGACGATCTCCGCCACGGGCTGCACGCAGAACAAGTCGAACGACGCATCGTCGAGCACACCGGACCAGGAATCGAAAATCTGCACTACGTCAGCGCCGGCCTCGATCTGACGGATAAGATAGGCCGCCGAATGATCGGCGAGTACTTTCAAAAGCTGTTGGAACGCCACCGGCTCGCGATAGGCAAACAGCCTGGCCGGCGCCTGGTCAGGCGTGCCATGGCCGGCGATCATATAGGTCGCCACTGTCCACGGCGCGCCGCAGAAGCCGATCAATGTCGTCTCGTCAGGCAGTTTTGCCCGCAATCGGCGAACCGTCTCGTAGACCGGTTCGAGATTCACGTGAAACGTTTCGCCGTCGAGGGCAGAAATCTCCGTCGCGGTGATCGGCGTCAGCAGCGGTCCGCGGCCCTCCTCGAAGCGCACGTCACGGCCCAGCGCATGCGGCACGACCAGAATGTCGGAGAACAGGATCGAGGCATCAAAGCCGAAGCGTTCGATCGGCTGCAGCGTCACTTCGACGGCGAGGTCCGGATTGTAGCAGAGATCGAGGAAGGATCCGGCGCGATTCCGGGTCTCGCGATACTCCGGCAGATAGCGCCCGGCCTGACGCATCATCCAGAGTGGCGGCGGAAACGCTGCCTTGCCTCTCAGCACGTCCAGCATGATGCGGTTCTCGGGCATTGAGCGCTCTCTTCCCTGCCTTCTCTTATAATTAAATAGTCTATTTCTAGAATCTTCTGATTCTAAGAGTCTGTTGGTTGTGGTGGTTGTCACCTGTCCCGCTTTGCCCTCGAAAAGGCCAGCCAGCATATTGTCGCGTGCTTCTCTCAGGGGATTGGCGGAGAGTGTGGATGACCGGGATTCCATCACTGGAGTCAAGGGCTTGACGCCAGCCTCGCAAAACCGGCTCTGTGGATGAAGCGCTGGCAAAAACCCCCGTCCCCAGATTTGTCCCCAGCCGCCCGACGAAGCCGACAGCGCACCGAATTGTGGACAACCCGCCTTCTGATACAGTCGCCTCAGCCGGTCGCCTTTCCGGCCCCTGCTTATCCACACAAGCCCACAGCCCCAGGTGCCCCCTGTGAACAAACCCCAGAGCTTCTTCCACCTGCATCTGATTTCCGACGCCACCGGCGAAACGCTGCTGGCGGCCGGCCGGGCAGCCTCGGCGCAATACAAGGATGCGCGCGCCATTGAGCACATCTACCCGCTCATCCGCACCGAAAAGCAGGTGGCGAAAGTGTTCGAGGACATCGAGGAGGAACCGGGCATCATTCTTTATACGGTGGTCGACCAGAAGCTGGCGCGCGGCATTGACGAGCGTTGTGCCGCGATGGGCCTGCCCTGCGTCTCGGTGCTGGAGCCGGTTCTGACCGTCTTCCAGTCCTATCTCGGCACCCCGGCCGGCCGCCGCGTCGGCGCCCAGCATGTGCTCGACGCCGACTATTTCCGCCGCATCGATGCGTTGAACTTCACCATGGAGCATGATGACGGCCAGCTGCCTGCCAACATGGATGATGCCGACATCGTTCTGATCGGCATTTCCAGGACATCGAAGACGCCGACCAGCATCTATCTCGCCAACCGCGGCATCAAGACCGCCAACATCCCAATCGTGCTCGGCGTGCCGGTGCCGGAAAGCCTGGTCAGCGCCAGCAAGCCGCTGATCGTCGGCCTGATTGCCACCGCCGAGCGCATCTCGCATGTCCGGCAAAACCGCATCCTCGGCAACAGCAGCACTTACGAAGCGACCGACTATGTCGACCGCGCCTTGATCACCGAAGAGCTCGCCTATGCCCGCCAGATCTGCACCCGCCACAACTGGCCGATGATCGACGTCAGCCGCCGCTCGATCGAGGAGACCGCCGCAGCGATCGTTGCCCTGCGGGGGAAGAATAGATAGATGAGCGAAGAATGAGTTTGCGCTCTTCCTGGTGGAGGTTCGGCGCTGCCCCTCACCTGCCTGCTGGCATCCTCTCCCCGTACAGTGACGGGGAGAGGGGCGCTGCCTTCGATGGTTTCGCCAATCACCAGCGTGGCAAGAGGTGGCGCGTGGACCGAAGCTGCCCTTTCTCCCCGTCACTATACGGGGAGAAATGTCCGGCAGGACAATGAGGGGCGGCGTCAACGTTGCGGATTAACGCCCAATACTCCAACCGTCCCTGTATCTGCGCCGAGTGCTACATGACCGAAAAAATCATCCTCGCTTCCGGCAGTCCGTTCCGCAAAGCCATGCTCGTCAATGCCGGGCTCGACATCGAAGCCGTCCCGGCCGAGGTCGACGAGCGTGCACTCGAGGCGCCGTTGCAGGATAGCGGCGTGTCGCCGGAAGATGTCGCCCTGATCCTCGCCGAGGCCAAGGCTACCGAGGTCAGTGAGCGCAAACCTGGCGCCCTGGTGCTCGGCTGCGACCAGACTTTGTCACTGGGAGATGAAGTGTTCCACAAACCGGCCGACATGGAAGGCGCCCGCCGACATCTGCTGGCGCTGTCGGGCAAGACCCATCAGCTGAACAGCGCCGCCGTGCTCTGCCGAAACGGCGCTGTGCTGTGGCGCCATGTCGGCGTCGCCAGTCTCACCATGCGCAAGCTCAACCCGGCTTTCATCGGCCGGCACCTGGCCCATGTCGGCGCCAAGGCGCTGGCCAGCGTCGGCGCCTACCAGATAGAGGGCGAAGGCATCCAGCTGTTCGAAAAGATCGAAGGCGACTATTTCACCATTGTCGGCCTGCCGCTCTTGCCGGTGCTAAAGGAATTGCGGGCGCTGGGAGCCATCGATGGTTGAGAAAAAAGCTTTTGTCACCGGCCACCCGATCGCGCATTCGCGCTCGCCGAAGATCCATGGCTACTGGCTGAAGAAATACGGCATCGACGGCAGCTACCGGGCGATCGATGTCGCGCCGGCTGATTTTCCCGAGTTCCTCTCCTCGCTCCATGCCAATGGGTTTCAAGGCGGCAACGTCACCATCCCGCACAAGGAAGTCGCCTTCGCCCGGGTCGAGCGCCGTGACGAAGCGGCGGAAATGATCGGCGCCGTCAACATGCTGTGGCTGGAAGACGGCCTGCTGTGGGGCGGCAATTCCGACTGGCTCGGGTTTGCCGGCAATCTCGACGAGCACGCGCCGGGCTGGGACAAAAACGGTCCCGCCGTAGTGCTCGGCGCCGGTGGGGCTTCGCGCGCGGTTATCCACGCGCTGAAAGTGCGCGGCGTCAAGGATATCCGCATGGTCAACCGCACGCTGGCGCGGGCGCAGGAACTGGCAGACCGCTTCGGCGCCGGCGTTACAGCGCATGGTGCGGTCGGCGACCTGCTTGGCGATGCCGGTCTGCTCGTCAACACCACGGCGCTCGGCATGCATGGCGATGCTACGCTCGCCGCCGATCCGGCAGGCCTGCCTGGCCACGCCATTGTCGCCGACATTGTCTATGTGCCGCTGGAGACGCCGCTTCTCGCCGCCGCCCGCGCGAGAAATCTGAAGACGGTCGACGGGCTCGGCATGCTGCTGCACCAGGCGGTGCCTGGCTTCGAACGCTGGTTCGGCAAGAGACCGGAGGTCACGCCGGAATTGCGGCAGATGATCGTCGCCGACATCGTCGCCAAATGACGGGCGCAAAGTGATGATCGTGCTCGGCCTCACCGGATCGATCGGCATGGGTAAGTCGACGACGGCGAAGATGTTCGCCGACGCCGGCGTGCCAGTGCATGATTCCGATGAGACCGTGCATCGGCTTTATTCCGGCAAGGCTGCGCCCTTGGTCGAAGCAGCCTTTCCCGGCACCACAGTGTCCGGCGTCGTAGACCGTGCGAAATTAGGTGCGCGGGTGCTGGGTGACGCCGCCGCGCTGAAGACATTGGAGACAATCATCCACCCGCTGGTCCGCGCCGATGCCGAAGTCTTTCTGACAAGACACCGCGCCGCCGGCGCGCCGCTGGTCGTGCTCGATATTCCGCTGCTGTTCGAGACCGGCGGCCGCAACCGCGTCGACAAGGTCGTCGTCGTCACCGCACCGGCCGACATCCAGCGCGCTCGCGTGCTGGCGCGGCCCGGCATGAGCGAGGAAAAGCTGGCGGCGATCCTGGCCAAGCAGGTGCCCGACGCTGAAAAACGCCGGCTGGCCGATTTCGTCATCGACACGGGTGAAGGGATGGAGGCGGCACGTGCAGCGGTCGGCGCCATCATCGCCGAACTTTCCGAGCGCTGAACCAGCTAGCCAACTCCCGGGGGATAAGTCCGGCCCATCAGGCTCCTGACGGCAGGCTGTCGGCATAGCCCATTGCCATTTTGTTCCGCTCTATGATTCTACTCCCCTAGGAGTGAGCTGATTCGATGCGTGAGATCATCTTCGATACCGAAACCACCGGCCTCGACATGCGCGACGACCGCATTATCGAGCTTGGCGGGGTCGAACTGGTCAACCGCTTCCCGACCGGCCGCACCTTCCACAAATTCATCAATCCGCAGGGGCGCGCCGTCCATCACGAGGCGCAGGCCGTGCACGGCATCAGCGCCGCCGACCTGGTCGGCAAGCCGACCTTTGCCGAAATCGCCGAGGAATGGCTGGCCTTCACCGACGGCGCCAAGCTCGTCGCCCACAACGCCAATTTCGATATCGGCTTTCTCAACACCGAATTCGGCCGGCTCGGCCAGCCGGTCATCGACACCGGGCGCGTCGTCGACACGCTGGCGCTGGCGCGGCGCAAGCACCCGATGGGTCCCAATTCGCTCGATGCGCTCTGCCGCCGCTACGGCATCGACAATGGCCACCGCACCAAGCACGGCGCGCTGCTCGATTCCGAACTGCTGGCCGAAGTCTACATCGAGCTCATCGGCGGCAAGCAGGCGGCGCTGATCCTCGAAACGGTGGCGGTGCAGGTCAATGGCAATGGTGACGTCGCCGACATCGATATCTCGATCGGCGCCCGGCCGATCGCCCTGCCGCCACGCCTGACCGAGGGCGAGCGTGCGGCGCATGCGGGTCTGGTGGCGACGCTGGGTGAAAAGGCGCTGTGGCTGAAGGTGGCGGCGGGGTAAACAGATCGGAGAGCTAGCGTTCCGTCACGCCCCCTCTCCAATAGAAAGCCCGGCACAAGGCCGGGCTTTTCAATCCATAGTGGCGAACCCTCAGCTCACCTTGACCTTCGAGGCCGCCTGGTCCTCGGCCAGCTTCTGCTGGAACATCTGCGCGAAATCGATCGGGTCGAGCATCAGTGGCGGGAAGCCGCCATTGCGGGTGGCTTCGGCGATGATCTGGCGGGCGAAGGGGAACAGGAGCCGGGGGCATTCGATGAACAGGATCGGCAGCATGTGTTCCTGCGGGAAGCCGGCGATGGAAAAGACGCCGCCATAGACCAGCTCGACATTGAACAGCACTTCCTGGTCGAAGGAGGCCTTGGCGTTCAACGTCAAATTGACGTCGAACTGCTTGTCGGAGAGCGGGTTGGCGTTAACATTGACGTTGATGGCGATGCCGGGGGCCTTGTCGCGGCCGCGCAGCGAGTTCGGCGCGCCGGGGCTTTCGAAGGACAGGTCCTTCACATACTGGGCAAGCACGTTAAGCGACGGCTGTGCCGTTTCGCCGTTGCCGTTTGTGGCGCCGACCGGCGCGTCATCTTTGCTGGCCATGAGCCTTGATCCTTTTGCCTGGGCAGCAGCGCTGACCGAATTGAAATCGGGCGTTGGCTAGCATGGTCGGCATGACAAGACAAGGTTTGCCGCCTTGTCACCGGAAGGATCAAGACGGAACGATCTCAGTCGTCTTTCAGCCGCCGCCACGGCGAATTGTGGTCGGGACCGCGCTTGAAATCGTCCTCGCGCGAATAGTCGCCGTCGTCGAGATCGATGACCTTGTCGCGCGACCTGCTACGGAAACCACTGGCGGTGAAATCGGTGGCCAGGACGATGCGGCCCTTGAGCCGGCGCCAGGCAAAATCGCGCACCGGCGGCAGGAACAGCAACAGGCCGATAATGTCGGTGATGAAGCCGGGGATGATCAAAAGGATCGCGGCGACCACGATCATGGCGCCATGCGCGAGCTGGCGGCTGGGGTCGCCGCCGCCGGCCATCTCGGCGCGCACCCGCGCCATGACGCCAAAGCCCTGGTGCCGGAGCATAAGCACGCCGGCAATGCTGGAAGCCAGCACGAGGCCGACCGTGGCCAGCGCCCCGATCTCGCGGCCGACAATGACGAAACCGGCGATTTCCAGCAACGGCAGCGAAAGCAGGAACAAAGGGAGGAAGGAAATGCGCAAGTCTTGACCGATCGTTTCCATGTTTTGCCGGACGGCGTACAATCGCCGCTGGCACTGAGGCCGTTAGATAGGTATGCCTGCCTTTGATTTGAATGATTGCGCCATGCGTTCTATATGCTTTGCATGTTGAACGCTATGCGACCGCGACCAGGATTGGCCGGCGGTCCCGGCCAGGTCAGGGATTGATTGGCGAAAGATATGGGATTCTTCGACTTCGGCACCATTTTCTTTCTGATTGCCGCAGTGGTGATCTTTTTCCAGCTGCGCAACGTGCTCGGCCGCCGCACGGGCAGCGAACGCCCGCCCTTCGATCCCTATACGGCCAGCCGCAACGACAAGGACGCGACCCAAAAGCCCGAAAATGTGGTTTCACTGCCGCGCAAGCGCCTGCCGGGCGAGACGGCTGCCGAGACCTATGCGGCCATCGACGCTTTCGCCAAGCCCGACACCGATCTGAACAAAGGCCTGCGCACGATCAAGGACAATGATCCGTCCTTCGACCCGAAGGGTTTCGTCGACGGCGCCAAGATGGCCTATGAGATGATCGTCATGGCCTATGCCGATGGCGACCGCAAAACGCTGAAGAACCTTTTGTCGCGTGAGGTTTTTGATGGTTTCGTCGCCGCCATAGGCGACCGCGAGGCGAAAGCCGAAAAGATCCAGTCCTCCTTCGTCGGCATCGACAAGGCCGACATCGTCTCGGCCGAGATGAAGGGTGGCGAGGCCCACATCACGCTGCGCATCGTCAGCGAGCTGATTTCGGCGACCCGCGACAAGGCGGGTGCTGTCATCGATGGCGATCCCGAGACGGTGGCCGAGGTCAAGGATGTCTGGACCTTCGCCCGCGACACACCCTCGCGCGATCCGAACTGGAAGCTGGTCGCCACCGAGGAAGAAGACTGAATCCTGGACATTGGCGGGGCCACGGTGTCGCTATCGTCCCTTTTCGTCGAGAAATCCTTTGATGATCTTCCCGGCTGGGCTGCGGACGATCACCTTGCCGCCTTCGAAGCCTTCCGCCGTTCGGCCTTTCATATCCTGAACAAGCCTTATCGCACCGGTTCGCTCGGTGTCCGGTTCGACGCCTTCGCCGGCGCCTATGACGAGGCGCGTTCCATTTCGCCGGCGAATCGGTCGGCGGCCAAGGATTTCTTCGAGCGTCATTTCGTTCCAGCCAAGGTTCAGGCTGACAATGCGGGTCTGGTCACCGGCTTCTACGAACCGGAGGTCGAGGCCTCGCCGGTGCGCACGGAAGAATTCACGGTGCCGCTTTTGGCGCGGCCGGGCGATCTCACCGACATCGACGGCGCCAACCGTCCCGAGGGCATGGACGAGTATCTGGCCTTCGCCCGTGACACGCCGCAGGGGCCGGTCGAGTATTTCGACCGTGGCCAGATCGAGCGCGGCGCGCTGGCCGGCAAAGGCCTCGAAATCGCCTGGCTTGCGGAACAAGTCGATGCCTTCTTCATCCATGTGCAGGGCGCGGCGCGGCTGAAGATGACCGACGGCCGGCTCTGCCGCGTCACCTATGCCGCTAAGTCGGGCCAACGGTTTACGGGACCAGGCAAGATCCTCGCCGATCTCGGAGAGATCCCGCTGGAAAAGGTGACGATGCAGTCGATCCGCGCCTGGTTCAGGGCGCATCCCGACCGCATTGACGAGATCCTCTGGCAGAACCGCTCCTACATCTTCTTTCGCGAAGCCGATGTCGACGACGCTACGCTCGGTCCGATCGCTGCGGCCAAGGTGCCGCTGACGCCGGGCCGCTCGCTCGCCGTCGACCGGCTGCTGCACACATTCGGCACGCCGTTCTACATCGATGCGCCGTCGCTGACCGCCTTCACGCAAAAGCCGTTCCGGCGGTTGATGATCGCGCAGGATACCGGCTCGGCCATCACCGGGCCGGCGCGGGGCGATCTCTTTGCCGGTTCAGGCGATGGCGCCGGCGAGATCGCTGGGGTCGTGCGCAACGAGGCGGATTTCTATGCGCTGGTACCAAGAGCTCTCGTTTCGGAGACGAATCGATGAGCAAGCGCCCCGATAGACTCAGCGAGGACGACCGGGTGTTGTGGAACCTGGTGGCGCGGACCGCCCGGCCGCTGAAGGGCCGGACGGCGGTAGACATCCCCGACATCGTCGCCGACCCTAAGCCGGCGCAGGCGCCGGTCGCTGTCAGCCCGGTCGCTGCCGCCAAGCCGAAGGCGCAACATGTTTCGCATGCGCTGGACGAGCCGACGCTGGACAAGTTGAAGAAGGGCCGGCTGCCGATCGAGGGCCGCGTCGATTTGCACGGCATGACGCAGGACGAGGCCTATTCGCTGCTGTTTTCGTTTTTGCACCGGGCGCATGCCGGCGGCATCCGCTATGTCCTGATCATTACGGGAAAAGGTTCGTCATCGGGCGGCGACGGCGTCTTGCGGCGTGCCGTGCCTGCCTGGCTGTCGACGCCCGCCTTCCGGCCGCTGGTCTCCAGCCACGACCACGCCGCCCGCAACCATGGCGGATCGGGCGCGCTCTATGTCCGGCTTCGGCGAGTACGCTAAATGACGCCTTTTGGGGAAAAACTGCGGGCGCTTCGAGCCGAGCGCGGCGTCCGCCAGAAAGACATGGCGCAGGCGATCGGTGTTTCCGCCGCCTATCTGTCGGCGCTGGAACATGGCCGCCGCGGCGCGCCGACCTGGACGCTGATCCAGAAGATCATCGGCTATTTCAACGTTATCTGGGACGATGCCGAGGAGCTGGCGCGGCTGGCCGAGGCCTCCCACCCGAGGGTAAAGCTCGACACGTCGGGACTCAGCCCAGCCGCGACGGAACTTGCCAATCTGCTGGCCGAAAACATCGAGAAGCTGGACGAAGCCGAGCTTCGCCGCATCACAGCGTCGATCCGGGCGGCGCTTGGACGCACTGGATAGGATGGCATGAGGCGCTTGCCGGCGTTCGCCTCAATTGGAGAGGCGATCGCCGGCGAGACGTTGCATCACTTCTTGCCGGCAGTGCTACCACGGCCGCCATTGTCGTGATGGTCGTGGCCATGGCCCTCGTGACCAAGGCAGCTCGAGTCGCCGGCGCCGCAACAACGGCCAGCCCACCAGTCGTTGGTCTGGGTGTTGGAACAGGTGATGGTCTGATCTGCCATGGCCGATCCGGCCAGAGACGACAGTGCGACGGCGGCGAGGAAGGCAGCGCGCAGGAAAGAAGTCATTGGAAGTCTCCGTGGTTGGGTTCTGGTTACGGCTGTGTGTCGCCGGCGGAGACGGTCTGGTTCATGGTGACTGTGAAATTTTTTTGGAGGGCGGTTCGGGAGGCCCTGACTTTCGTCATCCACGGGCGGAGCGGAAGCGAAGCGGACGCGCAGACCCCGAGGATCCATGCCGCGAACTACGAGCGTCGCGGCGGTGCAAAAAATCCACTGCCAGGCAGGAAATCGCGCTCGGCCTTTTCCTGCGCCGCGGCGGTCTTGATCGATGTCACGGAATGGATCCTAGGGCGTGGACTCAACGTGTCGCAGCCAAATCCTTAGGGAGGCGAGGGTAAGAGTTGCGAGGAAGTTTCGACCAAGCTTGTCGAAGCGGGTAGCGGCCCTGCGGAACTGCTTGAGTTTGCAGAAGAAGCGCTCGATGCGGTTTCGC